>JAAYCP010000204.1 GCA_012729695.1 Actinomycetales bacterium | reverse complement strand
CGATCCGCCTCGCTGACATCGCTCGTGACGCGGCGACGACGACACAGACGCTCCACACGCACTTCGGGGACAAGGCCTCCCTGTTCGAGCAGGTGGCCCGGCGGCTCGGTGAGGAGCTGGGGAGGGACCGCGCCACCGTGCCCGAGGGGGATGTGCCGGCGATGGTGGCGGCCCTCATGCGGGGGTACGAGAGGTTCGGCGATGCCAACTGGCGCCTGGTGAGTACTGCGGAGCGGGTGCCCAATGCCGCCGACCTCCTTCAGGGCGCGCGCCGGGAGCACCGGGCCTGGCTGGCGACCACGCTCGGGCGGCATCTCCCCGCCGAGCCGCACCGGCGAGCGGTGGTGCTGGATGCCCTGTATGCCGCTACCGACGTGGGTACGTGGAAGCTGCTCCGGCGTGACCTGGGTTTGTCGAAGCCCCGCACGGCGGCCGCTATGCAGGCGCTGATTCGCGGCGCCCTGCGTGATCCAACCGGTACCGAGGAGGTGCCCTGATGAGAATTCTGTTCGCCACCTGGGACGGCGGTGGCACCGTCCCTGCAGAGATGGGTGTGATTCGCCAGCTGTTGGCGGCGGGTCATGAGGTCACCGTGATCGGCGACATCACGCTGGAGACCAGCGTCCTGCACGCCGGAGCGTACTTCCGTCCGTGGGTACGGGCCCCGCAGCGGCTCTCCGCCGACGTCGAGGGCGACCTGCTCAAGGACTGGGAGGTGGTCCACAACCCGGTCAAGCTGTTCCACCGAGTGCTGGACCGGTTGGTGACCGGCCCGGCCGCCCTGTTCGCCGAGGACGTACGCACCGCCGTGCACTCGAAAGGCTGTGACGTCGTTCTCGTCGACAGCGCGATCCTCGGCGCGCTGGTGGGCGCACAGTCCCTTGGATTGCCGCACGCGGTCGTCCACGTGGGGATCTATGCGCGCCCCACCCCGGGGACTCCGCCGTTCGGTCTCGGCCTGGCGCCCGGTCGAGGTCCACTCGGCCGGCTTCGTGACCAGGTGGTCCCGCGAGTCATGGGCCGGGTGTGGAACTACGGGCTGCCGGCACTGAACTCGGCCCGCGCCGCCTACGGACTGCCGGAGCTTACCGGTGTGTGGGAGCAGTGGGACCTGGCCGACAGGGTCCTGATCCTGTCCTCACCGGCCTTCGACTTCCCCGTGCGGCTGCCGAGGAACACGACGTATGTCGGCCCCGTCCTGGACGACCCCCAGTGGGTCGGAGCACCGATCGACCTGCCGCCTGGTGATGCGCCGCTGGTCACCGTCGGTCTGTCCTCGGCCTTGACCAAGGGGGCCGACCACCTGCGAGACAACCTCATCGAGGCGCTGCTCCTCACGGACCTGCGCGCAGTGGTCACCACCGGCCCCATGCTCGAGCCCGTCGAGTCCGGCACCGACCGGATCCAGGTCCTCGCCGCGGCACCGCACGCCCAGCTGTTCCCGCGCTCCGTCGCAGTCGTGACGCATGGCGGGCACGGGACGGTCACCAAGGCCCTCGCAGCCGGACGACGCGCCACGGTCATGCCGTTGGGCCGGGACCAGGGAGACAACGCCGCCCGCGTCGTCTCGGCCGGCGCCGGTCTCCGCCTCTCGGTCAAAGCGTCTCCTGAGCGCATCGCCGAGAACCTGCAGCGCCTCGTCACCGACCCCCACATCGCCGCCGCCGCCGAGCGGCTCGGCAGCCGGATGAGAGCCGAGGCACTCTCCGGTGCTCTCCTCGATGAGGTGAATGCGCTCGCCCACGCCCACAGCTGAAGCTCGCTCGGGGAACCGGATTAGCTCTTGACAATATTTCTTGTCAAGAGGACTCTTGAACCATGCAGGACGTCGAGGTCATCGAGCGCCCAGAAGCGGCAGCCGTCGCCCTGGACCCGGTCCGGGCGAGGCTGCTCGCCGAGCTCGCAGTCCCGGCCTCGGCGGCTGGCCTCGCGTCCCGGGTCGGCATTCCACGCCAGAAGGTGAACTACCACCTAAAGTCCCTCGAGGCGCACGGCCTGGTCGAGCTGGCCGAGGAACGCCGGCACGGTGGGATCACCGAACGCGTCCTCCAGGCATCGGCCGCCTCGTATGTGGTGTCGCCGGCGGCTGTCACCTCGTCGGCGGCCGACCCGGACACCAGTGCCGACCGCCTCTCGGCGGGCTATCTCGTCGCCCTGGCCGGACGGCTGGTGCGCGAGGTCGGCGCGCTCGCACGCCGGGCGGGTGCGTCCGGGTCACGGCTTCCGACCCTGACCATCGACACCCAGATCGGCTTCCGGTCGGCCGAGGACCGGGCTGCCTTCGCCGATGAGCTCACCGCCGCCGTACTGGACCTCGCGGCTCGCTATCACCACGACGACGGGCGCCCGCACCGGCTCGTCGTCGCCGCCCACCCACGTCCCGAGGAGACCCCATGAGCACCACCCCGAACGTCCCGTACCGGCTCGAGTTCAGCGTCGAGGTCCCCGGCACGCCAGAACAGGTCTGGCAGGCGATCGCCACCGGCAACGGCATGACTGCCTGGTTCCTGCCCACCGAGATCGAGGAGCGCCAGGGCGGGTCACTGCACATCTCGATGGGTCCGGACATGGGCTCGGACGGCCGCGTCACCGAGTGGGATCCTCCACGCCGACTCGTCTACGAGGAGGACTGGGCCGCCCTCATGGGCAAGGAACCCGACGAGCTCAGCCCGCTCACCTCGGAGTTCCTCATCGAGGCGCAGTCCGGCGGCACCTGCGTCGTGCGCGTCACCAGCAGCGGCTTCGGCACCGGCGCCGACTGGGAGTCAGAGTTCTGGGACGACATGGGCGCGGGCTGGATGCCCTACTTCGACAACCTGCGCCTCTACCTCTCGCACTTCTTCGGCCAGGAGGCGACGCAGCTCGAGGTCATGGCATCACGACCCGCCAACGCCGAAACGCTGTGGTCGACTCTGAGCGAGGGGCTGGGGGTGGGCAAGCAGGGCGCAGCAGTCGAGGTATGCGGCGCGACCGGAGCCGTCGAACGGGTCGGTGAGCGTCAGGCACTGGTCCGACTCACCGCTCCGGTGCCGGGCATGCTCATGGCTTTCGCCCACGACATGGGCGAGGACCAAGCGGCAGCGGGGATCCGCGCATACCTCTTCTCATCCGACGCGCCGGACTACGTGCAGCACGAGGAGCCGGCTTGGCGGACTTGGCTGGAGGGGCTCTTCGTCCAAGCCTGAGCCCGACGGGCGGGACGCTTGGTCACCGAGCCGCGGAAGGACGTGACTCAGTCCTGCTGAGGCGCGTCACCCTCGGCGCCCTTGGCCATTCCGGCCGCGGCAGGAGCGGCGGTGTTCTTGCGTCGCAGGTGGTCGAAGGTGTCCCGCAGCCCGCTGACGAGCACCGGTGCGGTCCCGTTGTCCGGAAGATCTCGATGAGGCGGCCGTAGTACCAGAACTGGTTCAAGGGACTCGGCCCACGTGTAGGACGGCCTCGGGTGACTGATGATCGCCCGCCGGCGGCCGCACCCCGACTGCGCAACGGGGCGATCCGCCGCGTGAGCACCTGGTCGTACGTGATCCAAGTTACCGACCGGCGGGGGTGAGCAAGCCCAGGTGGGTCGGAGGCTTCCCGACCGAGGCGGCAGTCAAGAGAGCCCGGGGATGAGGCGCGAACGGCAGCAAATCGTGGCGACTTCGTCGACCGCAGTTCTCTGACGCTGGAGGAGTACCTCTGCAACTGGCTCGCCAATCACTCTCCGGAAGTCAAGCCCCGCACGCGCTCCGATTTCGAGCATCTCATCCGTGTGTATGTCGCCCCCAGGCTCGGCCGCATGAGGCTACACGCGCTACGGCCTGCCGATCTCAGTGCTCTGTACCGGGAACTTCTCGAGTCCGGGGGCAAGGCGGGAGGCCGCTGGCGCCCCGGACGGTGGAGTACGTGCACGGGGCCACCAAGCCCCACCGGCGCCGAGCCCTCGGCAGCCGCCAAGTTCCGCCCAGCTCCCGGCGGAAGGGGGCGCCTGCCTCGGCATGCGCTCGAGGCTCCGCGTCGCTAGAGATCTAGCAGCAGCGCCAGTGTCTCGCGGACCTCGGTGAGGACCACCGGCCCAACGTGTCCGGTGCGCGAGTGGATTCGAGTCGTGGCCACGGATCGGACGTGCTGGCACTGCGCCGAAGAGCGCGCCACGAGTCCGTTGTCTGCGTCCGGTTCAATCGGTACCTCGGTGCTGCTCGTGCGGATCGTTCGGGTCAAGGGGACGACCTGCACGACGTTAGGTCCGCCCCGTAGGACCCGAGCGGCGGTCACGACGATGGCCGGCCGACGCAGGCCGGCCTCGCTGCCGGCGGGAGTGCCGAGGTCGAGTTCGACGACGTCACCCGACGTCAGCATCGAGCCATGCCGTCTCATCGTCGGTGAGCGCTTCCGCGAGGTCCCGCGCCATGGCGTCCTGGCGGAGCGCGCGGATGGCCCTACTCACGGTCTCATCGATCGTCTCGTGCCGTTCGGCCGCCAAGCGAGTCACCCGTGCGTGCGTGTCTCTGCTGATGCGGATCGTCGTTGTCTCACCCACTCCTCAACCGTACGTCGTGTAGACGAATATGTCTACACGAGCACCAGTGATCACCACCACGTCGTCCAGAAAGGCGACCAAGCCGCCCGGCTCGCGGCGTAATACGCTGGTCGGGCTGCCGCCGACTTGACGCCCAACTGCCGGCGATAGGACTCACGTGAGGCCGGTGCCACGGGCCCCTTGATGCAGTGTGGCGTCGTCTACAGTGAGGCGCTCACAGTGGCCTTCTCATCTGTCCCGAAGTATCCCAGTGCCAGCGTCTGGGGGATCGACTTCCAGCTGTAGAGAAGGAGGACGCCAGTCGTAGCCACGGCTGCCCACCAAGCTGCTGGCTGGTCAAGGATCTCCGCCGCTGTGTACAGCAGACCTAGCGCGCCGATGAGAACAACGATCGATCCCAGCAGGACCCCGCCGATGGTGTTGTCGACTGCGATCCCGTTGTCCCGTTCGTACCGTCTCTTGCAGATCGTCAGCCATAAAGGGCCGCTGCCGATAGTGGCCGTGGAGACGGCGGCCGCCACAGCAACTGCACCAACTGCGGCGGAACCTCATTTACGACGTGAAGTCTGGGTCGTGGACCACCATTCGGGCGGGCCTGCCGGATGGGGAGTTCACTGCGCAACCCGGCGCGCTTCAGTTCCATTACTACAGCAACAACGACGGCACCGGAGGCTCCCCCTATGTCGTCATCCCCAACCAGGACCTGCCCCCACTACCCGGCTGCACGCAGTAGTGGGGTTGACCCCCTGGTCGACTGGCGGCGCTATGACGCGGCACCGATTCGTGCTGCGAGCCAGGCCGCGATGTGCGGAACGTCCAGCCCGCCGGCCGCTGCCTCGAGCATCATCTGCTCCGCCTCATCGACGGTATAGGTCAGATCACGGCCATTGAGGAGGCAGAAGACTCGGGCGGCCGACCAGGCCAGGCGTTTGTTGCCGTCCACCAAGGCGTGGTTGCGGACCAAGGAATGCAGCAACGCCGCGACCTTGTCCTCGAACGCCGGGTAAGCGTCGTCGCCGAACACGGTGGTCATCGGCCGGGCGGCGGCCGCGGCGAGCAGCCCCGGGTCCCTGACCGCGACGTCGTCGAGCACCCCGGATGCGATCTCCACAAGGTCCTCGACCGACAGGTAGTCCAGCTCCTCGGCGGTCACCGACTCAGTCGCGCGAGCAGCTCGCTGTCCTCAGCGCGGACCCGCTCGATCGCGGCCCTCAATCGCTGCGGACGCTCTGAGACGTACTGAGCGATCGCTGCTCGGGCGACCTCCTGCATGGACCGCCCTTCCTGCTCCGCCTTCTTGCGCAGGGCTTCGCTCTCAGCGTCGGTCAGCCTCAGGTTCATCGCCATACTTGGATGGTACCGCAGCGGTACCGCCAGGCCCAGGTGCGCCGCGGCGTCGGGCGCAGGGGTGTGCTTCGCGGCGAAGTGACGCACCTGCGAGACCTGGGGACCGATCGTTGCCATGGTCTGTGCACGGGCGAGGGCGCGCTGGGTCTGCTCGTAGCATCTGGCTGTGGCCTTCGACGTGTATGCCGAGAGCCTCAGGCTTATCGAGTCGCGGCATGTGGAGCCGGTGCCGCGGCTGAGCCGAAGACGCCGGCTCGCTCCGATGGGTGTTGACGTCGTGGGCGACGTCGCCGTGACCATGTTCGCTCGACGCGGCGTCGGGTGCTCGCTGTCCGAGACGTACGTCTTGAGTCGACGGGATGGTCACTGGCGGTTGCTCGGAGGTGGCAGCGACGCTGAGAGAAATGACCTGCTCGTTGACCGGCCGGCTCGCTTGCCGAGGGAGCCGGCGCACGGACCCGGTGCCCGCCCGGGCATCGATCCTTCGATTGTGATGTCGCCTGCCAGCGTGTAGGGACCGGTTGGGGGTGGTGTCTGCCAGGACCATGGGACCACCTG
>JAAYCP010000203.1 GCA_012729695.1 Actinomycetales bacterium | reverse complement strand
GCTCACAGAGCCGCTGAACCCCCGATCCACGTGATCCCCCACGTATCGAGGGGAGTTATCCCCAGAAAACCGCTCTCACGAGCGTCAGAATGCGTGGTCGAGCGTGCGTGAGGGCTAGAATGGAACGAGTTACCGCGCCCAGCGCTGCGACGGTCAACTGAACGGGCCAGGCGCCACCGAACCGGTGGTCCGCCCAGGCCGTTGACCGATGGCTCTGGGCGCATCGCATGAGCCCAGCCCATGGCACTGCCCCGTGCTCTGAGCGGGTGCCATCGGCGGCGATCACGGCACGACCTTAGGAGCATGAGTGGCTGTCCAGCCCACCCCCGAGCCCAACGGCGCGACCCCGACCGACGAGTCGACCCAGGCCCAGGCCGGTCCGCAGGACCCCAAGCCCGACGCCCAGAGCGAGCTGAAGTCCAAGGCGAGCGACGCTGCCGGCGGGACCGACACATACGACGCCTCGGCGATCACCGTCCTCGAGGGTCTCGAGGCCGTCCGCAAGCGCCCCGGGATGTACATCGGCAGCACCGGCGAGCGCGGTCTGCACCACCTCGTCTGGGAGATCGTGGACAACGCGGTCGACGAGGCGCTCGCGGGCTACGCCGACACCATTGACGTCACGCTGCGCGAGGACGGCGGCGTCCGGGTCAAGGACAACGGCCGCGGCATCCCGACCGGTATCCACCCGACCGAGGGCATCAGCTCGGTCGAGCTCGTCCTCACCCAGCTGCACGCGGGTGGCAAGTTCGGTGGTGGCGGCTACAAGGTCTCCGGTGGTCTGCACGGCGTGGGCTCCTCGGTCGTCAACGCGCTCTCGAAGCGCCTCGACGTCTGCGTCCGGCAGAAGGGCCACGCCTACCGGATGAGCTTCGAGCACGGTGTGCCGACCGGTCCGTTGGAGCGGATGGAGGAGACCGACGCAACCGGCACGACCATCACGTTCTGGCCGAACGACGAGATCTTCGAGACGGTCCACTTCGACTTCGAGACGATCCGCTCCCGCTTCCAGCAGATGGCCTTCCTCAACAAGGGCCTGACGATCAACCTCATCGACGAGCGGGTCGAGAAGGAGCTGTCCGAGGACGAGCCCGACCTCGACGCGATGGAGCATGACGTCGTCGAGCTGGAGGCCGACACCGAGGACACCGCCTCGACCGCGACCGCCACCGATCCGGACGCTGCGGAGAAGAAGGTCGTCAAGGCGCGCAAGGTGAGCTACCGCTACGACGGCGGACTCGTCGACTACGTCGAGCACCTCGTCTCCTCGAAGCGGGCCGTCCCGGTGCACCCGAACATCATCTCGATCGAGGTCGAGGACGAGGCACGCTCGCTGTCGCTCGAGATCGCGATGCAGTGGACGAACAGCTTCAGCGAGTCCGTCCACACCTACGCGAACACCATCAACACCCACGAGGGCGGAACCCACGAGGAGGGCTTCCGTGCGGCGCTGACCAAGCTCGTCAACGACTTCGCGCGCAAGAACAACCTCCTCAAGGAGAAGGAGGACAACCTCACCGGCGACGACGTCCGTGAGGGTCTCGTCGCCGTCATCTCCGTCAAGCTCGGCGAGCCCCAGTTCGAGGGACAGACCAAGACCAAGCTCGGCAACTCCGAGGTCAAGGGCTTCGTCCAGCGCGCCATGACCGACGAGTTCGGCCACTGGCTCGAGGCGCACCCGAACGAAGCCAAGGACGTCATCCGCAAGGCCATCCAGGCCGCCGCGGCCCGGATCGCCGCCCGCAAGGCACGCGACAGCACGCGCCGCAAGGGCCTGCTCGAGTCCGGCGGTCTGCCCGGCAAGCTCAAGGACTGCTCGAGCAAGGACCCGTCGATCTCCGAGGTCTTCATCGTCGAGGGCGACTCCGCCGGCGGCTCGGCCACCCAGGGCCGCAACCCGGAGACCCAGGCGATCCTGCCGATCCGAGGAAAGATCCTCAACGTCGAGAAGGCACGCATCGACAAGGTGCTCGCCAACACCGAGGTCCAGGCGCTCATCTCGGCGTTCGGCACCGGCTTCGGCGAGGACTTCGACCTCTCGAAGGCCCGTTACCACAAGATCATCCTGATGGCCGACGCCGACGTCGACGGCATGCACATCCGGACCCTGCTGCTCACGCTGCTCTTCCGGTTCATGCGCCCGCTCATCGAGGCCGGCTACGTCTACCTGGCGCAGCCACCGCTGTACCGCATCCGCTGGACGAACGCCCCGCACGAGTTCGCCTTCAACGACCGCGAGCGCGACGGTCTGCTCGAGGCCGGCCTGGCCGAGGGCAAGCGCCTGCCGAAGGAGAACCCGGTCCAGCGGTACAAGGGTCTGGGCGAGATGAACTACAGCGAGCTGTGGGAGACGACGATGGACCCGGAGACGCGCGTTCTCCTCCAGGTCACCCTCGACGACGCCGCGGCCGCGGACCAGATCTTCTCGATCCTCATGGGCGAGGACGTCGAGTCGCGCCGCACATTCATCCAGAAGAACGCGCGCGACGTTCGCTTCCTCGACATCTGAGCCGATCAGAGCCGAGTGAGTATGCGTGGCGCTGGTCTCGAGAAGCCGCTCACCGCATACCGGCTCATCACCAGAGGCTTTGTGGAATCACTGATGGTTAAAGGACATTCGTAAATGGCTGACGACAACGACATCCTCGGGCCCGACGACGGCGACGGCGTCGAGGTGGAGGAGACGGGCGAGGACCTCGGCTCGGTGCGCCCGGACCGCGGTCTCGGGGAGCACGACCGGATCGAGCCGATCGACCTCAACACCGAGATGCAGCAGTCCTACATCGAGTACGCGATGTCGGTCATCGTCTCGCGGGCGCTGCCGGACGTGCGCGACGGTCTGAAGCCCGTGCACCGCCGCATCGTCTACGCGATGTACGACGGCGGCTACCGGCCCGACCGCGGCTTCAACAAGTGCAGCCGCATCGTCGGTGACGTCATGGGTAAGTACCACCCCCACGGCGACTCGGCGATCTATGACGCAATGGTGCGCCTCGTCCAGCCGTGGTCGATGCGCTACCCGCTCATCGACGGTCAGGGCAACTTCGGCTCGCCCGGTAACGACGGAGCTGCTGCCCCGCGGTACACCGAGGCCCGGATGGCGCCGCTCGCGATGGAGCTCGTGCGCGACATCCACGAGAACACCGTCGACTTCATCCCGAACTACGACGGCAAGACGCTCCAGCCGGTCGTGCTGCCGTCGCGCTTCCCGAACCTGCTCGTCAACGGCAGCTCCGGCATCGCTGTCGGCATGGCGACGCAGATCCCGCCGCACAACCTGCGCGAGGTCGCCGACGCCGCGCAGTGGGTGCTCGACAACGCCGAGGCCAGCCGCGAGGAGACCCTCGCTGCGGTGATGGAGCGGATCTCCGGTCCGGACTTCCCGACCGGCGCGCTCATCATGGGCCGCACCGGCATCGAGGACGCCTACCGCACCGGGCGCGGCTCGATCATCATGCGCGCCGTCGTCAACGTCGAGGAGATCAAGGGCCGCACCTGCCTCGTCGTCACCGAGCTGCCCTACCAGGTCAACCCGGACACGCTGGCGGAGAAGATCGCCCAGCTCGTCCGCGAGGGCCGGATCACCGGTATCGCCGACATCACCGACGAGACCTCGGGCCGCACCGGGCAGCGGCTCGTCATCGTGCTCAAGCGGGACGCCGTCGCCAAGGTCGTCCTCAACAACCTCTACAAGCACACCCAGCTGCAGACGACGTTCGGCGCGAACATGCTGGCGCTCGTCGACGACGTGCCGCGCACGCTGCCGATCGACGCCTTCGTCCGCTACTGGGTGGACCACCAGATCGAGGTCATCGTCCGGCGCACCGAGCACCGGCTCTCCGAGGCGGAGAAGGCGATCCACCTCCTGCGTGGTCTCCTCAAGGCGCTCGACCAGCTCGACGAGGTCATCGCGCTCATCCGCCGCAGCCCGACCGTCGACGAGGCGCGCGCCGGCCTGATAGAGCTCCTCGACGTCGACGCGGACCAGGCGAACCACATCCTCAACCTCCAGCTGCGTCGCCTCGCGGCCCTGGAGCGGCAGCGGATCATCGACGAGCACGACCGCCTCGAGGCGCTCATCCTCGACTACCAGGACATCCTCGCCAAGCCCGAGCGGCAGCGGACGATCGTCAAGGACGAGCTCGCCGAGATCGTCGAGCGCTACGGCGACGACCGGCGCACCCGGATCGAGCACTTCCACGGCGACATGTCCGTCGAGGACCTCATCCCGGAGGAGGACGTCGTCGTCACGATCACCAGGGGTGGGTATGCGAAGCGCACCCGGGTGGACGCCTACCGGTCCCAGAAGCGGGGCGGGAAGGGCGTGCGCGGCGCTGCGCTGCGCGGTGAGGACGTCGTCGAGCACTTCTTCACGACGACCTCGCACCACTGGTTGCTCTTTTTCACCAACCTGGGCCGGGTCTACCGGGCCAAGGCGTACGAGCTGCCGGACAGCGGGCGGGACGCGAAGGGCCAGCACGTGGCGAACGTCCTGGCGTTCCAGCCGGGCGAGAAGATCGCCCAGGTCCTCGCGATCCGGTCCTACGACCAGGCCCCCTACCTCGTGCTCGCGACCAAGAACGGCCTCGTGAAGAAGACCCGGCTGCGGGAGTACGACTCGCCACGCTCCGGCGGTCTCATCGCCATCAACCTGCGCGACGGCGACGAGCTCGTCTCGGCCGCGCTGGTCTCGGACGAGGACGACCTGCTTCTCGTGTCCCGCAACGCGCGGTCGGTGCGCTTCCACGCCGACGACGCGACGATCCGGCCGATGGGTCGGGCGACCTCCGGTGTGACGGGCATGAAGTTCCGACCCGGCGACTCGCTGCTGTCGATGTCGGTCATCCCTGCGGGCACCGACCCGGACGTCTTCGTCGTGTTCGAGAACGGTGTCGCGAAGCGGACCGCTGCCTCACAGTGGACGGCCAAGGGTCGCGGCATCTATGGCGTCACGGCGGCCAACTCCGGCAAGGGTGGCCAGCTCGTCGGTGCGCTCACGGTCGAGGAGGGCGACGAGGTGCTCGTGGTCATGGAGCGCGGCAACGTCGTGCGCTCCCCTGTCAGGGAGGTCTCGCGGACCGGGCGCAACACGATGGGCGTGTCCTTCGCGACGCCGGACAAGAACGACTCGATCGTCGCGGTCGCCCGGAACGCGGAGCGGGTGATCGAGGAGGACGTGAATGCGGACTCCGCCGGTGAGGCGGACGAGTCTGACGCTGATCCGCAGGGTGCCACTACGATGGCTGAGTCTCAGGATGATGCCGTACCGTCACCTGAGGCCGACGCCGACGAGGCGTCGGAGAGCTCGGCGTC
>JAAYCP010000030.1 GCA_012729695.1 Actinomycetales bacterium | reverse complement strand
GGCCAGCCCGGCATCTCGATCGTCCCGCCCGCATACTCGACGTTCCTGTGGGAGCCGGCGGAGGAGGATGCCTACACCTTCGACCTCGAGCGGGCCGGCGAGCTGCTGGAGGAGGCGGGGTACACGCTCGGCGCCGACGGACTGCGCACCATGCCCGACGGCACGCCGATCGGTGAGCTGCGACTGTTCGCGCGCTCCGACTCCAAGACCTCGCTGGACACCCTGAACTACTTCCAGGAGTGGTTGGGCGAGCTGGGCATCGAGTCGAGCGTGACGAGCGTGGACTCCTCCAACCTCACCGACATCATCCTGGAGGGCACCTTCGACGTCTTCCAGTGGGGCTGGTACGTCGAGCCCGATCCGCACTCGATGCTGTCGTACCTCACCTGCGACCAGCGCGGTGACTGGTCGGACACCTGGTACTGCAACGAGGAGTACGACACGCTCTACGAGCAGCAGCGCGTCGAGCTCGACGAGGACAGCCGCGTGGACCTCATCAAGCGGATGCAGGAGATCCTCTACTTCGACGCGCCCTACCTCGTGACGGCCTACAGCACCAACGGCCAGGCCGTTCGCAGCGACCGCTTCACCTGCTTCACCCCCCAGCCGAACCCCGGTGGGGTCTGGCTGATGCAGTACGGCGCCTACAACTACCTCAACGCCCGGCCGACGGGCACCGCGACCGAGTGCCCCGATGGCTCCGAGGTGACGATCGCCGGCGGAGCGGGCACAGGCGCGGATGGCTCCGACGGCGGTTCGGGCGTGAACCTGGCGCTGCTCCTCGGCGCAGGTGCGGTCGTCGTGGCTGCCGGTGCCGGAGCCGTGGTCCTCAGCCGCCGCCGTGGAACGGCCGGGGATCGCGAGTGACGATCCCGGCGTCGGCCGACGTCGCGTCGGTCACCACGCCGAAGCCGCGGTCCGGATCCGGGTCCAGGTCGGGTCCGGGCTACCGGGGCTACGTGCTGCGCAAGTGCCTCGGGGCACTGGCCAGCCTGGCCTTCATGATCGTGCTCAACTTCTTCCTCTTCCGGGTCCTGCCGGGAGACCCGGCCCGGACCCTGGGCCGCGGCCGGTTCAGGACGCGGGAGCAGCTCGAGGCGTTCAACCGCACCTACGGTCTGGACGAGCCGCTGTGGCGCCAGTTCCTCACCTATCTGGGGAACCTCGCGCGCGGCGACCTCGGCGTCTCGCTGCGCTACCGGGTGCCGGTCAGCCAGCTCATCATGGACCGGCTCGGCACGACCCTTCTCCTCGTCGGCATCTCCACCATCCTCGCGACGATCATCGGGGTCTGGATGGGCATCCGCAGCGCCTGGAAGCGCGGCGGACTCTTCGACCGCTTCTCGACCGGCGGGTCGCTCACTCTGTACTCGATGCCGGAGTGGTGGCTCGGACTCATGTTCATCGCCGTCTTCTCGGTCGGCGTCGGCCTGTTCCCGACCGGAGGCCTGCACTCCGTCGGCGTGGACCCCTGGTCGCCGGCGGGCTGGCTCGATGTCGCGCGACACCTGGCCCTTCCCGTCGCCACCCTGACGCTGGCCTACCTCGCCGACTACGCGCTCATCATGAGGAGCTCGCTGCTGGACGAGATCGGGGAGGAGTACGTCACGACCGCTCGCGCCAAGGGCCTGCGCGACGTCCAGGTGCGGGACCGGCACGCCGTGCGCAACGCCCTGCTCCCGACGACGACCGTCATCGCCCTCAACGTCGGCTTCGTCGTCACGGGCGCCATCACCGTGGAGACGGTCTTCTCCATCCCGGGACTCGGCCTGCTCGCGACGGAGGCCCTCAAGGTGCCGGACTTCTGGGTGCTGCAAGGTGCCTTCCTCGTCGCCTCGGCGGCGGTCATCCTCGCCAACCTCGCCGCCAACCTCCTGTACGGCCTGCTCGATCCTAGGGTGCGGACATGAGCACCGACGCGCGCATCTCGGCCCGTGCCCTGGCCCGGCGGCGCCGGTCGGCATCCCTGCGACGGGGCTGGGCGCTGTTCCGCGAGCACCGCTCCGGCGTTGCGGGACTCGTGATCCTCGGCTGCTTCACCGCGATGGCCCTGCTCGCCCCTCTCGTCTCCGACAGCGCAGGGCTGAGCGTGACCCGGTCCACCGGCGGCATCCTCCAGCCCCCCGACTCGCAGTTCTGGCTCGGCACCGATGAGAACGGTCGCTCCATCCTCACGCTGCTGGTCTGGGGCTCGCGGATCTCGCTGTTCGTCGGACTGCTCGCGACGGCAATCTCGATGTTCGTGGGCACGATCATGGGACTGGCCGCCGGCTACTTCAGGGGCTTCGTCGGCGCGGCCCTCTTCCGGATCACCGAGTGGTTCCTCGTCATCCCGTTCCTCCCGCTGGCCATCGTCATCGCGACCGTGCTGCAGCGGGGCCTGCTCACCATCGCCTTCGTCATCGGCATCACCTCCTGGCCCGGCACGGCGCTGCTCATCCGCAGCCAGGTGCTCTCCATCCGGGAGCGGCCCTACATCGAGCGGGCCCAGATCCTCGGTGCCGGCCGCTGGCACCAGATCAGGCGGCACATCCTGCCCAACGTGATGCCGATGGTCTTCGCCAACACCACGCTCACCGTGGCGGTGGCCATCCTCACCGAGACCACCTTGAGCTTCCTCGGCCTCGGCGACCCGACCAGGGTCTCGTGGGGCTCGATGCTCGAAGGCGCGTACTCCGTCGGTGCGATGACCACCGGCTCGTGGTGGTACATCCTTCCCCCCGGCATCTGCGTCGTCCTCGTCGTGCTGTCCTTCGTCCTCGTCGGACAGGCCCTCGAGGACGTGCTCAACCCGCGGTTGAGGAGGCGCTAGTGGCTGAGGACGCGATCGTGGTCGACGAGTCGCTCGGGAGCGAGACCCTGCTCGACCTGCGCTCACTGTCGGTCACCTACCAGACCGACCAGGGACCGGTGCCGGCGGTGCGCGGGGTGGACCTCACCGTCCGTCGGGGCGAGGTCGTGGGAGTCGCCGGCGAGTCCGGCTGCGGGAAGTCCACCCTCGCCAGCACCGTGCTGCGACTCCAGCCCGCGACAGCAACGGTGACCGGTGAGGTGCTCGTATCCGGCGCCGACGTGATCACCATGCGCTGGGGCGAGCTGCGCGCCCTTCGGTGGGCCGGCGCCTCGATCGTCTTCCAGGGCGCTCTGCACGCGCTCAACCCGGTGCAGAGCGTCGGCGCCCAGATCGGTGAGCCGATCCGGATCCATGAGCCCGGCATCGAGGACAGCGAGGTCACCGCACGCATCTCGGAGCTCCTCCAGCAGGTCGGTCTCTCACCGTCCCGGGCGGCGATGTACCCGCATCAGCTCTCCGGCGGTCAACGCCAGCGGGTCATGATCGCCATGGCGCTCGCCTGCCGGCCCGCGCTCATCGTCGCCGACGAGCCGACGACCGCCCTCGACGTCATGGTCCAGGCCCAGGTGCTCGGAGTGCTCGAGAAGCTCGTCAAGGACCTCGACGTCGGCATGATGATCATCAGCCACGACCTGTCCGTGCTCGCCTCGTCCTGCGATCGCATCGTCGTGATGTACGCGGGTCGCGTCGTCGAGGAGGGTCCCGCCCACGCGGTCTTCGATCGCGCCCTGCACCCCTACACAGCGGCGTTGTCCGCCGCCTTCCCCCGCGTCGGCGATCCCGCCGCTCGGTTCGCTCCCGCAGGGCTGGCCGGCGATCCCCCTGACCCGACGTCACGGCCGCCCGGGTGCTCCTTCGCGCCTCGCTGCCCTCTCGCCATCGAGGCCTGCCGCGAGGCGGAGCCGGAGCTGCGTGAGATCGAGCCCGGCCGCTGGGCCGCCTGCATCCGGGTGGGTGAGCCATGACCGGCTCGGTGTGGCGCGCGGAGAACGTCCACGTCTCCTTCGGCACCACCCCACGCTCCCGGGCACTGGATGGGGTGGACCTGGAGATCCGGTCCGGGGAGATCGTCGCACTCGTGGGTGAGTCGGGGTCGGGCAAAACCACCCTGGCCCGGGTCATCACCGGACTGCAGGCTCCGACCACGGGCCAGGTGCTCCTCGACGGCGAACCGCTCGGGACCGGCCAGCGCGCGCTGCGCGCCTACCGTCGTCGTACCCAGCTGATCCTGCAGGACCCGCTCGGAGCGCTCAACCCCAGGCACACGGTGTATGAGTCGGTCGCCGAGGGCATCCGCCTGCACGGCCTCGCCGCCAGCGATCCAGAGGGTCGTTCGGAGGCCGAGCTCGTCGCGGCGGCCCTGTCCTCAGCGGGCCTCAGACCCCCGGAGCGGCTCTTCCTCCGCTATCCCCATGAGCTCTCCGGTGGGCAACGCCAGCGGGTCCTCATCGCCGGATCGCTTGCGCTCAGTCCCGAGCTCCTCATCGCCGATGAGCCCGTCTCGAGCCTGGACGCCTCGATCCGCGGCGAGATCCTCGCCCTGCTACTGCGGCTGCGCGAGACTCTCGGCCTCGGCGTCCTTGTCGTGACCCATGACCTCGGGCTGGCGTGGAACATCGCCGACCGCGTCGCCGTGATGTACCTCGGTCGGATCGTGGAGTCGGGCAGCACCGAGGAGGTCCTCCAGCGCCCACAGCACCCCTACACGCGCGCACTGCTCTCCGTGGTCCCGGAGATCGAGGGCATGGAGCAGACCATCCTCACCGGCGAGATCCCCGACCCCGCCCGCATCCCGCCGGGCTGCCGGTTCCATCCGCGCTGCCCGGCGCTCGAGCGGGGAGAGGCGAGCGCTGCCGGAGTGGATGAGGCCTGCCGGACCCAGGACCCCCGCCTCCTGCCACTCCCGCTCCCCGGTCATGCGGCGGCCTGTCATCTGGCTCAGGTCCGGGCTGGGGCTGCCACAGGGACGGCAACTGAGAGCGGGAGGACATCGTGAGCGGCCTCGAGGCGGCCCTGCCCAAGGAGTTCTACACCGACGAGCAGCTGTGGCGCACCGAGATCGAGCAGGTGTGGATGCGGGAGTGGGTGTGCGTCGGCCGCCGAGTGGACCTCGGCCTCGATCTGCCCGAGCAGGTCGCAGCCGTCGACGTCCTCGGTGAGTCCGTCCTCATCACGAGCGACGCCGAACGGCGCCTGCACGCGGTCTACAACCTCTGCCGTCACCGGGGCTCGCAGATCGTCCCCGTCACCGACCCGACCCAGCCCTCGTGCGCGGCGGCCAAGGTGCTGCGGTGTCCCTACCACTCCTGGACCTACAGCCTGGAGGGGCACCTCATACGGGCGCCGCACACCGAGGACCTCGACCCACCGCTGGACAAGTCGGGCTTCTCGCTGCACCCCGTCGAGGTCGACGACTGGGAGGGCTTCCTCTTCGTCCGACTCGAGGGCACCACCAGGAGAGGGGTGGCCTCACCAGCAGAGATCTCCCGGAGCGACGGCTCCAGAAGTGACGCCTGCGCACGTGACGATTCAGCACGGGATGCCGCCCTGCCCGGTGCCACCCTGAAGGAGGCCACCGCGCGAGCCAGCCGCACGCTCGCGAACTACGCGATCGGCTCCCTCCGGACCGGACTCGTCCTCACCTACGAGGTGGCGGCCAACTGGAAGGTCGTGGCCGAGAACTACAACGAGTGCTACCACTGCGGGCCGGTGCACCCCGAGCTGTGCCGACTCGTTCCCGCGTTCGCCGGAGGCGGGGTGGACCTGGACTGGGATGCCGGGATCGAGCACCGTGAGGGCGCCTGGACCTTCACGACGACGGGGACCACGAACCGTGCCCCTCTGCCCGGCCTCGACCAGGCCGAGCGCACCCGCCACAAGGGTGAGCTGATCTATCCGAACCTCATGGTGTCCTGCTCCGCGGATCACGTGGCAGCGTTCCGCCTCGTCCCGACGGCGGTCGACAGGACCACTATCGAGTGCCGACTCCTCTTCGCCGAAGACGCTGTCAGCGCGCCGGACTTCGACCCCTCCGACGCGGGCGACCTGTGGGACCTGGTCAACCGGCAGGACTGGGCGATCTGCGAGTCGGTGCAGCGCGGGATGTCCTCGCGCGCCTACACCGGTGGCTGGTTCGCCCCGATGGAGAGTGAGAGCGCCGACATCCGCACGTGGCTGCTCCCAAGGTTGGGCCTGCGATGACCCGCCTTCCGGAGCAGAGCGACGTCGTCGTCGTCGGGCTGGGCGCGCTCGGCTCAGCGGCCGCCTTCCACCTGGCCCGGCGCGGTCTGCGCGTCGTCGGGCTCGAGCAGTTCGACCTCGGTCACGTGAAGGGAGCGAGCCACGACACCAGCCGGATCCTGCGACACAGCTACCACACGCCCGAGTACATCGAGCTGACCAAGGCGGCCTACGACGACTGGGCGGACCTCGAGTCCGAGTCGGGCGAGGACCTCGTCACCGTCGTCGGCGGGCTGGACTTCTTCCCACCCGGCGCCGCGATCCCGGTGGAGGACTACACCAGGTCGATGGAAGCGACGGGCATCCCCTTCGAGTCCCTCGACGTCGCTGCCGTGGCCGAGCGCTGGCCCCAGTTCCACCTCCCCGACGGCACGGTGTCGCTGTATCAGGCAAGGTCCGCGATCGTCCCGGCCGCTCGTGGCACCGCCACCATGCAGGCACGCGCCCGCGCGCACCGCGCGACCCTCATCGACAACTGTCCGGCCACCTCACTCCAGCCGGACGGCGACGGGGTCCTCCTCACCACTCCTCTGGGCCGGATCAGCGCCGAGCGCGTCGTGCTCACGGCGGACGCCTGGACCAACCACCTGCTCGCCGGTCTCGGCCTCTCGATCCCGCTCACCACCACGGTGGAGCAGGTCACCTACTTCGCACCGCCGGATCCCTCCATCTACCACCCCGACCGCATGCCACTGTGGATCTGGATGGACGAGCCGTCCTTCTACGGATTCCCCTGCTACGGCGAAGCCACCGTCAAGGCAGCGGAGGACTGCGGAGGTCCGGTGAGCGACCCGGACGACCGTCCCTTCACCGACGACCCGGGTATGCGGGAGAGACTCGTCGAGCACCTGGCCCGCATGCTGCCGCAGGCCGGGGCGGCGGTGCGCTCCGTGCGCTGCCTGTACACCCTGACTCCGGATCGCGACTTCGTGCTGGATGCCGCCCCGGGACACCCGAACGTCGTCGTCGGCCTCGGTGCCGGGCACGGCTTCAAGTTCGCCCCCACGTTCGGACGACTGCTCGCCGACCTCGTCGAGTCGGGCTCCACCTCGGCGGATATCCACGACTTCCGCCTCGACCGCCCCGGACTCACGGACCCCGACTACTCACCGCACTGGCTCATCTAGCCGGTCGAGCGAGGGATGCGCTCGTGCCACGTCCGCTCGTGGACCCGCTCCGGGCCGAGGTCGGCCGTCGTCTCGATCCGCACGTCGAAGGCCTCGCCGTCGATGTCGATGTGCAGCACCGAGGTGACGGACACCTCCGCCTCCGGCCACCGCAGGTCGAAGGTGGTGGTCGCGTCGACGGTCTGCGTGAACGTGCGACGATCGACCGCGACCTCGCCGACGTACTTCTCGCGAGCTGTCCCGTCGTGGGGGATGGCGTACTCGGACTCCGACAACGTCCGCGCGATCGTCCTGCGCCGCAGCACATCGTCGGCGATCTCCCACCCCGTGCCCTCGAGGGTCTCGTTCGACTTCTCCTGACCCGGCTCGAACGTGGGCTCCGGATGCTCTCCCTGGAGCACCGGCAGGGACAGGGACCCTGTCGCAACCGTGAGCAGAACAGGATCCGGGGGCGCCACCGTGTTGGGCCAGTCCGCCCCGGCGATGCTGACCCGCATCCGCTGTCCCGGCGCCCACTCGTACGCGCAGGCATCCAGCTCCACGGTCACCGTCATCTCCTCGCCGGGCACCACCGGACGAGGAGGTTGGTGCAGTCCGTCCCGGAAGGCCAGGTCCAGACTCCCCCTGGTCACCAGGGCCGAGGTGCCATCGGGGAAGACGTCGCACAGCTTGACGCTGAGGGAGGCCGCGGCAGCATCGGCGCTGAGCCTGAGGGTCAGGGCCGGGTGCCCGACGACGGCCCCCGGAGGCGGGTCGAAGTCCCAGGTCAGCGAGCGGGCGTCGTCCTCCCGCTGGTCGGCCGAGAGCCCCCAGGGGAAGTGTCCGGCGCAGTCGATCCAGGCGGCCGTGCCGACGTCGGGCTGCACCTGCAGTGACCGGCCACCACCGATCGACACCACCACCTCCTCGGTGGGCGGCACCGACGGCAGCCGCAGCCAGCGACCCTCGTGCAGGTCGAGGTCGGGCTCGGGTCGGGTCGAGGTGCGCACGAACACGTCACAGCCGTCGGTGTGCGACCCGCGCCGGCGCAACCAGTGGTCGAACCAGGCCACGATCTCGGCCTCGGCGTCGATCCGGGGACCGGGGATGGCGGTCGTCGGGTCGGCGTGACCCCAGGGACCGGCCAGCAGTCGGTGCGGCGTGCCCTGGCCGGCCAGCGCCGCGACGGTCCGGAAGGAGTTGTTCCGGTACCCGTCCGCCCACCCCGCGATGAGCATCGTCGGGACCTGGATCCGCTCATAGCCGCCGGGTCCGCCGTCGAGCCGCACCGAGCCGTGGTTCCAGTACTCCCCGTCGGTGGACTCGCGCAGCCAGCGGAGCAGCCACGGCTCGTTCGTCTCCATACGTCGCCGCCACTCCTCCTGCCAGCCCTCGCCCCAGACGGCGGGCACCGGGGGCAGCACGCACATCGGCGTCATGTAGTGGCAGTAGTCCACGAGGTCGACGAGCTTGCGCGCTCCCCCGCGCCAGTGCACGTCGTCGGTCCACCGGTCGTCGGTGGCATAGATGGCGCAGATCGCCTTGAGCTCCGGCGGCTGCTCGCACGCCATCTGCAGCGAGTTGAAGCCGGAGTACGACGTCCCCCACATCCCGATCTGCCCGTCGCACCAGTTCTGCGCAGCGAGCCACCGGAAGAGCTCCGCCAGGTCCGCCTGCTCCTCCCGCGGGTACTCGTCGACGGCATCCCCACCACTGGAGCCGGTGCCGCGCACGTCCACCCGGCACACCGCATACCCGTGCTTCTCGCAGAGCGAGCGATAGGACGGGTCGTAGGAGGAGGTGAGGTCGTCCTTGCGGTAGGGCAGCGCCTCGACGAGGCACGGCTGCGGCCCCAGCGCAGGGTCGGGGAGGTAGAGGGTGACGGCGAGCGGGACCCCGTCACCCATGACGATGGTCCGGTCCTCCACGATCATGTATGCGTCACCTCCGGCCGTGAGCCTCGAGCAGCTCCAGGGTGGCCGGGGCGTGCAACGACTCCACGTGATGCCCACTCCGGCCGGTGACGGCCGGCGCGCTGAACATCGAGTCGAGCACCGCCTCCTCCGTCCCCTCCACGACCGCCTGGAACAGCGGGTCGAGCGCCCGACCGGCGAGAGGGATCTCATCGAGTGCGCCATTGCGGTCCAGCCTGGCGCCGAGCCCGAAGCCGAGGAAGATCTCGCCGCTGCCGTGGTGGGCGACCGAGCCGGTTCGTCCGAGTCCCAGGCCGATTCGACGCGCGAGGCGCTCACACGAGGCCCCGTCGACCGGGGCATCGGTCACGACGATGCCGATGCAGGACCCCGCCGGCCTCTGAGGGCCCCTCGGCTCGGGAGGAGCGGGCAGCAGCCTGCCGACAGGCACCCCGTCGACGACGCACTCCTCCCGGAGCCCGAAGTTCGTGAGGAGCAGGACCCCGACGGTGTGGCCGTCAGCGGTCACCCGCGAGGAGGTGCCGATCCCGCCCTTGAAGCCGAAGCACACCATGCCGGTACCTGCGCCGACGGCACCACTCTCAGGGGCGCTGCCAGCCCCGCGTGAGTCGAGCGCACGGTCGAAGGCGAGGCGGACGTCCGTGTCCTGGACCTGCATACGCCGACAGTCACTCAGGTGGGAGTCGTCGCACTCCGCGACGACCGGGATGACGACGTCCTCGGCGACCTCGACGGCACGCGAGATCTCGATCTCGCAGGCGGCGTCGTAGACCCGTCCGAGCTGCATCGTCGAGGTGAGATAGACGGGGGTCTCTGCCGCTCCCCACTCCTGGGCCGTGAGCAGGCCGGTGCACTCTCCTGCACCGTTGAGCACCGCAGCGCCTGCCGGCACCGGTCGCCGGTACGAGTCCTCCGCGAGCACAAGGCAGCTCACCCCGGTGCGGGCAACGCCTCGCCCGCTCGGCGGGTCCGGCTCATCGCGCCAGATGGTTGCGTGACCAAGTCCCACTCCGGCGATGTCGAGGACCGAGTTGGTGGGACCGACGGGGAGGCGTCCGATGCCCAGTCCCAGGTCCCGAGGTCGCGGCATGGTGACATCCTGCCGGATGCCGGGACTGCATGGGACGCTGTGGCGGTGAGCAGCAGCAGCCCGCCCCTCGTGTTCTGGTCACCGCAGACGCGGCTGCATGATCCGCGCCACGAGGTGTGGGTCGGGGTGGCGACCGAGGGCACCGAAGTCCCCGCTCGGGTGGACGCGATCCTCTCCAGACTCGGCGAGTTCCCGTGCCACGAGGTCACTGGCGGCGAAGGCCTCGCTGCGGCGGGAGTCGTCCACAGCCCGGAGCTGCTCGGCCATCTCCGGAGCGCCTCCGAGGAGTGGCAGTCAGGTCCCTATCGCGACCTGGTCGGCCAGGAGCGCGTCGTCCCCTATCTCTTCCCGACTCCGGCCATGACGGGCCGGATGCCCCAGCACGTCCCGACCGCTGTCCATGCCCGGGCCGGGGCCTTCGCGTACGACACCATGACGCTGCTCGGCCCCGGATCGTGGTCGGCGATCGAGGCGGCTGCCGACTGCGCCTGGAGCGCCGCAGATGCCGTCGCTGCCGGGCGGACCCGGTCGGCGTATGCGCTGTGTCGCCCTCCGGGGCATCACGCGACGACCGCCGGCTACGGCGGGTCGTGCTACGTCAACAACGCCGCGCTGGCAGCGCAGGTGCTGCGTGATCGCGGCGTGGGCCGGGTGGCGGTCATCGACCTCGACGCGCACCACGGCAACGGCACGCAGGAGATCTTCTGGTCGCGGGCGGACGTTCTCTACGGGTCCGTCCACGTCGACCCGGGTGCGGGGTGGTTCCCCCACTACGTCGGTTTCGCCGACGAGACCGGCGCCGACGAAGGACTCGGCTGCACCCTCAACCTCCCGCTGGCGGAGGGCACCGCCGACCCGACCTGGCTCGCGGGCGTCGAGCGGCTCGGGGAGTGGGTCACGGCCGCGGGATGCGCGGCTCTCGTGGTGTCCCTCGGAGTCGATGCCGCCGTGGACGACCCGGAGAGCCCACTCCAGATCACGACCGGTGGGTACGCCGCCGCGGGTGCGCTGCTCGGGGGACTCGGGCTTCCGACCGTGCTCGTGCAGGAGGGCGGCTACCACCTACCGACCCTGGGCGACCTCGTCGCTGCTCACCTGGGCGGGTACTCCTGAGGCCAAGCCGGCTCAGGCCTCCAGGATGATCGTCACCGGGCCGTCGTTGACGAGCTCCACCTGCATGGAGGCACCGAAGCGCCCGGTCTCCACCGTGAGCCCCCGGCTGCGCAGCCCCGCCACGACCTGCTCCACGATGGGCTCGGCGACCGGACCGGGCGCAGCGGCATTCCAGGTCGGACGCCGCCCCTTACGGGTGTCGGCGTAGAGCGTGAACTGGCTGACCACGAGCACCTGACCACCCACGTCGGTCACCGACTGCTCGTCCCGCATGATGCGCAGCTCGGCGATCTTGCGCACGATCCACTCCACCTGCTCGGGCCCGTCATCGTGCGTCACCCCGACGAGAGCGACCAGGCCCGGCCCCTCGATGGACCCGACGACCTCGCCCTCCACCGTCACCTGCGCTCTGGTGACCCGCTGGATCACGGCTCGCACCGCATACCTCCTCTGCTCAGCCGCCGACCGGACTCAGACACCGACGGCGAAGACCGCGCCGACCGGCTCCCCGTGCCCGAGGACAGGGACCGTCTCGACCTGCTCGTAGGCGCTGCTCGCCACACCCAGCCGGCGCAGGGCAGCGGCCATGAGGACCGGACGGGCGCGCTGCGGCCCGCCGCCGACCCCACCGCCGCCCTCGGCCATCTTCAGGGCGACCGCCCGGCCGTCGTCGAGGCCGGCGGCGTAGACCCCTTCGGCGCCGTCCTTGGCGATGAGGCCGGGGGTCCCGTCGATCAGGACCGTCACGTCACGGCCGGTCCCCCCGAGGAACTGAGGGTATGCGCGGATCGCGGCGGCAACCTCACCCTCCGGAGTCCCGGGGTCGGCCGAGGCGATGGCGGCGAAGGCGCGGGCCAGCCCGGTGAGCGAGATGGCCATGACCGGGGCACCGCACCCGTCCGTCGCGACCGGCCCGGGGGTCTCACCGGAGAGGTCGGCGACCGTCTCGAGGATCGCCTGCTGGAGCGGGTGGTCCGGGTCGAGGTAGCTCGCGATATCCCAGCCCTTGGCGGCACAGGTCGCGAGCATGCCCGAGTGCTTCCCCGAGCAGTTCTGGCCGAGCGACGACTTCGGGCGCCCCTCGATGATCCAGGTGCGGAGCTCGGACTCGCTGAGGGGGTAGGAGGGGGTGTTCTGGAGGGCCTCGACACCGAGGCCGGCCCCGGCGAGGATGCGCTGCACGCCGTCGAGGTGGAAAGGCTCACCGCTGTGGCTCGCGCAGACGAGAGCGAGCAGGTCGGGAGCGAGCCGGAGCCCGTTGCGCACCATGGCGACGGCCTGGAGCGGCTTGAGCGAGGACCGGGGATATACCGGGGAGTCGATGCCGCCGTGCTGGAACGCAACGGCTCCAGTGCTGTCCAGGGCGATCAGGCTGGCACGGTGCACCGACTCGACGAGGTCTCCGCGGGTGTAGTACGCGAGGATCGGCGCCTCGGTGAGCGCCGAGCCCGGGGTGAGGTCAGGTCGGGTGACGGTAGATCCAGGAGCGGTCTCGGAGCTCTGGGAGGCGGAGTGCGACATGGCTGGTCAGCCTATCCGCGCATACCGAGTGCTCGAGGGCCGCTCCGCGAGAGCCGCGCCGCAATGCCCGGCTGCGCGGATGAAGTCCGACGCCATGTCGTCGCGCATGAGCGGCGTCCGCAGGGTTCTGCGACAGGACGACAGCTGGCCCCGGCGGGGGTCTTCCCGACGGGGCCAGCTGGGCCTCTATCGCGTCAGCTGAGTGGAGGAGGACTCAGCCAGCGCTGTTGATGGTCAGGCGCCGACCTTGTCAGCGGCGTCCTCGGCGGCCTTGGGGGCAGCCTTGACCGTCTTGGCGGCGGAGGTGCCGACAGCCTTGGTGCGGCTGGTCGTCGTCTTCGCAGCCTTCTTGGCCGTGGTGGTCGCGCGCTTTGCCGCGGTGCGGGTGCGCTTGACCGACTTCTCGAGCTCGGTGGTCACCGTCTTGGCCTCAGCGTCAACGGACTCGGCGATCACGTGGGCGGCGCGGGCGGCCTCCTTGCGACCGGTGGTCAGCGTGGCCTTGGCGGTCTTCTCGACCTCGGCGACTGCCTTGCGAGCGGTGGTGACGGCGCCCTTGCCCTTGGCAACGGTGCTCTCGGCCTGGGCCACGAGGTCCTTGGTGGCCTTCTGGGTCTTGATCCGCTCGATGAGCTTCTCGCCGCGGGCGGCGAGCTCGTCGACGGTCTCACCAGCCTGGCCGGCCAGGGCCATGACCTTGTCGAGGGTCTTGCCCGGGGCGGCGGCGACGAGCGCCTGGATGTCGGCCGGCTTGAACTCGGTGCGGGCCTTCTTCAGGTCAGCCTTGAGCTCCTCGCGGGCCTTCATTGCCTTGTCCTGCGCCTCGCGGGCCTCCTCGACGGCGAGGTCGAGGACGCCGACAGCGGCGTAGAACGTGGTCTGGTTGGTCTTGCGAACGTCATCGATGATCGACATGGGTGCATCTCCTTGCGTTGAACTGGTGGTCTGGGTCTGGTTGAGGCCCCGACCTGGCCGGCGGGTCGACCGCCGGCCAGGCGTTGCAGGGGCCTGCTCGGCAGGGGCTGTGTCGGTGCTCACGGTTGCTCCGACGACTCGGTAGTGCTTGTGGGGGTGGAAGCCTCCGCCTTCGTCGACCTGCCGGCCCGTTTGGCCTTCGTGGCCTTCGTTGCCTGGCGGGTCGCCTTGGTGGACTTCTTCGTGGACGTCGTCGTCGACGCCTTGTGTGTGGCTGCCGAGCCGGCCTTGACGGCCGACTTCTTGGTCGCGCGGGCCCTGGTCCGGCTCTGCCGGGGGGTCGCCACCGGTGCGCCGGCCGGCTGGGTGGGCTGGTCCGCGGGGACCGGCTTCGCCGCCGTCTCAGCTGCCACGTCCTGCGCCCTGCCCTGTGCCGCGTCGGGCCGGGTCGAGTCGTGCTGTTCCGACTGACGCTCCATCGCGTGCGTCATCTGCCCGGTGAAGGACCGGTAGATGTCGATGAGCGTCGCCTTCTGGCGATCGGTCAGGGCCGCGTCGGCGTTGATGGCCGTCTCCACGTCCCAGGGCCGGTGCTCACTCACAGTGCGCTCGTCGAGGAAGCCGGCCTTGACGTACAACGTCTCGGCCGAGATCTGCAGGCCCTTGGCGAGTTCCTGCAGGATCTCTGCGCTGGGCTTCTTCAGTCCGCGCTCGATCTGGCTCAGGTAGGGGTTGCTGACTCCCGCGAGATCCGCGAGCTGCCGCAGCGAGAGCCGGGCGTTCGTACGCTGCTCGCGCAGGTACTCGCCAAGACTCTGACCGAGGTTCTCGATCGGGTTCCGGGGGGCCATACCTCTATTATGCTTGCTCTAGTTAGCAGAATGCAAACTGAAGCAAGCGTGCGGTGGGTCACACCGGCCGGCCGGTGCCCCTGCCGACGCGCTCGGACGCCGGGCGTTGGGGTCTCGATGAGCTTGCGACGTGCTTGCTCGCGCAAGCAGCGCTGCACCTGACGCTTTCACAGGTGCAAACGACGG
>JAAYCP010000202.1 GCA_012729695.1 Actinomycetales bacterium | reverse complement strand
GGCGAGCGGCGATCGCGGGTGCGGACGGCATACCAGCAGGGTATGCGTCGCTCGCCTTCTCCAGGTCCGTCGCACGGGGGAGCCGGGCTCCGCCGCGCGGGCGAGCCGCGAGCGCTCAGCGAGCGGGAGTGAGGACGACGCAGCGAGCGGTATGAACGCGAACGAGCGCGAACGAGGGCTCCGCTCAGCGAACGGGGGTGAGCACGTCCAACCCGACGGCCTCGCGCAGCCCCTCCGGGACGACGACCGAGCCGTCGGCCTGCTGGTGGTTCTCGAGGATCGCGACGAGCCACCGGGTCGTGGCGAGGGTGCCGTTGAGCGTGGCGGCGACCTCGTTGCGCGGACCGCCCTCGGTATCGCGCTTGAAGCGCGTGTTCAGCCGGCGGGCCTGGAAGGTCGTGCAGTTCGAGGTGGACGTCAGCTCGCGGTAGCGGCCCTGGGTGGGCACCCACGCCTCGCAGTCGAACTTGCGTGCGGCCGGGCCGCCGAGGTCACCGGCGGCGGTGTCGATGATCCGGTAGGGCACGTCGATGAGCGCGAGCATGTCCTTCTCCATCTGCAGGAGCCGGTCGTGCTCGGCCTCGGCGTCCTCGGGACGGCAGTAGACGAACATCTCGATCTTGTTGAACTGGTGCACGCGGATGATGCCGCGGGTGTCCTTGCCGTAGCTCCCGGCCTCGCGGCGGTAGCAGGTCGACTGGCCCGCGTACCGGATCGGGCCGGAGGAGAGGTCGATCACCTCGTCGGTGTGCAGGCCGGCGAGCGCCACCTCGCTGGTCCCGGTGAGGAAGAGGTCGTCGGCGGGGAGGTGGTAGACCTCCTCGAGGTGGGCGTCGATGAATCCGGCACCCGCCATCGTCCTGCGGTTGACGAGGGTGGGGGTGATGACGGGGGTGAAGCCGGCCTCGATCGCCTTGCGCACGGCCAGGGACAGCAGCCCCATCTCCAGGCGCGCACCCTGGCCCTTGAGGAAGTAGAACCGGGCACCGGCGACCTTGGCGCCACGACCCATGTCGATGGCGTCGAGGGCCTCGCCGAGCTCGAGGTGGTCCTTCGGCTCGAAGCCCTCTGCGGCGAAGTCCCGCGGCGTCCCGATCTCCTCGAGCACGACGTAGTCGTCCTCGCCGCCGCTCGGCACCCCGTCGATGATGACGTTGCCGATGCTCAGGAGGAGCGAGTCGAGCTCGGCCTGCGCAGCGTCCGCCTCCGCCTGGAGGTCCTTGACGTGCTGGCTCAGCTCCTTGGTGCGGGCGAGCAGCGCCTGCTTCTCCTCGCCCTGGGCCTTGGCAACCTCCTTGCCGAGCGACTTCTGCTCGGCGCGCAGCTGCTCGAAGGCAGTGAGTGAGCGGCGGCGACGCTGCTCCGCCTCGAGGACTGCGTCCACGACGCCCTCGTCCTCACCGCGAGCGCGCTGGCTCGCACGCACCACCTCGGGTCGGTCACGCAGCAGCTTGATGTCGATCACCGGGCGAGTCTATCGACGGGTCCGCCCCGCCCCGTTCCGACCCGTCCTGCCCGCGCGTGGACGCTGGTATAAGTTGGCGCCGTGAGCGATGTCGAGACGATCTGGCTGGTCGTCGCAGGGGTACTCGGCCTCGCGGTGATCGCGTTCGTCACCTATCTCATCGTCAGCACCGCGCGGCACCGCCCCAAGGGCGGCGGCCGGCACCGCGCGCCCCACCGCAAGCGGCCGCACCGGGATCAGTTCCGGACCGAGGACCCCGAGCCCGAGCCGAAGAAGCGCGCCGCCGTCATCGTCCAGCACGACGGCCCGGCACTGCGGGCCGAGCTCACCGCGCAGTGCATCGTGGCCGACTGGGACGAGCCGCTCTGGCTGCCTGCTCCCGACCTGGAGGCCGCCGCGACTGCCGCACGTCAGGCATTCGAGGCCGGGGTCGACGTGGTCTGTGTGCGCGGCGACTCCGCCATCGATCGGGGCGTCGCCGGAGTCCTCGCCGGCACCGAGACGCCGCTCGCCTTCCTTCCGGCCGCCCCCGGTATGCGAGACGCACCGACCGCGCCTTCGCCCGGAGAGAGTGGGGTCGCCGGAGACGGGGTGACGTCGGCCGAGGGCGGGGATGTCTCCAGGACCGGCGCGGCAGGGGGCTCGACGTGGCCGAAGAGCGACCCCGCGCCCGACCCCGCGCTCACGTCCGCCATGGCCACCGCCCTCACCGGACAGAACACCCGCGTGCACATCGGCCGCGCTGTTCTGGCAGCGCCTGTGCAGGGCGCAACCGACGGGGCGGAGGAGGCGACGAAGAAGCGCCGCCTCCGCGCGAAGAGCGCACGCGGCCCCTCCGCACAGGACGTGGCTTCCGGGGAGGTTGCGGCCAGCGAGGCGGTGTCCAGAGAGGCGGCGGTCAGCGAGGCGGCGGCCAGCGAGGTTGCGGCCAACCAGCCGGTGGCCAACGAGCCGGCGTCCGCGGAGACGCCCGCGGGTGACGGTCCCGAGGGGACGGCAGCACCGAACCCTGCGCCGCAGGAGGTCGTCTTCCTCTCCTCCCTCGTCATCGGCGACGTCGTCCCGCTCACCGAGCCCCCGCTCACGACGAAGACCGTCGCGACGAGCCTGGTCAAGGGCACCTCGTTCCTCGCCGGCGTCAAGCCGGACGACGAGGAGGAGGTCGTCCGCCCGGCCCGCTCGGTCACCATCGAGATCGGCGCCGACACCCCGCAGACCGAGGGATCTCCGGGAGCAGCGCTCGACGCATACCTCCACGCCAGCCAGTCCTTCAAGGGCTGGATCGGCGTCACCCGCGCGATGATGCGTAAGGCCTCCCGGGGAACCCCGATGCTCGTCCCGATGCGGTCGATCGCGTTCACCGTCACCCTCGACCGACCCGCCGCCCTCACCATCGACGGGCTCCCCGTCGGCTCCATCGGGGCGGGTGAGTCGACGGTCTCCATCGACCGGTCAGCGCTCGTCGTCCGACGCTGACCCGACGTTTCCGGCTCCTCGTCGACCCCTTCACCTCATCCGACCCATGGCGTGGACCAGCCAGCCGGTCCGCCCTGGCTCTTCGTCGGCCCTCCTACCTCGGGCGACCCGACTGCGTAGGCTGACGGTGTGAGCACGTCGGATCCCAAGATCGCCTTCGTCCTCGGAGGTGGCGGTGTGCTCGGCGCGACGCAGGTCGGGATGCTCCGAGCCCTCTGCGACCACGGAATCCGACCCGACCTCGTCCTCGGCACGAGCATCGGATCCATCAACGGCGCCTTCATCGCCGCCGACCCCTCATCCGCGAGCGTCGAGCGACTGGAACAGATCTGGCGGACGATCCGCGAGGAGGGTTCACTCCAGGAGAGCCTGCTCAAGCAGGCGGCGCGGGCCGCGAAGTACCGGACCCACTTCATGTCGAGCAAGCCGCTGCGCACGCTCATCGATGAGCACCTCGGCGTGCAGCTCATCGAGGACCTGGCCGTCCCCTTCCAGTGCGTGGCGGCACACATCGAGTCGAGCAAGGCGCGCTGGTTCACCTCCGGACCGATCGCACCCGCGTTGCTCGCATCCTGTGCCGTTCCAGGAGTCTTCGCCCCGGTCGAGATCGACGGCCAGCACTTCCTCGACGGAGGCCTCGTGCACTCCATCCCCGTCGGGCGCGCGCTGGCCCTCGGCGCGACCGAGATCTACGTCCTCCAGGTGGGACGCGTCGAGCAGGGCCTGCAGGTCCCGAGCAAACCGTGGGAGGTGGCCGCCGTGGCCTTCGAGATCGCCCGCCGGCACCGCTACCACGAGGAGATCGACTCGGTCCCCGATGACGTCGCCCTCCATGTCCTGCCGAGCGGGTCACCGTCCACCCCGTCGATCACCCTGATCCAGGGATCGGCGACAAAGATGGAGGAGAGAGCCGAGCAGGCATACGAGGCGAGCAGCGCATACCTCGAATCCGCCCTGAGCGCAGGCTGACTCGCGTGGTCATCCCTCCTCCCCCGCTGTGGGCGCGCCGGCTCGTGCAGATCGTCTGGCTGCCGATCGTCGCTCTCCTCACCGCCCTGTGCGTGCCGCTCTTCATCATCGCCGTGCTCCTGTGGCCGATCGACCGCAAGCTCCGTGCGGCACGGGTGCTCGCCCTCTTCCTTGTCTTCCTCTGGCTCGATGCGGGGCTGGTGACCGGCGTCTTCTACATCTGGCTGCGACACCTCTTCACGCGTGACCGGGAGCGGAAGGAGTCGTGGCGTGCTGAGCACGAGAAGCTCCTGCTCGACGCCCTGGACGGCTTCATGGAGCACGGCCAGCGATGGGTCGGGCTCAGCATCGAGTTCGAGGAGCCGCTCGACTTCGGTAGCGAGCAGGCTCCGCTCCTCGTGTTCGCCCGACATGCGGGTCCGGGAGACTCGATCGTCCTCGCCTGGCTGCTCGCCGCATACGCCGGCCGGCTGCCGCGGATCGTGCTCAAGGACTTCCTCCGCTGGGACCCGGGGCTCGGCGCGGTCCTGTACCGGGTGCGGTCGTACTTCGTCCCGTCCCGCACCGGCGCCGGTGACGACCGGACCAAGCCGGTGCAGGTGCTTGCCGAGTCGCTCGAGCGCATGGACGCTCTCCTGCTCTTCCCCGAGGGGCAGAACTGGACCCCTGCCCGCTGGACCCGCTCCATCGAGAAGCTCCGTGAGCAGGGCCAGGACGAGCGGGCCGATCGCGCGCAGACCTGGGAGCTCGTGCTGCCACCCAAGTCGCGGGGCGTGGTGACCGCGATGGCGGCTCGCCCCGACGCGGACGTCATGATCGTCGCCCACACCGGCCTGGAGTGGCTCGTCACGCCCTGGCAGATCTTCAAGGCCATCCCGCTGCGCGAGCACCCGTTCCTCATCCGGTCCTGGACCTTCGGCCCCGACGAGCGACCCAGCGAACCGGACGAGATCGAGGCGTGGCTCGACGAGCAGTGGGCGGGCGTCTCGAACTGGGTCGCCGAGCACCAGGAGTTCACCCCGCGGCGGCTCGGCAGGCAGCGGACGAAGGAGGACTCTCCCCTGGACGGCTCCTGACCCACCATCGAGGACCTGGTGTGGAGGATGACTGTCGTCAAAGCGACACCGATCCTCCCCACGAGGGTGGGACGCCTCAGCCGGACAGGCCGCGCAGATCTTCGAGCCAGGCGCGTGCCGACTGGAACGCCTCGTCGCTGATCTCCGCCGGCACGTGTGTCTCCACCTCGTCGGCCCGCGGGTAGGACCCGAGGAAGCGCACCCCCAGGCACACCCGCTTCAGGCCGACCAGGGCCTCCCCCACCCGCTCGTCGAGGACGTGGCCCTCGAAGTCGACCGAGAAGCAGTACGAGCCCATCGACACCCCTGTCGGGCGGGACTCCAGGCGCGTCATGTTGATCCCGCGCACCGCGAACTGCTCGAGGAGCTCCAGGAGCGCACCCGGTCGGTCGTGGTGCTGGAAGAGCACGACGGTGGTCTTGTCGGCCCCGGTCCGCGCGGGCAGCGCACCCGGGCGCGCGACGAGCACGAACCGTGTCACAGCCCCCTTGATGTCGCCGATGTCGTCGGCCAGGATCGTCAGCCCGTTGGTGGTCGCTGCGACGGGCGCGCTCACGGAGGCGTCGAACGGGGCGTCCGAGTCCTCGGCGAGGGCCTGGGCGGCGGCCGCGGTCGAGAGTGCGGGGACATACGCGGCCTCGGGCAGCTGCTCGGCGACGAAGCGACGCACCTGGGCCCACGCGTGCGGGTGGGTGCCGACCCGTCGGACGTCCTGGAGCGACGTGCCCTCACGCGCGGCGAGGACGAAGGTGATCGGCACGAGCACCTCGCCGATGACGACGAGCGGGTCCCCGTGGGCGAGCGCATCCAGGGTGGCACTGACGCCGCCTTCGACAGAGTTCTCGATCGGGACCATGGCGCCGACGATCTCCCCGTCGCGCAGGGCCTTCAGCGCGCCGTCCACCGAGGGGTAGGCGCGCTCCTGCGCGGAGTCGGGCAGACCCCACCGGTGCAGCGCCATCTGGGTGAACGTGCCGGCCGGACCGAGATAGCCATAAGTCTGCGTCATGCACTCGCCTTCCCACTTCGTGCCGCCGCGAGGGCCTGCTGCTCCTCCGGCGTGAGAGTCGTGTCGCTCTTCCCCCCGACGAGTCCCTTTGCGTACGTGCGGGACTCGCCGCGCGCATGGATCGAGGAGATGACGACGCCATCACCGGCCTCGTCGAGCAGGGCCGCGCTGAAGGACAGCCGACCACCCATGTCACCGAACGCGTCGTAGCGGACCACAGCTACGTTGCGCAGGGCACCCGCCAGCTCCCGCCTCAGCGCGGCGAGGTCGTCCGGTCCCACGGGACGGTGCGCCACCAGCCACCGCACCCGGGAGCGCAGTCGCACCACCCAGACGAGGAGGACGACGAGGAGGAGGTATGCGACGCCCACCAGGGCGAGCAGACTCACCTCGAGCGCGCTCAGGTCCGCGAGCATGCCGTCCTCCTCATGCACCACAGCCTAGGGAGCGAGATCGCCTGGCGTGCGGCGGTCTCAGGGTTTCGCCATGCTCCCCACGTACCCTGGACGCGTGGTCCTGGTCCCCGCGCGTCGCGCGCTCGCCCTCCTCGGCGCGCTCCTCGTCGCCGCGCTCACGGTCGCGCTGACCTTCGTGGGAACCGCCACGGCCGGTGCCCAGACGCATACCTCCTCGGCGGTCTCCTCGCTGGAGCCGGCTCTGTCCACTGCGGAGCCGCGCGGCTCCACCATCCTCATCGGGACCGGTGGGCTCATCTGGAGCGACGTCACCGAGACCGCCACTCCGAACCTGTGGGGGATGCTCCGCGACGGCTCCACCGCGGCCCTCATGGTCCGCTCAGTCAACACCTCGACGTGCGTGGTCGACGCGTGGCTGGGCCTCTCCGCCGGCGAACGCGCGGCCGCGCCGACCCCGGAGGGCAACCCGCGCCGAGCCTCATGGATGCCCTGCCCGAATCCCAGTCCCGTGGTGGACGGCCGGGTGGCGCGGTGGGACCGCTATGTCGAGGCTGCGGACCAGCTGCTCTTCAACGCCCAACCCGGGACGTTCGGCGACGCCGCGGCCGAGCAGGGAGTCTGCATCTCCGCCGTGGGCGAGGGCGCGGCCATCGGCGCGGCCCGCTCCGACGGCTCGATCGACAACCACACGGCATTCGACCCGGCCACCCTGCCTGCCGCCCTGACCGCCTGTCCGATCGGTCTGGTGGATGTCGGCTCGCTCTCGCAGAACCTCGTCGACGCGGACCGTGCCCATCGCCTGCAGGAGATCGACGAGAGGATCGGGATCGCGCTGCGGGCCGCACCCGCCGGAGCGAACGTCATCGTCGCGAGCATGGCCGACGACGGTCGGCAGTCGCGGCTGCGGATCGCGCTTGCGAAGGGCCCCGACTTCGCGGCCGGGACCCTGCACTCGCCCTCGACCCGCCAGCCCGGGCTCATCGTCAACAACGACCTGCCGACCACCGTCCTCGCCCTCACCGGGCTCGAGATCCCACGCGGCCTCAACGGCGGCGTGATCACGAGCGAGCCGGACCCGGTCAACTCCGAGGAGTATGCGCAGGAGCGCTGGCAGGACCTCGTCGACTACGACCAGGCGTCCTTCAAGATCCGAAGCCTCGTCCCGACCTTCTTCCAGGTCTTCGTCTACGGCCAGCTCGTCATCTACCTCCTCGTCCTGCTCGTGTGGAAGGGCAAGCTCGGCCGCCCGGAGACCCGGGACCGCTGGCTCGGGCTGGCCCGGGTGGTCGCCATCTGCGCCGCGGCCGTCCCGGCCGCGACCTTCCTCGCGAACGTCATCCCCTGGTGGCGCACGAGCTGGCCGATGCTCGCCATCGTCGGCGCGGTGGCGATGTGGACGACGATCATCGCGCTCCTCGCGCTGGCCGGACCGTGGGGGACCACGGCGCTCGGGCCGGTCGCGGTGGTCTCGCTCGTCACGGTTCTCGTCATCGGTATCGACGTCATGGTCGGCTCCCGACTGCAGCTGTCCTCCCTCATGGGGCTCCAGCCGGCCATCGGTGGCCGCTACTTCGGCATGGGCAACGTCCCGTTCGCGCTCTTCGTCACCAGTGCGATCTTCTTCGCCACGGTCGTGGCGAACCACTTCCTCGTCACGGGCCGGCGCCGCATGGCTGCCGCCTCGGTCGGCGTCATCCTCACGACTGCTCTCGTCGTCAACGGGGCTCCGATGTGGGGTGCAGATGCCGGCGGGCCACTCTCGCTCCCCATCGCCATTGCCTTCTTCGTCCTCACGCTGCTCGGCGTGACCCTCACGTGGAAGAAGTGGTTGGGGCTCGCAATCGGGACCGCGGTGCTCTTCCTCTCCGTGGCCTTCCTCGACTCGCTGCGGCCGATCGAGCAGCAGAGCCACCTGGGTCGCTTCTTCGAGACCCTCCTCGACGGCAACGCCTGGGACATCGTGTTCCGCAAGGCCCAGCAGAACTGGAACGTCCTCACCGGCAACTACACCCTGACGATGCTGGTGCCCTTCGCCCTGGCCTTCGTCATCTACGTGCTCGCGCGCGAGACCTCGTGGGGATCGCGTGCGCTGCAGGGCGCCTTCGACCGCTTCCCCGCGTTGCGCCCCGGACTCCTCACCACGCTGGTCGCCCTCACCATCGGGTTCTTCGTCAACGACTCCGGCGTCGCCATCCCGGCGGTCGGGGCCACCATCGCGGTCCCGCTGCTCATCGCCGTCAACGTCTGGGTGCTCCGCAACGAACCGGAGCGACAGGTCGGCGCGGCTGCGGCAGGGGACCCAGATCCTCTGCCGGAGTCCGACGGTGTGCCGGGCGCGGGGTATGAGGCGCGCACGGCACACCCGTAGCGCGCTGGGCTTCCACGATGTACCGGGCGCGAGGACATGGGCCGCACACGGCGCGAACGCGACGCCCCAGGCTTCATATGCTGACTAGTGCAGACGTTGATGTCGGCAGCGTCTCGATCACCTGGAGGTGACATGTCCGAGTCGACGCAGAAGCAGTCGACGCAGAGGGCCGCGAACCGGAAGAACGGCCGGGCCAACGGCAAGCCGACCCCTGCCGATCCGCCGCCGTGGCGCACCGAGGGCCTGCCCGAGGAGCCCGAGCCGCCCCGCTGGGCACGGATCCTCACCTGGCTGGCAATGGCGTGGGTCGTGTTCTTCATCGTCACGACCCTCCAGGACATGCAGGGTCCGCGGACGGAGACCATCCCCTACACCGAGTTCGTCGCACAGGTCGAGGCCGGCAACGTCGAGGAGATCTACGCGCAGGGTGACACCATCCAGGGCGTCCTCGTGGAGGAGGCGCCGGTCCCCGAGACTCCTGAGACGTCGACGCCGGACGGCCAGGACGAAGCCGCAGCGGACGGCGAGGCCACGTACCTGCACTTCACGACCGAGCGACCGACCTTCGCCCAGGACGACCTGCTCACGCAGCTCGCCGAGAGCGGCGCCGTCGTGCGGGCCACCCCCGTCAACGATCAGCGCGGAATCCTCGCGAATCTCTTCATCTCACTCCTGCCGCTCCTGCTCCTCATCCTCTTCTGGGCGTGGATGTTCCGGTCGCTCCGCAAGCGCGGTATGGGCGGAATGGGCGGCGGACTCTTCGGCGTCGGCGGCATGTCGACCAAGCCGGTCGACGCCGAGAAGGTGCGGGTCACCTTCGACGACGTCGCCGGCATCGACGAGGCCAAGGCGGAGGTCCTCGAGATCGTCGACTTCCTCAAGAACCCGGAGAAGTACACGCGCCTCGGGGCCAAGGTGCCCAAGGGTGTCCTTCTCGAGGGCGGCCCCGGCACCGGCAAGACGCTGCTCGCCCGGGCGACCGCCGGCGAGGCGGGGGTGCCGTTCTTCTCCGCAAGCGCCTCGGAGTTCATCGAGATGATCGTCGGCGTCGGAGCCCAGCGAGTGCGCCAGCTCTTCGACGAGGCCCGCAAGTCCGCGCCCTGCATCATCTTCATCGACGAGATCGACACCATCGGTCGCTCCCGGGCCAGTGCGCGGTCTTTCGGCGGCAACGACGAGCGTGAGCAGACGCTCAACCAGATCCTCACGGAGATGGACGGTTTCGACGGCAGCGAGGGCGTCGTCGTCATCGCCGCCACGAACCGCGCCGACATCCTCGACAGCGCGCTCACCCGTGCCGGCCGCTTCGACCGCAAGGTCACGGTCAACGCTCCCGACCAGGCCGGCAGGGAGCAGATCCTCAAGGTGCACACGCGCGGCAAGCCCCTGGCCCCCGACACCGACCTCGGACAGGTCGCAAGGAGCACGCCCGGCATGACCGGAGCCGATCTGGCGACCCTGGCCAACGAGGCCGCACTCCTCGCCGCCCGACGGGGACAGACGCTCATCACGAACAAGGACTTCGCCGACGCTCTCGAGAAGGTGCAGCTCGGAGCAGAGCGCAAAGTCGTCGTCCCGGAGGAGGAGCGGCGGCGCACGGCCTACCACGAGGCCGGGCACGCCCTCCTCGGGATGCTCCAACCAGGGGCTGACCCGGTCCGCAAGATCTCGATCATCCCTCGGGGTCGCGCTCTCGGCGTCACGTTGTCGACGCCGGACACCGACCGCTACGGATACGACGTCGAGTACCTCCGGGGCCGGATCATCGGAGCGCTCGGTGGCATGGCGGCCGAGGAGGTCGTCTTCGGAGTCAGCACGACCGGCGCCGAGTCGGACCTGCAGACCGCCACCGCGATCGCCCGCCAGATGGTCGGCCGGTGGGGTATGTCCCCGACGATCGGTCCGGTCCAGGTGTATCCGGTGGAGGGCGACCCGCGTCACGCAGGCGCCTCCGAGGCCCTGCTCGAAGCCGTGGACGACGAGGTGCGTGCGCTCATCACCGGCTGCTACGAGGAGGCCAAGGCGGCTCTGGAGCAGAACCGCGACCGGCT
>JAAYCP010000201.1 GCA_012729695.1 Actinomycetales bacterium | reverse complement strand
GCTGCGACCAGGAGCTCCCGGTCGTACTCACCCGTGGCCGGCGACCAGTAGCCGGTGCCGGAGGCGTCGGAGCGGTCGGTGATGAGCTCCTCGAGGTTCGGCCCACCCGGGCTGCCCGCCGGTCCGAAGCCCCGGAGTCGCCACGTCAGCCAGTCGTGGGGCAGCGCGACCGCCGCGACGCGTCCGGCGTTGGCCGGCTCGTGGTCACGCAGCCAGCGGAGCTTGGTGATCGTGAAGGACGCCACGGGCACACTCCCGGTGCGCTTCGCCAGAGCCTCGGCGCCGAACTCCGCGACGAGGGCCTCGGCCGCACCGGCGGAGCGGGTGTCGTTCCACAGCAGCGCATCACGCACCACGACACCGTCGGCGTCGAGGGCGACCAGCCCGTGCTGCTGCCCGCCGATCGCCCACGCCGCGACGTCATCGAGGCCACCCGCCTGCGCGATCGCAGCCTGCAGCGCCTCCCACCAGGCTTCGGGATCGACCGACGTGCCGTCGGGGTGCGGAGCGCGCCCCTCGCGCACGACGAGTCCGGTGTCGGTGTCGACGACGACGACCTTGCAGGACTGGGTCGAGCTGTCGACCCCCAGCACCAGTGACATGCGATTAACGCGTCCTGGTCAGCGGGCACCCATGAGGTGCTCGGTCGCCAGCTGCTGGAGCCGGACGAAGCCGAAGCCCCGGCCGCCGAAGTATGCGCCGGCGTCGAACTCCTCGAAGGCGGACGCGTCTGCGATCAGGTCGTCGTAGGACTCGCCCTCGCCGAGGGTGGGCACCGACAGCTCCGGCACCCGGGCTGCGGCGAGAGCCTCCTGCACCTCGGGGTCGGCCCGGAACGCGGCCGCCCGCTCCTTGAGCAGGAGGTACGTGCGCATGTTCGCGGCGGCCGAGTCCCACACGCCGGTCTCGTCCTCGGTGCGGCTCGGCTTGTAGTCGAAGTGGCGCGGGCCCTCGTAGGCGGGGCCTCCACTCGGGCCGCCGTTCTCCAGGAGGTCGACGAGGGCGAAGGCGTTGTGCAGGTCGCCGTGGCCGAACACAAGGTCCTGGTCGTACTTGATGCCGCGCTGGCCGTTGAGGTCGATGTGGAAGAGCTTGCCGTGGTAGAGCGCCTGGGCGATCCCTGCGGCGAAGTTCAGACCCGCCATCTGCTCGTGACCGACCTCCGGGTTCAGCCCGACCATCTCGGGGTGCTCCAGTGACTCGATGAAGGCCAAGGCGTGACCGACGGTGGGCAGCAGGATGTCGCCGCGCGGCTCGTTGGGCTTGGGCTCGATCGCGAAGCGGATCTGGTAGCCCTTGTCGATGACGTACTGGCTGAGCAGGTTGATGGCCTCGCGGTAGCGCTCGAGCGCAGACCGCACGTCCTTGGCCGCGTCGTACTCGGCGCCTTCGCGACCGCCCCACATCACGAAGGTCTCCGCGCCCAGCTCGGCACCGAGCTCGAGCTGACGCAGCGCCTTGCGCAGCGCGAACCGCCGCACGGCGCGGTCGTTCGACGTGAAGGCTCCGTCCTTGAAGACGGGGGCCGAGAAGAGGTTCGTCGTCACCATCGGGACCTTCAGGCCGGTGGCCTCCAGCGCACCCTTGAGTCGATCGATCTGCGACTGTCGCTGCGCGTCGTCGGAGCCGAAGGCGAACAGGTCGTCGTCGTGGAAGGTCAGGCCGTAGGCGCCCAGCCCGGCGAGCTTCTCGACCGCATGGACGACATCGAGCTGTGGCCGGGTCGGGCCACCGAACGGATCGGTGCCGTTGTACCCGATCGTCCAGAGGCCGAAGGTGAACTTGTCAGAGGGGACAGGTGCCCGCATGGCACACTCCTGGAGCTCGGGACCAATTGTTGTGCTTCACAACCTATACCTGATATGACAGGACGTCCAGAGGTCGCACTCCGAAAGTTGTCGGGGATCTCACCGAAACTTGTGGGATCATTCTTCCCGGGCACCGCCCGACCCTCGATCGGCGATGCCGGACGCATCGGACGATGCACGAGCAAGAACCGAATGACACAGAGCAGAAGGAGCCACCGTGGCGCGCAGATCAGGGGCAACGCTTGCCGAGATCGCCGCTGAGGCGGGGGTCTCTCTCTCGACCATGTCGAAGGTGCTCAACGGCCGCCCGGACGTCTCCGCAGCAACGCGCGAACGCCTCGAGCAGCACCTCAGGCGACACGGCTACACCCGCCGCGGTGCCCAGCGTGCCGAGATGATCGAGGTGGTCTTCCACGAGCTGGAGGCGGCCTGGTCGATGGAGGTCATCGAGGGAGTTCTCGACGTCGCTCAGCAGGCTGGTCTGTCGATCGTGCTCACCGTGAGCGGCGACCGTCACGCTCCGTCGCCCGACTGGCTCGACGGCGTGCTCCGGCGGCGCCCACTCGGCGTGGTTCTCGTCTTCTCCGATCTCCCGGCACCCCATCGCGCGAAGCTGCGCTCACGAGGGGTGCCCTTCGCGATCGTCGACCCGGCGGGCGACCCGGCACCCGACGTGCCGTCGGTCGGCTCGGCCAACTGGTCCGGCGGCCTCGCTGCTACGCGGCACCTCATCGAGCTCGGGCATCAGCGCATCGCGGCCATCACCGGCCCCGAGGACATGATGTGCTCACTCGCGCGCGTCGACGGGTACCGCTCGGCCATGAACGCGGCGAACCTGCCGATCGACCCGGACTGGATCCGCTTCGGCGACTTCCACGCCACCGGCGGCGAGTCGCACGCCCGCGCGCTCCTCACCCGTCCGAACCCTCCCACAGCGATCTTCGCCGGAAGTGACCTGCAGGCGATGGGCGTGATCAGCGCCGCCTCGGCCCAGGGCCTCAGCGTGCCGGGCGATCTCTCCGTCGTCGGCTACGACGACATCGACCTCGCCCGCTGGCTGAGCCCTCAGCTCACGACGGTCCACCAGCCGCTCCGCCGAATGGGTGAGGAGGCCGCGCGCCTCGTGATCCGGCTCGCCGGTGGCGAGAGTGTCGACACGCTGCGGATGGACCTCGCCACGCATCTTGTGGTGCGGGGCAGCACCGCCCCGCCCGCGTCCTGACCTGGCGGCAGCGTAGGGCGCGCAGGGCCGCGGTCAGGCGTCCGGTGTGACCGCGACGTCAGCGTGCAGCGCCCGCGTGTGGTCCACGACCCGCGTCTCACCCACCAGCTGCACCGACAGCGGGAAGACGATGTCGGCGGAGGACCGGGCGAGTCCGAGCACGATCTCGCCGGGCTCGACTATCCGATACCCTTCCCGACCGGTGAAGCTCGCGAGGTCCGCCGGCACGCGGAACGAGACGACCGCACTGGCCCCGGCGTCGAGCTCGACGCGGGCGAACGAGATGAGCCGCTGGACCGGTTGCACGATCGAGGCGAACGGGCGGTGCACGTACAGCTGGACGACCTCGGCACCTGCTCGATCGCCCTCATTGCGGACGCGGAGGGACACCGTGACTGCTCCGTCGGTCCCGATCTCACTCTCGTCGGCGACGGCGTCCGACCAGGCGATCGGCGCATACCCGAGACCATGGCCGAACCCGAAGGCGGGGGTCGGGTCGACGCTACAGACGTTCGTGGCCTGCGCCAGGCGTGCGGCGAGGTAG
>JAAYCP010000200.1 GCA_012729695.1 Actinomycetales bacterium | reverse complement strand
AGGGGTCGAGGACCGCTGGGCGACCTGGTCACCGAGCGTGCGGATCCTGCGTCCTGCAGCCCGGTGGGCCGGGGCCAATGGCAAGGTCGTCGGGTCGATGACCGGCCTCGAGGCGGCCCGTCACGAGCAGGTGGTCATCGCCGATGACGACGTCCGGTACACCCGGGAGGCGCTCACCGCGCTCGTCCGTGCGCTGGACGGAGCCGATCTCGTCGTCCCGCAGAACCACCCGACCCGGTGGACCTGGTGGGTCTGGTGGGAGGCCGGCCGGGTCCTGCTCAACCGTGCGGTCTCCACGGACTGGCCCGGCACCGCAGCGCTGCGCCGGAGCACCGCGTTGGCGATGGGCGGCTGGTGCCCTGACGTGCTCTTCGAGAACCTCGAGATGGCGCGCACCGTCGAGGCGTTCGGCGGAGTGGTGTGCCACCGGCCGGATCTCCTCGTGGCCCGACATCCGCCCACGATGCAGCACTTCGTGGCGCAGCGGCTCCGACAAGCCTATGAGGACCAGGCCGTGCCCGCCCGGTTGGCCGCTCAGCTGAGCGTCCTGCCTGCGCTCCTGGCGCTCGGTCGTCGCCCGCACCGCCTAGGAGCAGCGGTTCTCGGCCTCGTCGCTCTCGCCGAGCTCGGCCGACGTCGGGACGGGGCGGCGGCCCACTTCCATCCCGTCGCTCCACTGGCGGCCCCGGTGTGGTTGGTCGAGCGCGGGCTCCTGTCGTGGGCCGCTCTCGTCGCGAGGGCGAGGGGTGGACTGCCCTATCACGGTCGGCGCATCAGGCTCCCGGCCCACACCGTCGCCCAGCTGCGGACGCGCGTCGTGCGCTGAGTGGCCGCGCGACCAAACCGCCCCTCGGTGTGCAGCCCGCACGGCGATTCCCCCATCTCGGGTCGGTGCCCGGGGGTACCGTCTTGGCAAGGAGGGAATCATGAGCCGGAGCACCAGAGCAGTCGCGGTCCTCGCCGTACTCGCCACGCTGGCACTCGGTGCCTGCGGAGGTGACGATCCCGAGGAGCCGCAGACGTCCCCCGCGGTCACCCTGGGGACGAACACCGCGTCCCCCACGACGGCTGCCCCGGCGGATCCAGCAACGACTGATCCGACGCCGACCACGGCGCCCACGGCCACCGAGACCGTGCTCCCCGAGGACGACTCGTGGTCGACGGCGGAGAACAGCTCGAACTTCCCGGGCGGTGGGGGAGACCTGCTACCAGTGGGGGTGCGGACCGGGGACCACGATGGCTTCGACCGCGTCGTCTTCGATCTGTCCGGGTCGGGGCAGCCCGGGTGGCGGGTCACCTATGTCGAGCGCGCGATCGAGGACCCGAGCGGTGAAGAGATCACCCTCGAGGGTGACGCCGTCTCCGAGGTCATCATCAGCGGTCTGCGGATGCCGGAGGAGTCCGAGTTCGACTCGGTCCTGCGCGCCGGACCCATCGACGTGGATGACCTCGACGAGGTCGAGGTCATCCACGTGTCCGGGCTCTTCGAAGGTCAGCTGCAGGTTCTCATCGGCCTGGAGTCCGAGGTGCCCTTCCGGGTGTTCGTCCTCCAGGACCCGGTCCGGCTCGTCATCGACTACCAGGACGACTGAGCCCGGTTCGCCACAAGCGCTTACGCGCCCGAGGGGAACCGTTCCCACACGCGGTGCCGACGCATACTGGCGAGCAGGCCGTCCACGACCGTCTCCCCGGCGCCGACGTGCACTCCCGCAGCTGTGTCGAGACCGAGCGCCGCTGCTGTGTCGGCGTCGCCGACCACGCCCATCGCCTTCGCGTGGCGGTACAGCTCGCCGACCATGAGCGTCATCCGCGGGTCGAGAGCGGGGAGGGAGTCCGCGCCGGCCTTGGCGTCGAGTGAGGGCACGGCGTCTGCAGCAGGGGCGAGCAGGGCCATGAAGATCACCGCGTCGTACTCGATGGAACGCGCCGTGAGCAGAGTCCGGTGGGCCACCTCGGGGCGATCCGGCCAGATCGGCCCACCCTTCGGCGCGATGAGCAGCGGGACGGTCTTGGCGGCAGCGAGGCTGTCGACGACCGTCGCCACGACGTCCGGGTCGACGGTCCCGTCGACCATGACCCCGACAATCCGGCCGTCGACCGGCCACTCCCCACCGATCTGCGCCAGCGCCGGACTCGGGGTCACGTCCTCCACCTCGACCGCCGGCTCGGGCGCGGGCAGTCCGAGACCGGCCGCCACCCCCGCGGCCAGGCGCCCGTCGACACGGGCCAACGACTGCAGCTGCCGAACGCGGATGTTCTCGTCGAAGCACTTGCCGAGCTCGAAGGTATACGCCTGCACGGTGTGTGCCTGCTCCTCGGGGGTGAGGCTGAGCCAGAACAGTCGGGCCTGGCTGTAGTGGTCGTCGAAGGAGACCGGCGCCTCCCGCACCGTCCGGCTGTCCGCCGGGATGGCGCGGGGGACGTCGACGAAGGCGTTCTCCGGGTCGCCGGCGATGAAGGGGCAGCCGCCGTCGAGGGTGTTCGGCTTGTAGGGCGCGACACCGCCGTGCACTGCCGTCTGGTGCATCCCGTCTCGAAGCATGTCGTTGACGGGAGCGTGCGTGCGGTTGATCGGCAGCTGGTTGAAGTTCGGGCCGCCGAGCCGCGAGAGCTGGGTGTCGACATACGAGAACAGTCGGGTCTGCAGGAGCGGGTCGTCGGTCACGGCAATGCCGGGGACGAGGTGGCCGACGTGGAAGGCGACCTGCTCGGACTCGGCGAAGAAGTTCGTGGGCGTGCCGTGCAGGGTGAGGATGCCGATGGGCTGCACCGGGGCGAGCTCCTCGGGGACGAGCTTCGTGGGGTCGAGCAGGTCGATCCCGGAGAAGGTCTGGTCCTCGGTGTCCTCGAACACCTGGATGCCGAGCTCCCACTGCGGGTATGCGCCGGCCTCGATCGAGTCGTAGAGGTCCCGGCGGTGGTAGTCGGGATCGACACCGGCGAGCATCTGTGCCTCCTCCCACACCAGGGAGTGCACGCCGAGCCGCGGCTTCCAGTGGAACTTGACCAGGGAGGTGGTCCCGTCGGCCGCGACGAGGCGGAAGGTGTGGACTCCGAAGCCCTCCATCATCCGGTAGGAGCGCGGGATGGCCCGGTCCGACATCGCCCAGATCGTGTGGTGCTGGGCCTCGGTGTGCAGGGAGACGAAGTCCCAGAAGGTGTCGTGCGCCGTCTGGGCCTGTGGGATCTCCCGGTCGGGGTGCCACTTCGCCGCGTGGACGACGTCGGGGAACTTGATCCCGTCCTGGATGAAGAAGACCGGCATGTTGTTCGCGACGAGGTCGAACACTCCCTCATCGGTGTAGAACTTGGTCGCGAAGCCCCGGGTGTCGCGGACGGTGTCCGCCGAGCCCCGGGAACCGATGACGGTGGAGAACCGGACGAAGACAGGGGTGGTCACGTCCTTGCCGAGGAAGGCCGCACTCGTCAGGTCCGCGGCAGCGCCGCTGCTCACGAACACTCCGTGGGCGCCGGCGCCGCGGGCGTGGACGACCCGCTCCGGGATGCGCTCGTGGTCGAAGTGGGTGATCTTCTCGCGGAGGTGGTGGTCCTCCAAGAGGGTGGGTCCGCGCCGGCCGGCCTTGAGCGAGTGGTCGGTGTCCCGCAGCCGGGTGCCGGTCGAGGTCGTGAGAAAGGCGCCCTGCTGGCTCATGTCGGTCGGTTCGGCCGGCAAGGCCCTCCCGGTCGGGGTCACCGTCTCCGGTGAGCGCTGCTCGGGCTTGGGAGGGAGAGGGCCCTGCGCCGTGTCGGGCTCCTCCATGGGGACGGCGGCGTGAGTGGGGGCGCCGGGAGGTGGGGTCGGGCGGACGGTGTCGTCGGGGCTCATGCCCTTCCCGTACCCCGCTGCCGCGGTTCTACACCTGTCAGCCGCTCTCGGCCCGGTAGCGGCCCTCGGCCAGGAGGACGAGGCGACGGAGGGCTTCGCGGTTGCGGGGCAGGATCATCGCCTGCCGGGCAGGCATGGGGACGAGCTTGCCCAGGCCGCTCGTAGCATCCTCCGCCATTGTCACGGTGCAGGCCTCCGGGCCGTCCGGCTCGATCGTGATCTCGACCCGGGCCGAGCCGATCACCTTGGCGTGCGCAATGAGGACGAGCCGGTGTGGCTCCAGGCTGGCCTCGACCTCGGTGAAGTCCGAGAGCAGGGCCGGCCACAGTCCGACGCTGTGGTAGAGCCGCGCCCCCGGGCTCGGCCAGCGCGGGTCGACATCGCGCACCCGGGACGCACCTACGACCCAGGAGGCGTACAGCCAGCCGTCCGAGAGCACCTCCCAGACCGCCTCAGCCGGGGCGGCCGCAAATCGTGAGATCTGGGGTCTCTTCAGGATGTCCGGCTCGATCATGTCTCTCT
>JAAYCP010000199.1 GCA_012729695.1 Actinomycetales bacterium | reverse complement strand
GATGCTGCGTGCGTTCCTCCTCGCGCACCAACACCCGCAGCGCGCCGAGTCCCGCCACGGGTGTTGCCAGGTGCGATCCGCCCGGCCGACCTCAGTCCTCGTACGCCTCGGGCGGCGGGCACGAGCAGACGAGGTGCCGGTCGCCGTACGCACCGTCGATGCGGCCCACCGGAGCCCAGTACTTCGAGGTCGGGTCGACCCCGGGCGGGAAGGCAGCCGTGGCCCGGTCGTAGGGGTGGTCCCACTCCCCCACCAGGCTGGCGGCGGTGTGCGGTGCGTGACGGAGGACGGAGTCGGCAGCGTCGACCTCACCCCGTTCCACCGCGGCTGCCTCCTCACGGATGGCGATCATGGCGTCGCAGAAGCGGTCCAGCTCGGTGAGGTCCTCACTCTCGGTGGGCTCGACCATGAGAGTGCCGGCCACCGGGAACGACATCGTCGGGGCGTGGAAGCCGTAGTCGATGAGCCGCTTGGCGATGTCGTCGACGGTGATGCCGGAGGACTTCGTCAACGGACGGACATCGAGGATGCACTCGTGCGCGACGAGCCCGTTGGCGCCGGTGTAGAGGACGGGGTAGTGCTCGCGCAGCCGGGTGGCGATGTAGTTCGCCGAGAGGATCGCGACCTGCGTCGCCTTACGCAGCCCGGCCCCACCCATGAGCCGGATGTAGGACCACGAGATCGGCAGGATGCTGGCCGAGCCGAACGGCGCGGCCGAGATCGGCCCGACGCCGGTCTCCGGTCCGTCGCCGGTCACCGGGTGGTTCGGCAGGAACGGTGCGAGGTGCGCTCGCACCCCGACCGGCCCGACACCGGGGCCGCCGCCACCGTGAGGGATGCAGAAGGTCTTGTGCAGGTTGAGGTGGGAGACGTCCGCACCGAAGGTGCCGACCTTGGCCAGCCCGACGAGGGCGTTGAGGTTGGCCCCGTCGACGTAGACCTGCCCACCGGCGTTGTGCACCATCTCGCACAGCTCGGTGATGGTGTCCTCGAAGACCCCGTGCGTCGACGGGTAGGTCACCATGATCGCGGCCAGCCGGTCGTGGTGCTGCTCGATCTTGTCCTTGAGGTCGACCATGTCGATGTCGCCGCCAGGAGCCGTCTTGATGACGACGACCCGCAGGCCTGCCATCGCCGCGCTGGCCGCGTTGGTGCCGTGGGCGCTGGCCGGGATGAGGCAGACATCGCGCTCACCGTCCCCGTTGGCGTGGTGGTATGCGCGGATCGCCAACAGCCCGGCGAGCTCACCCTGGGCACCGGCATTGGGCTGCAGGCTCACCGCGTCGTAGCCGGTGATCTCGCACAGGTAGTCCTCGAGCTCGGAGATGAGGCGTCGAATGCCGCCACTGTGCTCGGCGGGCGCGAACGGGTGCAGCGCACTGAACTCCGGCCAGGTGATGGGAAGCATCTCCGTCGTGGCGTTCAGCTTCATCGTGCAGGACCCGAGCGGGATCATCCCGCGGTCGAGGGCGAAGTCGCGGTCGCTGAGGCGGCGCAGATATCGCAGCATCGCTGTCTCACTGCGGTAGGCGTGGAACGTCGGGTGCGTGAGGAACTCGCTCGTCCTCGCGAGCTCACCCTCGATCGACGCCGGAGCCACGCCGTCCCGGAGGCCCGCTCCGTCGACGCCGAACGCGGCGGCCACAGCCGCGAGGTGCTCGCCCGCGGTCAGCTCGTCGACACTGAGCCGGACCTGGTCCGCATCCTGACGCCACAAGGTGATGCCCGACTCGAGGGCCGCCGCGACGACCTCGTCCGCAGTGCCGGGCACATCGACGGTGAGGGTGTCGAAGAACGTCCCCTCCCGCACCGCCACGCCGCCCGCACGCAGCGCGTCGGCCAGCGCCCTGGTCTTCCCGTGAACCCCCCGCGCGATGCGGGTGAGCCCGTCCGGCCCGTGATAGACCGCATACATGCTCGCGATGACCGCGAGGAGCACCTGAGCCGTGCAGATGTTCGAGGTGGCCCTCTCCCGGCGGATGTGCTGCTCCCGGGTCTGCAGGGCGAGGCGGTATGCGGGGGCGCCGGCGCTGTCGATCGAGACGCCGACGAGGCGGCCGGGCATGGTCCGCTCGAGCCCCGCGCGCACGCTCATGTAGCCGGCATGCGGGCCGCCGAAACCCATCGGGACGCCGAAGCGCTGGGTCGTGCCGACGGCGACGTCGGCGCCCCACTCCCCCGGTGCCTGGAGCAGGGTGAGTGCCAGGAGGTCGGCGGCGGCGGTGACAAGCGCCCCGACGGCGTGGGCGGCCGCGGTGAGCTCGGCCCACGCGTGGATCTGCCCGTCCGCAGACGGGTACTGGACAAGGACCCCGAAGACGTCCCGGTCGCCCGCGGCGGCACGCAGCCCGGCCTGGTCCCTCACCTCGGTGAGGTCGGTGACGACCACGTCGAGACCGAGTGCCCGCGCGCGGGTCCGGACGACGGCAATGGTCTGGGGGAAGGCCTCCGCGTCGATGAGCATGACGGCGTCCCCGGATGCCTTGCTCCCGCGGCGCATGAGGGTCATCGCCTCGGCCGCTGCAGTGCCCTCGTCGAGCAGCGAGGCCCCGGCGGTGGGCAGGCCGGTCAGGTCGGAGATGACTGTCTGGAAGTTGAGCAGCGCCTCGAGCCGGCCCTGGGAGATCTCCGGCTGGTACGGCGTGTAGGCGGTGTACCAGCCGGGGTTCTCGAGCACGTTGCGCTGGATGACCGGGGGCAGGATGGTGCCGTAGTACCCCATCCCGATCATCGAGGTTGTCACCGTGTTGTCGCGGGCGAACGCCCGCAGCTCCTCGATGACGGAATGCTCGGACTCGGCCGACTCGATCGCGAGGTCGACCGAGCTCGTGATGGCAGGGGGCAGGGCAGCCCGGGTGAGGGCGTCGAGCGACTCGTAGCCGATTCGGCCGAGCATGGTCTCCAGGTCTGCGTCACGCGGGCCGATGTGGCGGTCGGTGAAGGCGGGGGTCGGCGTCATCGGGGCACTCTCCTGAAGGCGGCGGCGCGCATGGGCGCGGCTTGATACGCCTCCCCATCTGTCATCCGTCTGTGGACTCCAGAGGTGCCTGACCTGTGTGGTCCCTTGCGCCTGAGAGGTTCCGGGGAGGTTTGCCCCTTCGGCGCCCTGGCGCGCGCGAGCCGTCGGCTCCGTGCGTCAGGGACTCTCCCACACAGTGTGAGCAGCGATTCTCAGGCTACCCCACAGCGGCGCCGGAGCCGATCAGGCCCGAGCCGCGGTCAGGCCAGGCGGCGGGCGCGTCGGGCGCTCAGCTCGTCACCCGGGTGCGCCGCGGGCGCCTCGTCCTCAGGTCGCTCACTGGGCAGCTCGGCCAGCTCGCCCTCGACCTCACGCCACACCTTGCCGAGCGCGATGCCGAAGACGCCCTGGCCACCCGCGAGCAGGTCGACGATCTCGTCGGGCGAGGTGCACTCGTAGACGGTCGCACCGTCGCTCATCAGGGTGATAGTCGAGAGCTCTTCGACGCCGGCCTGCCGCAGTGAGGTGATGGCCATGCGGATCTGCTGGAGCGAGACGCCGGTGTCGAGGAGGCGCTTGACGACCTTGAGGACGAGGATGTCGCGGAAGCCGTACAGGCGCTGGGAGCCCGAGCCGCTCGCCGAGCGGACACTCGGCTCCACGAGCCCGGTGCGGGCCCAGTAGTCGAGCTGCCGATAGGTGATTCCGGCGGCCTTGCAGGCGGCGGGCCCGCGGTAGCCGGTCTCCTCACTGAGCTGGGAGCCGCTGTCGAAGAGGACACCCTGGGAGCCGACAGGCACGGTTGTGGGGGTGCTCGACTGCTCAGCGGTGCTCATCGGCACTCTCCTCGTCCACGATCACATTCGTCACATCTGTCACACGACGTCTGCCCTGACAGTACGACCACGCGCACACGGCGTCAATCACCGCGTCGGTGAGTCGTCATCCGGGTCATCGCCGGGATCGTGCTCGTGGGCGACGAAATCCTCTGGCGTGACGCTGTCCAGGAAGTCCCGGAACGCCTCGACGTCGTCCTGCTGCTCCTCGGGCATCTGCACCCCCGCCTCGTCGAGTACCTGGGTGCTCCCGAAGACCGGCGACTTCGTCCGCAGCGCAATGGCGATCGCATCCGACGGGCGTGCCGAGACCTCGATGCCTCCGTCGAGGACGAGCGTGGCATAGAAGACGTTGTCGGCGAGGCGGTCGATCCGCACGGCCGACACCTCGTGCCCGAGCTCGGTCAGGACATTGACGAACAGGTCGTGGGTCAAGGGCCGGGGCGACTCGACGCCCTGCTGGACGTACGCGATCGCGGTGGCCTCAGCGGCTCCGATCCAGATCGGCAGGTAGCGGTCCCCGTCACGCTCACGAAGCAGGACGATGGGCTGGTTCGTGGGCATCTCGACCCGGACCCCCATGACTTCCAACGGCTTCATGTGTCAACGGTACTCCTTTGCCCCATCGCCGCGGCCAACCCAAGCGCCGCCGATCGACATGCCCGCTGACCCTGCGGCGCTCAGCGCAGTGACTGAAGCCCCTTGCTCACCAGCGCGGTGTGGATCGTGCGCAGCCGGTTCGCCATCTGGGCCGCTCGCACACGCCGGTCCTTGCCAGGGGCGCTCGGTGCAAGCATCTGCTCGATGAGCCCGAGCTCCCGGTCTGCGGCAGCCCGGAAAGGGCGCAGGTGCCTCGGCTCGATCCCGAAGGCCTGGAGCCAGACGACCGACTCCAGAATCTGTTGGTCCTCACTCCCGAAGCGTCCCGAGCCGTCAGGGCTGAGGAGCCCGGCACTGATGAGTGCTTCGACGAGCGGCTCCGGGGCCTCGGCGGCCGCAGCCAGTTGGGCGGCGGTCATCCGGGTCGAGGGTTGAGGGGTCGGCGGCAGGACCGGCTCGTCACCGCGGTCGCGCGCCTCGAGGGCATCGCGGATCACCTTCAACGGCCAGAAGTGCTCGCGCTGGACGGTGAGGATGTAGCGCAGCCGCTCGACGTCGGACTCGCTGTACGTGCGGTACCCCGATCCGGTCCGCTCCGGCGTGAGAAGCCCCTCGCTCTCGAGGAAGCGGACCTTCGACACGGTCAGGTCCGGGAAGTCGGGCTCAAGGCGCGCGATGACCTTGCCGATCGTGAGGCGGGCGGAGGCCCCTCGGGAGCGGTCGTAACGACCGGTCCCGCCGGTGTGTCTAGGACTGCGGGCGGCCGGCATAGAAGACGAGCCGGAACTTGCCGATCTGAACCTCGTCCCCGGTGTGCAACGTCGCCTCGTCGATCCGTTCGCGATTGACGTAGGTCCCGTTGAGGGAGCCGACGTCGCGAACCGAGAAGGTATCGCCCTCCCGGGTGAAGACGGCATGCTTGCGCGACACGGTGACGTCGTCGAGGAAGATGTCCGAGTCGGGGTGGCGCCCGGAGGTCACGGACGCGTCGTCGAGAAGGAACCGGGCCCCCGTGTTCGGTCCGCGGAGCACGACGAGCAGGGCGGTCCCCGGCCGCAGCGCGTCCACCGTCGCCTGGTCCGCCCGGGTCAGGACGTGATCGGTCTCCGGTGCGTCGATCTCTGGCCCCGCGACGCTCGGGAAGCGCATCGTGGTCGACTCGCGCGACTCCGCCATGGGCGAGTCCTGCGACTCTGGGTTCTCACTCATCGGGGCCTCCACGCCTTCGTCGTCAGCCATGTCGTCATGGCCGCCTGGTCATCGCCGCATCTGTCGGCCGCATCGACTCCACGGCCTTGTCGGTCCCATCGGTGGGGCACCAACGCAGTACGGACACTCTAATCAAGGATCGTCTCTGCGTTCGATCCCATCGGTCAAGGTTTCGCCGACGCCGGCAGGCCGGCCGCGAAGATCTCTTGCGTCGTCAGTCGAGCAGCTCGCCGTACCGCTCCGCGTCCAGCATGCCCTCGAGGGCCGACGCATCGGTCAGGCGCAGCTCGTACATCCAGCCCTCGCCGTAGGGGTCGGTGTTGACCACCTCCGGGCTGGCGTCGAGCGCCTCGTTGACCGCGACCACCTCGCCGTCAGCAGGTGCGTAGAGGTCGCTGACCGACTTGGTGGACTCGACCTCGCCGCAGGACTGACCGCCAGTTACCGAGTCCCCGACTGCGGGGAGGCTGACATAGACGACATCCCCGAGCGCCTCGGCAGCGTATGCGGTGATCCCGACCCGCACGACACCGTCACCGACGTCGCGGATCCACTCGTGCTCGGCTGTGTAGCGAAGGTCGCCGGGGATCTCACTCATTGCTGCTCCTCATCACTTGGGATCGGTATAGGTCAGGAGGTAGGGCCCGGGACGGGCCGAGCATACTCAGGGGTGCTCGGCGTGTGCACCGAGGTGATGTCGAGGCTATCGCGCTGCTCGACGGTGGCCTCGGCGTTGAGGCGACGGACCGACTCGCGCATGCCTCCGGGGATGTCCATGGCAGCAGCCATCGTCGGCGGGTCGCCGATCGCGTAGATGACGTACGGCGGCTGCACGGGGCGCCCGGAGATCGTCACCCCGCCCGCGATGTCGGTGAAGTACGTGGAGGCGACGACGCGAACCCCGTTGATCTGCACCGCCTCCGCGCCAGCGTCCCGAAGCTCTTGCAGGGTGTCGAGGAGCAGCGCCCCGGTGACCCGCTCCTCCGGGTCGTTGATGCGCAGGATGATCCCCGGGCCCGTGGTCGGGACGGTCCCGGAGAGGACCTGGATCGAGTCGAGGCGGGCCTGGGCCGCCGCCCGGGCCTCCTCGGAGGATGCACCGGCGGCGAGCTGGGTGCGGGTGCGCTCGAGCTCCCGGATCTCGCCGGAGAGTCGGCTGTTCTCCTGGGTGACGTTGTCGAGGATCCGCACCAGCTCGTCCTCACGTAGGTTGCTCAGTCCCTCGAGGTCGGTCTGGCGAACTTGCGCGGCGATCGCGAAGCCGAGAGCCAGCGAGAGCAACCCGACGATGAGGTTCGCGCGGGTGGGGCGCGGTCGCCCCATCCGGAACAGCCGCTTCCATGCGGCCTTCCCCGTGACGGGGCTGTACTGGTTCTGGGCAGCGCCCGCGCCGTCGTAGGCCCCCGGCTCCGGGCGCGCCTGCAGCGCCGCATCGGACTTGGCGGCGCCCTGTTCCGGCTGAGTCTGTGCTGACTTGCCCTGTTCCACCTGCGTCTGTTCGTGCTGAACCTGATCCGGCTGAGGCTGACCCGACTGCGTCGCGCCGTCCTGCGTCTCGGGTCCGCTGGTGTCCGACGTGCGCTCAGGCATGGAACAGATGTCTCCGGATCGAGGCGACGTTGGAGAAGATCCGCACGCCGAGGACGACGACCACCCCGGTCGAGAGCTGCGAGCCGACCCCCAGCTGGTCGCCGATGAAGACGATGAGGGCCGCGACCACGACGTTGGACAGGAAGCTGATGACGAACACCTTGTCGTCGAAGATTCCGTCGAGGACTGCCCGGACCGCACCGAACACCGCATCGAGGGCGGCGATGACGGCGATCGGCAGGTAGGGCTGGACCCAGATCGGCACGCTCGGGTCGAGAATGAGCCCGACGGCGAGTCCGATCAGCAGGCCGATGATGGGGATCACTGGCTCTCCTCGCGCTCGATGGGTCGGGCGTGATCGGTGCGGAGCGCCGAGGCACTCTTCATCGTGATCTCCTCTGTCACGGTCACGGTGGACGTGATGCCGAAGTTGTCGGTGAGAGTCTTGACATAGGCGCCCCCGTCCCCTCCGGCGAATCGGGTTGTGAGTGCCTCCGGGTTACCGATGGCGCGCACCACATACGGTCTGGTCAACGGCCGGTAGTTGACGAGGATCGCCTCCCCCGCGAACCTGATCGCCGAACGGCTCGTCAGACGCTGGCCACCCACATCGATGGCCTCGGCGCCGGCCGCCCACAGGGCGTTGACGACGATCTGCAGGTCGCGCGAGAGGACCTTGCCCTCGTTGGGTGCGCCGCGATCGGCGCCGGGCTCGACGGGCGCATCGTCCAGGGTGATGATCAGTCCCGGTCCGGTGACCCCGGTCGCGCCTGCGGAGGCGAGGAGCGCGCTCGTCAGCCCCGCCGCCTCCAGGCCGGCGCTGTCGCGCACGATCTGCTCCTGGGCCAGCGCGACTTCTTCCTGCAGCTCGTTGACCCGGGCCGTGTTGGCCTCGACGCGCTCGCGTCTGGCCTCGATCTGGGCCACGAGGTCCTGACGCGCCGCGCTCCGCTCGGTCGTCCGCGGACCGATCGTCATCACGGAGATGCCGAAGATGAGGCCGATGACGAGAACGGTGACCAGGACGACCGGGCTGCGCAGTGGCTGCTCCTCCCCCTCGCCGGCGAGCCGCCGCCGCTCTGCCGCTGCCGCATACCCCGGATCCAGCGGCCGGTTGAGGACCTCGTTGATCAGGGACATCGACGCGTCCGGCCGACGCGGCGCCTGAATGGTCATGCCGTCTGTCCCGCGAGTCCTTGCCCGGCCCGGTAGGCGCGCAGATCCCGCAGCTGGAGCACGTAGATGTAGGCGGCCAGCCAGTACAGAGCGGTCCCCCACCAGACGAACGCCCACCCGAGCGGCAGCGCCCACACGTGCACCGCGTCGCTGACCTGCGCGAGGAGCAGCACGGGGAAGGCGTAGAGCAGGTTGAAGGTCGCCGCCTTCCCGACGAAGTGGACGGGGAGTCCGATCTGCCCCAGTGAGCGCACGCGCAGCATGACGCCCGCCATGAACGCCTCGCGAGCGACCAGGATCGCCACGAGCCACCACGGGATGATGTCGCGCCAGGCGAGCCCGAGGATGGTGGTGAGGATGTAGAGCCGGTCGGCGATGGGGTCGAGGAGCTGGCCCAGCCGGGACTCCAGGCCCATCGTGCGCGCGATCTTGCCGTCGAGGTAGTCGGTGATGCCCGAGGTCATGAGCACGACGAGGGCGAGGACGTCACGCTCGTTGAAGATCGCCCACAGGAAGATCGGGACACCGAGCAGACGCACCAGGCTCAGGACGTTGGGGACGGTGAGGACGCGGTCAGAGACCCTCCGCCCCACCACATCTCCCGACGCGCGCTCGTGTGCACCCACGCCCACACTGTATGCGAGAGAGGCTCCTCCGGTCGGCTCCCCTCTGCAGGGCGCGCGGTAGCCTCGACCGTTATGCGTATCCTCGGTGCCGACCTGGAGACGAACCGTCGACGGACGAGCGTGAAGTGGCAGGCCTTTCCCCCCGACGTCCTGCCGCTCTGGGTCGCAGAGATGGACGCGACGCTTGCTCCGCCGGTCGTGGCCGAGGTCGTCGATCTCATCCAGCGCGGGGACACCGGCTACCCGTGGCCGACCCCGTACATCGAGGCCTTCGTCGACTTCGCGGCCGACCTGTGGCACTGGGGTGTCCCGCAGACACACGTGCGCACCGTCACCGACGTCATGGTGGGCATGGAGGAACTGACCCGCATCCTGCTGCCGGACGGCGGCCAGGTCATCATCGACGACCCGGTCTACGACGCCTTCCCTCTGCACATCGAGAACATCCGGCGTGAGGTGGTGCGGGTGCCGCTGTCGCACGAGGGGCGGCTGAACCATGATGCGCTCGAAGCCGCCTTCGCGGCGGCGCAGGGTGAGGGTCGGCCGGCCGTGTACTGGCTGTGCAACCCGCAGAACCCCACCGGGACGGTGCCGACGAGGGCCGAGCTGACCGGGCTCGCGGACCTCTCACACCGCTACGGCGTCCGGGTCGTCAGCGACGAGATCCACGCTCCGCTGTGCGACAACCACGACGACTTCGTGCCGTACCTCACCGTGGATCCTCGCGGCCTGACCGCGGCTTCCCCGTCGAAGGCGTTCTCCCTGGCCGGCCTCAAGGCAGGCCTCGTCATTGCCGGCGACGATGCCACCGCTGACCTGACCCAGCTGCACCCGGTCGTCTCCTACGCGTCGAGTCACGTGGCAGTGCGAGCCCACACCGCGGCATACCGCGAGGGACGACCCTGGCTGGACCAAGTCCGCAGCGAGATCCTCGAGAACCGTGAGCTCCTCCGCTCCCTGCTCGCGGAGAAGCTGCCCCGGGTCGGCTGGCGGCAACCCCATGCGACGTACCTGGCCTGGCTCGACGTCCGGGAGCTCGGGCTGGGCACCCGGCCCGCGCATACGCTCGCCAAACGGGCGCAGGTGGCCGTGAGCGAGGGAGCCAACTACGGTCCGTCCGGGAAGAGCTTCGTCCGAATGAACCTGGCCACCTCTCCCGAGATCATCACCGAGGCCGTCGACCGGATCGAGCACCTCGTCGACGACTGGATGGACTAGAGGTCACATCCAAGGTGCGGCGGCGTCGGCGGCGCCGCACCTGTGAAGAGGACTAGACGTTGCGCCGGTACTGGCCACCGACCTCGAAGAGGGCCTCGCTGATCTGGCCTAGCGAGCAGTAGCGGACTGCGTCCATGAGGGCGTCGAAGATGTTGCCGCCGCTCGTGGCCGCCTCGCGCAGCCGCTGCAGCGCCGCGGGCGCCTGCTCGCGGTTGCGCTCGTGGAACTGGGCGAGCCGCCGCAGCTGGGACTGCTTCTCCTCCTCGGTGCCGCGGGCCAGCTCCACCTCGGCCACGGGCTTGTCGGACTCCTCGGGCAGGAACGTGTTGACCCCGATGATCGGCAGCGTCCCGTCGTGCTTGCGCTGCTCGTAGAGCATCGACTCGTCCTGGATCTTGCCGCGCTGGTAGCCCGTCTCCATGGCTCCGAGGACTCCGCCGCGCTCGGCGAGTCGCTCGAACTCCTGCAGGACGGCCTCCTCGACGAGGTCGGTGAGCTGCTCGACGATGAAGGAGCCCTGCAGCGGGTTCTCGTTCATCGACAGACCCCACTCGGCGTCGATGATCATCTGGATGGCGAGCGCGCGACGCACCGACTGTGCCGAGGGGGTCGTGATGGCCTCGTCGTAGGCGTTGGTGTGCAGCGAGTTCGCGTTGTCGTACAGCGCGCAGAGCGCCTGCAGGGTGGTGCGGATGTCGTTGAAGTCCATCTCCTGGGCGTGCAGCGACCGACCCGAGGTCTGGACGTGGTACTTCAGCTTCTGGCTGCGCTCGTCCGCGCCGTACTTCTCCTTCATGGCGATCGCCCAGATCCGCCGGGCGACCCGACCGATCACGGTGTACTCGGCGTCCATCCCGTTGGAGAAGAAGAAGGAGAGGTTGGGGGCGAAGTCGTTGATGTCCATGCCCCGGGCGAGGTAGGCCTCGACATAGGTGAACCCGTTGGCGAGCGTGAAGGCGAGCTGGCTGATCGGGTTCGCCCCGGCCTCGGCGATGTGGTACCCGCTGATCGAGACGGAGTAGAAGTTGCGCACCTGGTGCTCGATGAACCACTCCTGGATGTCGGCCATCGCGCGGAGGGCGAACTCCGTGGAGAAGATGCAGGTGTTCTGCCCCTGGTCCTCCTTGAGGATGTCAGCCTGGACCGTCCCGCGGACCGTGGAGAGCGTGCGCGCCCGGATCTCATCCCGCTCCGCGGCATCGGGCTCGCGGCCCTCTTCCTCACGGAACGCGTCGATCTGCTGGTCGATGGCCGTGTTGAGGAACATCGCGAGGATCGTCGGCGCCGGTCCGTTGATCGTCATCGAGACGCTCGTCGTCGGGGACACCAGGTCGAAGCCGGCGTAGAGGTCCTTCATGTCGTCGAGCGTCGCGACCGAGACACCCGAGGTGCCGACCTTGCCGTAGACGTCCGGGCGGGCCTGCGGGTCGCGGCCGTAGAGGGTCACCGAGTCGAATGCGGTCGAGAGCCGCGTCGCAGGCTGCCCCTTGGACAGCAGGTGGAAGCGGCGGTTGGTCCGGTGCGGGTCGCCCTCACCCGCGAACATCCGGGCCGGCGTCTCACCGGTGCGCTTGAAGGGGAAGACCCCCGCTGTGAAGGGGAAGTAGCCAGGGAGGTTCTCGGAGCGGAGGAACCGCAGCAGCTCGCCGTGGTCCTCGTCGCGAGGCAGCGCGACTCGGGGAACAGCGTTGCCGCTCAACGTCTCCCGCGTCAGAGGTGTGTGAATCTCCTTGCCGCGCACCACATACACCTGCTCGTGGCCGGTGTATCGCTCCTTGACCCGCGGCCAGGATGCGAGGAGGCCCTGCGCCTCCCCCAAGGACTTCACGCGCTCGTCGCGCAGCCGTGACAGCGCCTCGGGAGCCCCGTCAGCGAGCATCGCCGCTGCGGCTTCGAGCTGCTGGACCTCCCTCGCGAGGGTGCTGAGCCGCTTGGTGTCGGCGTGGTAGGTGCGGATCGTCTCGGCGATCTCGGCGAGGTAGCGCTCGCGGCCGCGAGGCAGGACCCCGCTCAAGCCGGTCGAGACCTTGGTGTCCACCTGCGGCAGGTGACCCTCGAACTCGGCCAGGCCGCGCTCGGTGAGCCGCGCCTTCAGCTCCTGGTACAGCGCGGTGACACCGTCGTCGTCGAAGTGGGCCGCACTCGTGCCGAACACCGGCATCGACTCCCACGGCTGGCCGAAGGCCTCGCGGTTGCGGACCATCTGGCGGGCGACGTCACGACGTGCGTCCTCGGCGCCTCGACGCTCGAACTTGTTGATGGCGACCACGTCGGCGAAGTCGAGCATGTCGATCTTCTCGAGCTGGCTGGCGGCGCCGTACTCCGGCGTCATGACGTAGAGGCTGACGTCGACGTGCTCGGTGATCGCCGCGTCACCCTGACCGATACCGGGTGTCTCGACGATGACGAGGTCGAAGCCGGCCGCCTTGCAGGTCGCGGTGATGTCGTCAAGGGCGGGCGGGACGACCGTGCCGGCGGTGCGGGTCGCGAGGCTGCGGAAGTACACCTTGCCCTCGGCGATGGAGTTCATGCGTATGCGGTCGCCGAGGAGCGCTCCCCCTCCCCGTCTGCGCGTGGGGTCGATGGCGACGACGGCGATGCGCAGCTTGTCCTCGCTGTCGCGTCGCAGACGCCGGACCAGCTCGTCGGTGAGGGACGACTTGCCCGATCCGCCTGTCCCGGTGATGCCGAGAACCGGGACGGCGCGGCGGGCGGCGGCCTCCCTGATCTGCTCGAGCCCGGCCGCCGCGATGGCACCGGCCTCGAGGCCAGTGATGAAGCGGGACAGGGCCCGCTCCTCACCCGTGAGGACCGCCTCGATGTCGGCCGGCTCGGTGGCGAGGTCGACGTCGCACTCGGCGATGAGCCGGTTGATCATGCCCGGCAGGCCCAGACGCTGACCGTCCTGCGGGCTGAAGATGTGGACGCCACGCTCACGCAGCAGCTCGATCTCGGCGGGGACGATGACTCCCCCGCCACCGCCGTACACCTTGATGTGCCCCGATCCCCGCTCACGCAGGCGCTCCACGAGGTAGCTGAAGTACTCGACGTGACCGCCCTGGTAGGACGAGACCGCCACGCCCTGGGCATCCTCCTGGATGGCGGCCGTGACGATCTCGTCGACGCTGCGGTCGTGCCCGAGGTGGACCACCTCCGCCCCCTGGCTCTGCAGGAGACGCCGCATGATGTTGATCGCTGCATCGTGGCCGTCGAAGAGGCTCGCCGCAGTGACGAACCGGACCGGATGCGTGGGGACGTGAAGGTGGGCCTTGACCATGGGGCCATCGTAGTGGGCGTTTAGTTGGACGTCCAACTATCGGACGTTGTGTAAAGTGTGGGCCGTGGCACAGGAACAGCGAGGCGCGGAAAGAGGCCTCGACACGATCGCCGAGGCGACCCGGCTGTGGCGGGAGCACGGCTGGTCGGATGCGGCCGCCGGGATGGCCGCGGTGACCTCGCTCATGCGGGCCCAGCAGCTCGTGCTCGCACGCGTTGAATCCGTCCTGCGACCACTCGGGATCACCTTTGCGCGCTACGAGGTCCTCATGCTCCTGGTCTTCTCCCAGCGCGGGACGCTGCCCATGAGCGTGATCGGATCCCGCCTGCAGGTGCACCCGACGAGTGTGACCAACGCCGTCGACCGGCTTCAGGGAGCCGGGCTGGTCGAGCGGCTCCCCCACCCCACCGACCGCCGCGCCACTCTCGTGGCGATCACCGACGAGGGACGCACCGTGGCGGACAAGGCGACAGCGGCTCTCAACAGCGAGGTGTTCGGACGGCTCGGGCTCGCCGAGAAGGACCTGGATGCCCTCGTTGGCATCCTCTCCAGGCTCCGGGAGGATGCCGGAGACTTCGCGACGCGCAAGCCTCGATGAGGCGGCCCTGATCCGGGCAGGTGGGGACTGCCCGGGGCATGCGGGATCTCAGCGAGCCTGGTGGGCCGCTTCGAGCAGGGCCATGAGGTAGCGCTCGACGATCTGGTCCTGGATGCGTGAGTTGAGGGGACCCCCGATGAGTGAGAGGAGGGAGGCGCGCTTCGCGAAGGACTTCACCGTGAACGTCACCACCTCCGCGTCGTCGATCGCGACGAGGAAGAGCTGCTCTCCATGCTCAGGGTGTCCCTGGAGAGTGCCGTAGGCGAAGCCTCGGCGGTCGGGCTCGTCGATGACGGCGACGACGCGGTTCGGGCCGTCCAGCTTGACCGGCCCGATCGCGAGCCGGACGATCGCCACCGCGTCCTTCTCGGCGGTGTCGCTCGAGGCGAGCACGCCGAGGCCGGCTCCTCGCTGGATCTCCCAGGACATGAGCGCGGCGGCTGCCAGGTCGAAGGTCTGTCGCCCCTTGCCCACCCGTACGGATCGCTCGGTGTGGCGGTATCCCGCGGGGAGCGTCTCGTCGAGCGTGGCTCCGACCTCGGGATAGGTGAGCCGTGCGCCGAGTGCACGACGGACCTCTTTGGGCAGCTCCTTGCTCACCCCACGATGCTACCCATGGGTAGGGTCGGGGAGGACCTCAGCCCAGGTCCAGCGTCATTCCCTCGTACGCGGTCAGCGTGAATCCCCCGCGACTGAACTCGGTGGCGATCTGATCGAGGGCGACGTCCGTGCGGTGCGGGCTGTGGTGGAAGAGGACGAGCCGGTGCGCGTCCACGCGCTGCGCCAGGGCGATCGCCTCGTCGATGGTGGCGTGCCCGTAGTCCACGGCCCGCGGGCGCTCGTGATCGAGGAACTGGGCGTCGTGGATGAGGACATCCACCCCACGCATCGCCTCATAGGCCAGGGCGTCCACCCCCGCGGCCGGTGCGTGGTCGGGCACGTAGGCGATCGAGGCACTCCCGAGCGTGATGCGGTACCCGAAGGTCCTGCCGCCCTTGTGCGAGACCTCGAACGGCAGGACGTCGAAGCCCTCGACGGTGAACGGCTCCGGCTCGGGGGCCGTGAAGGTCCACTGCCCCTTCAGGCCCTCAGGAGCGATAGGGAAGAAGGGAGGCGACATGAAGCGCGCCAGGAGGTCCCGACCCGACATCCCTGGCTCCCCCGGCAGGAAGAGGTCGGCACGGGAGTCGGGACGGTCCCCGGCGCCGAAGAACGGGATGCCCTGCACATGGTCCCAGTGCAGGTGGCTGAGGAGGATCGACCCCGAGAACGCGTTCGGAGCCAGCAGGTCCGTGAGGCGCCGTAGCCCGGTGCCTGCATCGAGAACGATCTGCGGCTCGTTGTCCCCGTCGGTGGAGACAGCGATGCAGGACGTATGTCCGCCGTACCGGACGAAGTCCGCACCCGGCGCCGGCGTCGACCCTCGCACGCCCAAGAAGGTGAGTCGCATCTGTCTCCCAATAGTGATGGAGAGCATGTGCTCCCAAGAGCCGCGCGGACCTGTGCCAGTCTAGGGGTCAGGCTCCCCTGACACGGGCCAAACGCACACCCATGATCGATCTACGCCGACACATCCCGCCGGTTGCCCTCACGTGGGACGACGACACTCCGGGCGCCCTGTGGCGTGTCCTGGACGGGACGCTGGTGTTCGCCGACGTCTCCGGCTTCACCGCGCTCACGGAGCGGTTGTCCCGTCGTGGTCGGATCGGTGCCGAGGAGATCGTCGAGACCCTCAACCGGGTCTTCGGTCCGATGCTGCGCATCGCGGCGAACCGTGGTGGTGAGCTGCTCAAGTTCGGCGGGGATGCCCTGCTCTTCCTCTTCCAGGGTGACGACCACGCAGAGCAGGCCTGCGACGCAGCGGTGGAGATGCGCACGGCTCTCCGACAGGCCGCTGAGGTCCCGACCTCGGTCGGTCGCCTCCGGCTCTCCATGTCGGTCGGAGTCCACTCAGGGGACATCCATCTTTTCCTCGTCGGCTCGCCGACCCGTGAGCTCCTCGTGCTCGGCCCCGGCGCGACCGCGACGGCAGAGGCGGAGAAGGCGGCGCACGCCGGGCAGGTCGTGACCACTGCGGGCACCGGGGCACGCCTGCCGGGCGACGCCACACTGGCGCGAGAGGACGGTCTGCGGCTCCTGCGCCGGCGGGTTCCCCGCTCCGCGCCCACCGGTCCTCGCCCCGTGCCACCTCCCGACGACTCGCACATCAGGTCCTTGTTCCCGCAGGCGCTGGGTGAGTACCTCGCCCCGGCGATCCCGGATCCCGAGCACCGTCTCGCGGCCATCGCCTTCATCCGCTTCTCGGGAACCGATGCCATCCTCACGGACTCCGGGCCGGATGCGCTGGCCACCGCCCTGGACGAGACGGTGAGCATCGTCGAGGCCGCGCTCGCCCCTGAGGACGTGACTCTCCTCGGGACCGACATCGACAGCGACGGAGGCAAGTTCTTCCTCGCCTCGGGGATTCCTGTCGCGTCAGAGGACAACGAGGGCCGGATGCTCCGCGCACTGCGCAGGATCGCGGACTCCCCCGGCCCGCTCAGACTCCAGATCGGCACGAACCGGGGCCACGTCTTCGTGGCCGAGGTGGGGATCGAGGAGCGCGGCGCATACTCCGGCATGGGCGACACGACGAACACCGCCGCCCGCATCATGGCGAAGACCCCGCCAGGGCGGATCTTCGCCCACCCTTCGGTGCTCGAGCACTCCCGGACACGGTTCGCTGTGACTCCGGCCGGTCCGTTCCCGATGAAGGGCAAGGTCCTTCCCGTGCTCGTCTACGACGTCGGGGAGGAGATCGGCACCCGTGACGAGCCGGCGTCCGGGACCAAGCTGCCCTTCATCGGCAGGGAGAAGGAGCTGGCGCAGGTGTGCGCCGCTCTCGAGGAGGGGCTGTCCGGCAAGGGCAGCGTCCTGACGATCACGAGCGAGTCCGGGTTGGGCAAGACCCGGCTGGCCCGTGAGGCGATCGACTCGACTCCCTTGGACCATCTCCTCATCTTCCGTGCCGAGCCGTACGGGTCGGCGAATGCCTACCGCATGCTGCGTGATCCGCTCCGGGGGTTGCTCGGGATCGAGCGCGCCGATCCACGGACGATGGGGAAGGCGCTCATCGAGGCGCTGGAACGCATTGCGCCCGCTCTCGTGGGTCTGGCGCCGCTCCTGGCCGACGTCGCCCAGGTGGAGGTCCCCCCGACCGCGGAGGTCGACCAGCTCGATCCCCGCTACCGGCCCGACCGCCTGGCCGACGCCTTCGTCCGGTTGCTCGAGCGGGCGCTGCCCGGACGCCTCGTCATCGCCGTCGAGGAAGCCCACTGGGCCGACGCCGCCTCGGTGCGACTCCTGGACCGGGTCGCTGCCGAGTCGGCCGACCGGCCCTGGGCGCTCCTCGCCATCCGTCGCTCCCACCCGGTCGGCTTCCAACCGGAGACCGGCGCCCGCATCGAGCTGGCGCCCCTGCCGAACCATGTCATCGAGGGCCTCGTCATCGCAGCGACGGAGGCAACCCCGCTGCGACCCCACGAGATCGCCGCCATCGTGAACCGGGCCCAGGGCAACCCGCTCTTCGTCGACGAGATCACCCGCATCGCCCTCGGAGCGGGCTCCGTCGAGGCCCTGCCCGAGTCGGTTGGGGCGGCCCTGACCGCACAGATCGATGCATTGCACCCGCGGGTTCGCAGGATCCTGCGCTACTGCGCGGTCCTCGGTCGCAGCTTCCGCACCGAGGTCCTCCGGCTCGTGCTCGCCGCGGAAGGTCTCGAGCTGGCGGCCGGAGACCTCGAGGCGCTCTCCTCCTTCCTGGAGCCGGACGGGGAGCACCGGATGCGCTTCCGCAACAGTCTCGTTCGTGATGCCACGTATGAGGGACTTGCCTTCCGCATCCGGTCTCGGCTGCACCAGACGGCCGGCGAGACGCTCGAGCGGATCAGCACCGATCTGGACACCGACGCGCCCACCCTCGCCCTGCACTTCTGGCGCGCCGGGGACGCGGAGCGCACCTGGCGCTACGCGCGGCGGGCCGGAGACATGGCCCGTCGCGCCTACGCCAACGTCGAGGCCGTCGAGATGTACGAGCGGGCCATAGAGGTCAGCCGCCGGCTGCCGGGCGTCACTGATGACGAGCGTGCGGAGCTGTGGAGTGCCCTGGGCGAGCTCCGCGAGCTGGCGGGCGTTCTCGACGGCTCGGTCGACGCATACCGTCGCGCCGCTGCCCTGACCCAGGACCCGGTTGCACGAGCCGAGATCATGGCCAAGCGGGCCCGGGTGCACCACCGCGCCGATGCTGCGCGCACCGCCATGCGCGTCGTGACCAGCGCACGCCGGCTGCTCGCGGACTCCCCCGGTCCGCGGACGGAGGCCGTGACAGTGCGCCTCGACAACCTCATGGCACTGATCCGGCTGGCCCAGGAGAAGCCGCGAGATGCCCGGCTGTGGGCGCAGCGGGCCGCCGAGGGTGCCCGCCGCAGCAATGACCTGAGCAGCCTGGGGTCTGCGCTGCTGGCCTGGGGTCATGCCGCGTGGCAGGGCGGGCTGCCCGAGGCCGGGGAACGGATCCGCGAGGCCCTCGAGATCAACCGGGAGTGTGGCGAGCTCTACGGCGAGGCAGTCGCTCGGGCGAACCTCGGCGTGCTCGCCTTCGACGCCGGCCGGTGGAGCGAGGCCCTCGACTGGTACCGGTCCAGCCGCGAGGTCGGGCTGCGTGCGGGCATGGACTTCCCTGCCGCGGAGACCGACCTCAACATCGCCGAGATCCTCATCCACCAGGGTCGGCTCGAGGAGGCCCACTCGGTGCTCGTCTCCGCGATCCGGGTCCTGCGTGCCTCGGGGATCGAGTCAGCTGCGGTCTTCGGCTATCAGCTCCTGGCTCGGTTGCACCTCAAGCGCGGCGACCTCATTGAGGCGGACCGGCTGGCGAGGGGGGTGATCGAGAACTACCTCGACCTGGGGAGCCAGCTGAGTGCGGCAGAAGGAACACTGCTGCGGGCCGAGATCGCTCTCGAGCGCTCTTCGCCTCAGGAGGCGCTCCAGCTGCTCGCGGAGGCCGAGGAGATCGGCGGCGCCGCTGCAGTGGCTCTGTCAGCTCAGCTGCAGCTGATCCGGGCCGACGCCCTCCACCGCCTGGGCGACGCCGACCAGGCCAGGGCGGTGATCGACGCCGGCCTGGAGGAGGCACGCGCCCAGGGCCTGCTCTTCGAGGAGGCCCGCCTGCTCGAGCTGCGTGCGCGCGTCCTGTCGGCAGCAGGCCTGGATGGGCACGATCACGAGCGTGATGCGGCCCGGGCCCGCGAGCTGCTCAGCGAGTTGGGCGTCCCGGCGTGAGTCGGCGCTGTCGCTGACTGCCCGTCAGCGCATGAGCATCCGGGCGTCGCCGATGAGGTAGATCAGGTCGGTGATCGTCGCCTCCAAGCCCGAGCCCGAGTGGTTGACCTCGGCGCTGCGGTCCCCGATGCAGGCGAACTGGATGCCTGTGGTCTGCGGAACGTCGGCCTCGTCCTCTTCCATGTCGCGCCCCTGCAGGTCTGACCAGTCCGCTTCACTGGCACGGGCCATCCCCACCAGGTCGCCCGTCTCATCGAAGAGGTAGTCGGGGCAGTAAGGCATCTCGTGCTCCGTGGGTTCGTTGGGTGGCGGCAACTCGAAGTCGATGTAGGCCGGCGGCAGCGAGGAGCCGGGCAGCAACGCGTCCTCCGACGTCAGCGGGACGGTGCCCCACGGAACCTCGAAGACGAACTGCGCCATGGGGTTGACGTCCAGCGGCTTGATGAAGTGCACCTGGGCGTCGCCGTCCCGCCCCAGCTTGATGCCGAAGCCCTCACAGTCCGATCCGTCGGCGTTGCCGAGGAAGGTGACGGTCACACCGTTCTCGTTGGTATAGGTGTCGTCGGAGCCGTCGCAGAAGAAGTCATCGGCCTGCGATGCGACGTCGAAGGTTGCCCCCTTGAGGCTGAAGCTGCCCTTGGTCACCTTGAGCAGGACGCCGCTGAACTGACCATTGACCGTCAGCGTGAAGTCGCCCGACTTCGACCAGCTGAACGTCTGGGTGGACAGGTGGTCGCCCTCGGCATCGAGCAGGATCGCCTGGGCGGAACCGGGCTTCGAGTTGGCAACGAGCTGGAGGGTGGCCTCGGTCGCAACGAGCGGACCGAAGGTGTCCTTGGCGTCGGGCCCGAGGTGCACTCCCAACATCTCGTTGGATGGCTTCGGCTTCCCACCATCGTCGACTTGTTCACAGTGCGCCGCGTTAGAAGGTGGCCCACCCTGAGTGCTGAAGTTGTAGACCCCGATGAAACCCTTCTTGAACCCCGCCGAACTGGAGATCTTCCCGTTGTAGCCCATCAAGTCGAGCAGCGACTTGGTGCCGGCCTTGGGCGTCAGCACACAGTTGCCGAGTGGGCTGTTGCCGAACTCCTGCTTGACGTCCCCCCAGGTGACGACACCCTTGTCCTTCGAGGTGCTCAGCGTGATCTTCCCTGCACTGACGGGCCCGCTGGCCACCGTGGTCACCCCCGCCGGTGCGACCGAGGGGGCCAGTCCGAGGAGGCCTGAGCTCAGGCCACCCAGCGGGAAGGATGCCGCGACGACCGCCAGCGAGGCGAACAGCGCGGTGAGACCGGAGGACTTCAGGCTTCTCATAACGGGACTCCACTGTCATCGGGCGTGAACGAGGCGCGAAGCTGCAGGTTTCGCTCCTGCCAAGTGTGCCCCAGATCACATCGCTGTACCAGAGGTGACGACCATTTCCTCACATGTCAGACCGATCGGCTGAGGAAACCCACAGTGATCCAGCAGCGCGGCGAGCGTTTCCGTCGTTATCTGCCGTTTGCGAGAGCACACGTCGAGTTCAGCCGGCACATCCGCACGGTGTGGCAGAGTCGTGATCGTCCCCGCGGTCGCGCGAGTGGCCTGCGCGGATCACAGACCATCGAGCTTGTCCTTTGAACGCACTCCTGTGACCACACCCGAGAGGAAGCGAGACCATGGAGCTCACCGATCCCGGCCCCCGGCCGAACGCCTTCGACATCGAGAAGGCGACGCTGGAGAACGAGAACTACCGCACGACCGTCTGGACCGGGAAGTACCTCCAGGTCACCCTCATGACGATCCCGGTCGGGTCCTCCATCGGGCTCGAGGTGCATCCCGAGACGGACCAGTTCCTCCGCTTGGACGCCGGCCGTGGTCGCTGCGTCATGGGTCCGGCCAAGGACGACCTGACGTTCCAGCAGGACGTCGAGGACGGCTGGTCGATCCAGGTTCCGGCGGGCTCCTGGCACGACGTGATCAACACCGGCGACGAGCCACTCCGGCTGTACACGGTCTACGCCCCGGTCCATCACGCTCAAGGCATCGTCCAGGCGACCGCTGATGAGGCGGAGGAGGACGAGGAGTCCGGCGAGGACGAGCCGCCGGAGTGGACCGTGCAGCCCGGATCCGGTGAGACGGACGGGCACGCCTGAGCGGTCGGTGCACAGCGAGGGAGATATCCCCCGGACTACATCTCCTCGTGCACGTCCGGGTCGCCGTCGAAGCGGCGACCATCGGCGACCCCCATCGACGAGATCGCCTGCACCTGAGCAGGACTGAGCTCGAAGCCGAAGATGTCGAGGTTCTCCCGCTGCCGCTGCGGCGACGCCGACTTCGGCAGGGGCAGTAGCCCTCGCTCGATGTGCCAGCGCAGGACGACCTGAGCCGGCGTGACACCGTGCTTACGCGCCGCCTCGGCGATGGGCTCCGCGGTGAGGTCCACCGTGCCCTTGCCGAGTGGTGACCAGGACTCGGTGACGATGCCGAGGCGCTCGTGGGCGGCGACCATCTGCTCCTGGGAGAAGCGCGGGTGGATCTCGACCTGGTTCACGGCCGGGGTCACACCAGTGGCCTCGATGATGCGGTCGAGGTGCTCCTCCGTGAAGTTGCTGACGCCGATCGAGCGGACCAGACCGCGGTCCCGGCACTCCACGAGGGCCTCCCACGCCTCGACATAGAGGCCGCGGCTCGGATTCGGCCAGTGGATGAGCACGAGGTCGAGCACGTCGAGCCGCATCCGGGACAGCGAGTCCTCGACACTGCGGATGGCCAGGTCCTTGGCATGGAAGCGGCCAGGCACCTTGGTGGTGACGAGGATGTCCTCCCGGTCCAGCCCGCTGGCGCGCACGGCCACACCGACCTCGACCTCGTTCTCGTAATTCACCGCGGAGTCGATGAGGCGATAGCCCGCCTCGAGCGCGCTCACCATCGCGGCGATCCCGTCCGCCCCGCGCAGTGGGTAGGTTCCGAGTCCGATCGCGGGCAGCCGGTGGCCGTCATTGAGCAGATGGGTGGGGATCACGGGCCCTCCTGTTCTGGCGTCGTCCACTGGTCGCGCATCGCACATTCTCTCAAGCGCACAACGTCACTCGATCCGCTCGAAGGCGGCGGTGAAGTGACGCAGCGCCGGGGGCTCGTCGACGATCCGGTACCCGGTGAGGTCGGGTGCCTGTTCGGCGACCCGCTCGCAGACCTCGATGACGTAGTCGATGTGGCTCTGGGTGTAGGTGCGCCGCGGGATGGCGAGTCGGACCAGCTCCATCGCCGCGGGTGACTCGGTCCCGTCGGGGTGGCGGCCGAACATCACGGAGCCGATCTCGCAGGACCGCACGCCCCCGGTCTCGTAGAGCGCCACCGCGAGAGCCTGTCCGGGGAACTCCAGGGACGGGATGTGCGGGAGCATGGCCCGGGCGTCGATGTAGACAGCGTGGCCCCCTGCCGGCTTCAGGCAGGGCACGCCGAGGTGGTCCAGTGCCTCGGCGAGGTAGGCGGTGGATCGCACGCGGTAGCGCAGGTAGTCGTGGTCCACACACTCCGCTATCCCCTGGGCGATCGCCTCGAGGTCGCGCCCCGCGAGACCGCCGTACGTGGGGAAGCCCTCGGTGAGGATGAGCATCGACCGGCACTCCTGCGCGAGGCCGTCGTCGTCGAGGGCCAGCCAGCCACCGATGTTGCCCATCGGGTCCTTCTTGGCCGACATGGTCATGCCGTCGGCACAGGCGGCCATGTCGCGGACGATGTCCGGGACGTCCCGACCTGACTGACCCTCCTCCCGCTCCCGGATGAACCAGGCGTTCTCGCCGAAGCGGCAGGCGTCGAGGATCAGGAGCTTGCCGTGCGCATGGGCGATCTCGCTCACCGCGCGCAGGTTCGCGAGCGAGACCGGCTGTCCCCCACCGGAGTTGTTCGTCACCGTCATCATGACGCAGGCGACGTCTTCTCCGCGGTCTGTGAGAAGCGCCTCGAGTCGAGCGGTGTCCATGTTCCCCTTGAAGGGATGGAGCGCCTGCGGGTCCCGGCCCTCCTCGATGACGAGGTCGACGGCCTCCGCGCCGGTCCACTCGATGTTGGCCCGCGTGGTGTCGAAGTGGGTGTTGCTCGGGACGACCTTGCCCGGACCCCCGATCACGGAGAACAGGATCTTCTCGGCTGCGCGTCCCTGATGGGTCGGAATGACGTGTTCATAGGGGAACAGGGCGCGCACCGCGTCCCGGAAGACGAAGTAGCTCGGCGATCCCGCATACGACTCGTCGCCGTGCTGGATGGCGGCCCACTGGTCCCGGCTCATCGCTCCCGTCCCGGAGTCGGTGAGCAGGTCGATGAGCACCTCTGAGGAGTGGATCTGGAAGAGGTTGTATGCGGCGGCCCGGGCCACCTCCCGGCGCTGCTGCGCGGTGGTCATCTGAAGCGGCTCGACCGAGTGGATGCGGAACGGCTCGATCACTGTCCGGAAGGCGTCCTCGTTCATCGTCACACCGTAGCGAGCGAGGGTCCTCTTGCGCTCCGAGATCGGTGGCTACTCTGCAGCCGGACGGCCGACAGAGGGAGTGTGGTGCGGGTGCGCGATTGGGCGCACGCGCAGCCCGGCGGCATACTCGCCTAGGTGACGAACCTCAGCGCCCTGATCCCGACGGATCCGGACCCGGACGGGCTCTACGAGGTCTTCACCACGTGGACGCAGGACCGGGGCCTGACTCTGTACGAGCACCAGGACGAGGCCCTCTTCGAGATCCTGAGCGGGAGCAACCTCATCCTGGCCACGCCCACCGGGTCTGGGAAGTCGCTCGTCGCCACCGCGGCCCACTTCGCGGCGCTCGCCAACGACAGGATCTCCTTCTACACAGCCCCGATCAAGGCCCTGGTGTCCGAGAAGTTCTTCGCCCTCTGCGAGCAGTTCGGGGCCGAGAACGTCGGGATGATCACCGGTGACGCCTCGGTCAACGCCGATGCCCCGATCATCTGCTGCACCGCAGAGATCCTCGCCAATATCGCACTGCGTGAAGGGTCTACGGCGGATATCGGGCTCGTCATCATGGACGAGTTCCACTTCTATGCGGAGCCCGACCGCGGGTGGGCCTGGCAGGTTCCGATCCTCGAGCTGCCCCAGGCACAGTTCGTCCTCATGTCGGCGACGCTGGGCGATGTGTCGATGTTCCACGACGACCTCTTCAGGAGGACGGGCCGCCCGACGGCGGTGATCGGTGGGACCGAACGCCCGGTCCCGCTCGAGTTCTCGTATGCGGTGACTCCCCTGCACGAGACCATCGAGGAGCTCCTGGCGCAGGACCGCGCGCCGGTCTATGTCGTCCACTTCACCCAGGCGGCTGCGGTCGAGCGCGCGCAGAGCCTGATGGCTGCGCGGATCACTACCCGCGAGGAGCGCGACGCTCTCGCCGAGCGGATCGGAGGCTTCAGGTTCGGAGCCGGCTTCGGCCGCACCATGTCCCGTCTCGTGCGGCACGGGATCGGCGTGCACCACGCAGGGATGCTCCCGAAGTACCGGCGTCTCGTCGAGCAGCTCGCCCAGGAGGGACTGCTCAAGGTCATCTGCGGCACGGACACCCTCGGTGTGGGCATCAACGTCCCGATCCGCACCGTCCTGCTCACGGGCCTGACGAAGTTCGACGGCACCAAGCAGCGACTGCTCAAGGCCCGGGAGTTCCACCAGATCGTCGGTCGTGCCGGTCGGGCCGGATTCGACGCCCGCGGATGGGTCGTCGCCCAGGCCCCGGACCACGTCATCGACAACCTTCGGGCAGTTGCCAAGGCTGGTGACGACCCCAAGAAGCAGCGCAAGGTCCAGCGCAAGAAGGCACCGGAAGGCTTCGTGGGCTGGTCCGAGGAGACCTTCCACAAGCTCATCGCCGCCGAGCCCGAGCCACTGCAGCCCCGACTCCGGATGTCCCACTCCATGCTGATCAACCTCCTTGCCCGCGAAGGGAATCCGGTTGCACATGCGCTACGGCTCATCCGCGAGAGCCACCACGACGAGAAGGACCAGCGTCGCCTCTGCCGGCATGCACTCGTGCTCGCCAAGGAGCTCATGAGCTCGGGCGTGGTCGAGCGCCTGCCCGCTGCCGATGAGTCAGGGCGGCGACACGTCCTTACCGTCGACCTCCAGCGCGACTTCGCCCTCAACCAGCCTCTGGCACCCTTCGCGATCGCCGCCATGGAGACCCTGGATCCGGACTCCGACACGTATGCGCGCGACGTCGTGTCCGTGGTCGAGTCGGTGCTCGAGGATCCTCGGCAGGTGCTCTGGGCGCAACAGTCCAAGGCTCGGGCAGCTGCCGTCGCAGAGATGAAGCTGGACGGGATCGAGTACGAGGAGCGTATGGAGCGCCTCGAGGAGGTGACCTGGCCCAAGCCCCTCGGTGACCTGCTCGAGGTCACGCTCACCGCATACCGGCAGACCCACCCGTGGATCTCCCCCGGCGCCCTCTCCCCCAAGTCGGTCGTGCGCGAGATGTACGAGCGGGGCATGACGTTCAACGAGTTCGTCTCCGACTACGGCCTCTCCCGCTCCGAGGGACTGCTGCTGCGCTACCTCACCGACGCATACCGGACGCTGCGACACACGGTGCCCGAGCCCATGCGTACCGAGGAGCTCGAGGACCTCATCGAGTGGCTCGGCGAGCTGGTCCGCCAGACCGACTCCAGCCTCCTCGACGAGTGGGAGCACCTGGTCAACCCCACCGAGCCGGTCGCCGACCCGCTCGCCCCCCAAGCGGCTTCCCCGGTTCGCCCGATCACCGCGAACGAGCGGGCCTTCACCGTGATGATCCGCAACGCCATGTTCCACCGGGTCGAGCTCGCCGCCCGGGACCAGTGGGAGGCGCTCGGTGAGCTCGAGACCCGGGTCGCAGAGCTCACCGACCCACCTCAGGCAGTCGTCATGGACGCGGAGGCATGGAACGAGGCCCTCGGCCGGTACTACGAGGTGCATGACTCGATCGCCACAGATCAGGAGGCCCGCTCTCCCGTTAACCTCCAGATCGAGAAGGCCGGCCGCACCTGGCGCCTGCGGCAGGTCGTCCTGGACCCCGAGGGCGACCGGGACTGGGGCATCACCGCCGAGGTGGATCTTGATGCCAGCGACGCCGTAGGCGCTGCGGTGCTCACCGTAACGGCGTTCGAGCCGTTGCACGGCGGGTGACCGAGGGCAGTGAACCGCCCCGTCGCGTGCTGCTGGTCGGCGGCTCCCCGCGTTCCTCATCCTGGCGAGCTGCGGGTGGCGAGGGAGACAATGGTTGCCATCGGTGCCCGGGCATCAACCGCTCGGATCGCGGGAACGGAGAGCACGATGAAGTCGAACACCGTTGGGACGTGGACAGGCTGGCGGATCGGGGCTGTCGTGGCCGCTGTGGTCCTGACGCTCGCACTGGGCGCATGTGGGTGGGGCGACGCCTCGTCAGGGAGCGAGGAGGGCATCGACCCGGTGGGTGCCTGGGGCCTGGCTGAGCCCGGTCAGCCCAGCCTCGAGCTGCACCCTGACGGCAACTTCACCGGCACTGATGGCTGCAACCGCATCGGAGGCTCCTGGAGGCTGGACGGTGACCAGGTCGTCTTCTCCGATGTGTTCACGACCCTCATGGCGTGCGAAGGCGTCGATACCTGGCTGTCCCGCCTCGCGACCGCGACGGTGACCGAGGAGTTCCTTGTCGTCCGCGACCAGGGGGCTAGCCGCATCGGCACTCTGCAGCGAGGCAGCTGACGCAGCAGGCTCCCGACTGCCGAGCCCCGTGGCTCGGCTCAGAATCCCGAGGCCGGGCATGGCAGGCTGAACGAGAATCAACCCTCGCCGTCATTCGTCGGAGGGACCGCCGAACATGCACTGGAACGCGGGACCCATGAGGGCTTCCTGCGCCTCATCCTCTCTCCCCTGGAACAGCAAGGAGAAGGTGCGCTTCAGGAGCTCCGCGTCGACCTGCTCACGAATGCACTCCTGCTGCTCCTGAGTCAGATCCGGGTCCTCAGCCATCTGTTCCGCCATCCGCGCCTCGCCGTCGACGCAGTCGATGAACACCCGGGCCGCGTTGTCGGCATCGCTCTCATCCATCTGCGTTGACTCCATGTCGTCCGCAGCGGATTCGAGGCTTTCGGTGAGGAAGCCGTACTGCTGTAGCCGGTCAACACCGATCT
>JAAYCP010000198.1 GCA_012729695.1 Actinomycetales bacterium | reverse complement strand
GGATATCCGGACGATGGTCGTCGAGCGCCGCGAGGGTCCGATCGATCTCGGCCAGGCCGACGGCATCTCGTGCCGCTCGATGGAGATGTTCGAGGCCTTCGGCATCGCGAGCCGGATCCTCGGGGAGTCGTACTGGGTCAACGAGACGGTGTTCTGGCGGCCCGACCCGGCCGACCCGAGCCGGATCTCCCGCAGCGGTCGCATCCAGGATGTCGAGGACGGCCTCTCCGAGATGCCGCACACGATCCTCAACCAGGCGCGGGTCCACGGCCTGCTGCTCGAGTCGATGCGCAACTCCCCGTCGCGGCTCGAGCCGCACTACGGCGTCGAGATCGTCGACCTCGACGACACCGCCGAGGGCGGTCCGGTGCGCGTCACCCTGCGCCGCACGGCCACCGACCAGCAGGTGCACGTGCGCGCCCGCTACGTCGTCGGTGCCGACGGCGCCCGCAGTACGACCCGCGGCCTCATCGGCTCACGCCTGGAGGGTGAGTCGACCCGCCAGGCCTGGGGAGTCATGGACATCCTCGCGAGCACCGACTTCCCGGACATCCGCTTCAAGGCGCTCATCCAGTCCGCCGAGCACGGGAACGTCCTCGTCATCCCCCGGGAGGGCGGCTACCTCTTCCGCATGTACGTCGAGCTCGCCGAGCTCGCCGAGGGCGAGCGCGTCCAGAGCCGCGGCATCACCTCCGACTCCCTCATCCAGGCGGCCCAGCGGGTGCTGCACCCGTACTCCCTCGACGTCAAGGAGGTCGCGTGGTGGTCGGTCTACGAGATCGGTCAGCGCATCGCCAGCGCCTTCGACAACGCGGGCGAGTCGGGCGTCCCCGCGGTCTTCCTCATGGGCGACGCCTGCCACACGCACAGTCCCAAGGCCGGCCAGGGCATGAACGTCTCGATGGGAGACGGGTTCAACCTCGGCTGGAAGCTCGCGGCCGTCCTGCGCGGGCAGGTCGACCCGAGCCTGCTCACGACGTATGCGGAGGAGCGTCGCCTCTCCGCCCAGGCCCTCATCGACTTCGACAAGAAGTGGGCGGCCATGATGAGCGCGAAGGTCGCGGCCGGCGAGAACGACGAGGGCGTGAGCCCCGAGGCACTGCAGCGCCAGTTCTCCGAGCAGGGCCGCTACACGGCCGGCTTCGCCACGACGTATGCGGGACTCACCCTCACCGGCGACGGGAGCCACCAGGGGCTCGCCACCGGCTACCCGGTCGGTGAGCGGTTCCAGTCCGCCGAGGTGGTGCGGATCGCCGACGCCAAGCGCGTCCACCTCGGACACGTCGCCCGCGCCGACGGTCGCTGGCGTCTCTACGCGTTCGCCGACTCAGGGGATCCGACAGCCGAGGACTCCCGCCTCAGCCACGCCTGCGCATACCTTGCCGACACGGTCATCCCGGCGATCACCCCTGAAGGTGCCGACGTTGACTCCGCCCTCGACGTGCGCGGGGTCATCCAGCGCAGCCATCGCGAGACCGAGCTCGGTCAGCTGCCCGCGCTCCTCCGGCCGAGCACCGGCCGCTACGGGCTGCGCGACCACGAGAAGGCGTTCAGCGCCGACCTCGGTGGCGAGGAGGACATCTATGCACTACGTGGCGTCGACCGCGCGCAGGGCTGCCTGGTCCTCGTCCGCCCCGACCAGTACGTCGCCCAGGTCGTGCCCCTCGACGGCGGCGAGCAGCTGCTGACGTACTTCGCCGAGGTGCTGGGGTTCAGGCGGCCGACGGCATCTGCATGACCGTCAGCTCCGCTGCATGAACATCCACCGGTGACCCTCGGGATCCTCGGCCCGGTACTGCCGGCGCTGGTCGGGAAGGCAAGGACTCCGTGCCGTGCGGCCGCACCGGGTCCACAATGGTCGGTATGACCGAGCAGCGCGTCGCGAGCGCCACGCGGGACATCCACGCGGACGCGGCGACCATCTTCGAGCTCATCGCCGACCCGAGCCGCCAACCGGAGTGGGACGGCATGGACAACCTGGTCGCGGCTGCGCCCGGGCAGCGGGTGCACGCCGTCGGCGACGTCTTCGTCATGGCGATCCACCTCGGCACCGAGCGGAACAACCGGATCGTCGAGTTCGATGAGGGGCGCCGCATCGCGTGGCGGCCCTCCGAGCCCGGTAGGGCCGAGCCGGGTCACCTCTGGCGGTGGGAGCTCGAGCCGGTGGGCGACGGGGTGACGCGGGTGACGCATACCTATGACTGGACCGAGCTGACGGACGAGAACCGGATGGGCCGGGCCCGCCGGACCACCTCGGAGCGGCTCATGCGCTCGATCGAGCGGCTCGCCGCGCTGGCCGAGGGTCGTCCGCTCCCGGCCGGCGACTGAGTTCAGCGGCTGAGGACCCGTTCGGGCCGGGGCGGGCCGAGGATGTATGCGCGTAGCTCCCGACCGCGGGTGGCCGTCCACCGGATAATGAGCCCTGTGGCTCTCACCGATCTGCTCAAGAACAAGGTCGTCCTCGTCGTGGGCGGCACCGTCGGCCTCGGGGCGGGCATTGCCCGGGCCGCCGTGCGCGAGGGCGCCAGCGTCGTCGTGACCGGCCGCCGGCCGGAGGCGGGTGAGGCCCTCGTGGCCGAGCTGTCCGAGAGCGGGGCGAGCGCCGCATACGTCCAGGGCGACCTCGGCGATGCCCGGAGCGCTGTCGCGATGGTCGAGGAGACGGTCGCGCGTCACGGACGCATCGACTGCCTGGTGAACTCCGCCGGACTCACCACCCGCGGCACCCTGCTCGACACCACGCCGGAGCTGTTCGACGACCACGTCGCGGTCAACCTGCGTGGGCCGTTCTTCACCATGCAGACGGCGGTGCAGGACATGGTGCGTCGGGGCGAGCCCGGGACGATCGTCAACATCATCACCATGTCCCAGCACGGTGGGCAGCCGTTCCTCGCGCCCTACGTCTCGTCCAAGGCGGGCCTCGCCGGACTGACCCGCAACGCGGCGCACGCGCACCGGTGGGACCGCATCCGGATCAACGGCCTCAACATCGGCTGGACGGAGACCGAGGGGGAGGACGCGATCCAGCGCCGCTTCCACGGCGCCGGCGACGACTGGGTCGAGAAGGCCGCGGCCTCGCTGCCGATGGGCAAGATGGGGCAGGTCGACGAGGTCGCCGACTTCGTCGTCTTCCTGCTCTCGGAGCGGTCCGGTGTCGTGACCGGCTCGGTCATCGACTGGGACCAGACCGTCCGAGGGGCGCTGGACTGACCGGCGCTGGACTGAACGGGCGGGCGCCGCCTGACTCGGGTTCGGGGGTCAGCAGCGCGCCAGCCGTCACTGGTTCTGCGGGAAGCCGAGGTTGATGCCGCCGTGGCTGGGGTCGAGCCAGCGTGAGGTGACGACCTTGCCGCGCGTGTAGAAGTGCACACCCTCCATGCCGTGGGCGTGGCTGTCGCCGAAGAGCGAGGCCTTCCAGCCGCCGAAGGAGTAGTAGGCCATCGGCACCGGGATCGGGACGTTGATGCCGACCATGCCGACCTCGACCTCGTTCTGGAAGCGCCGTGCGGCGCCGCCGTCGTTGGTGAAGATGGCCGTGCCGTTGCCGTACTGGTTGGCGTTGATCAGTGCCAGGGCCTCGTCGTAGGAGCGGACCCGCACGACCGAGAGTACCGGGCCGAAGATCTCGTCGTCGTAGACCGACATCCCGGGCTTGACGTTGTCGAAGAGGGTCGGGCGCAGGAAGAAGCCCCCACCGTCGGCGTCGACGTCACCCTCGCGGCCGTCGACGACGAGGGTTGCGCCCTCCTCCACCCCGCGGTCGAGGTAGCCCGCGACCTTGTCCCGGTGCGCCTTCGTCACGAGCGGCCCCATGTCGCAGCCCCGGGTGCCGTCGCCGGTGACGAGCTTGCCCATCCGGTCGGTGATCTTCGCGATGAGCTCGTCGGCGATCGGCTCGACCGCGACGAGGGCCGAGATGGCCATGCACCGCTCACCGGCCGAGCCGAAGCCGGCGTTGACGGCCGCGTCCGCAGCGAGGTCGAGGTCGGCGTCGGGGAGGACGAGCATGTGGTTCTTCGCGCCGCCGAGGGCCTGCACACGCTTGCCCGCCCGGGTACCGGTGTCGTAGACGTACTGCGCGATGGGGGTCGAGCCGACGAAGGAGATCGCCTTGACGTCCGGGTGCTCCAGGAGCGCGTCGACCGCCTCCTTGTCACCGTGGACGACGTTGAGCACACCGTCGGGCAGACCGGCCTCCTTCCACAGTGCCGCGACGGCGTTGACCGCCGACGGGTCCTTCTCGGACGGCTTGATGATGACGGCGTTGCCGCACGCGATCGCGATGGGCACGAACCACAGCGGCACCATCGCCGGGAAGTTGAACGGGCTGATGACACCGACGACGCCCAGCGGCTGACGGATGGAGTAGACGTCGACCTTCGTCGAGACGTTCTCGGAGAAGCCGCCCTTGAGCAGGTGCGGGATGCCGCACGCGAACTCGGCGACCTCCAGCCCCCGGGTCACCTCGCCCTCGGCGTCGGAGAGCACCTTGCCGTGCTCGGAGGTGATGATCGCGGCGATGTCCTTCTTGCGGCTGTTGAGCAGCTCGCGGAAGGCGAAGAGCACCTGCGCGCGCTGGGTGAGTGAGGACCGCTGCCACGACGACTGCCACGCGGACTTGGCGATGCCGACGACCTCTCCGACGAGGTCGGCCGAGGCCAGATCGAGGTTGCCCGTGTGCTCCCCCGTCGCCGGGTTGTAAACCGGACTCGTCCGCTCCGCGGTCCCCTCCCACGATGCGCCGTTGACGAGGTGGGTGATGCGGGCAGGTGTGCTCATCTGAACTCTCCGGGGGATTGGCCTATTGTCGTGACAAAACTAGCAAGGGGGATGGTGCGCGTCGCCCATCATCTCGCGAGACGGGGGTCCGGAGGAAGGTCCGACCAGCTCTCGCGGACCCAGCCGTGCGCCGGATCATCGCAGATGAGCCAGGCCCGCTCCCGACCAGGTCCCGCCATGACGTTGAGGTAGTACAGATCGGCGTCGGGTGCGGCCATGGCCGGGCCGTGCCAGCCGTGCGGCACGAGCACGACATCGCCGGTGCGCACCTCGGCGAGGACATCGATCGGCCGCTCGGCAGTGCCGTACACGCGTTGGTATCCCACCGGGTCGACGCCGCGCTCGTCGGTCGAGCGGGTCTCGAAGTAGTAGATCTCCTCGAGCTCGGTCTCGATGCCTGGGCGCTCGGTGTCGTGCTTGTGCGGCGGCCAGGAGGACCAGTTGCCGGCGGGCGTGATGACCTCGCACGCGATCATCCGGCGCGCCTCGAGCACACCGGGGATCCCGAAGTTGCGGACCAGGCGGGTGGCCGAGCCCGCCCCGCGCACCTCGACCGGCACGTCCTCCGCAGAGAGGTATGCCACGGCCGGCCCAGCCTCCCCCTCACCCGACCCCTGGGTCCGGGCGAGGCAGATCGCGATCCTGCTGCTCGTATCGGAGGCTCCGGTGACCGTTACGGTCGAGCCGGCCGGCGCATACAGGACATCGGTCGGGCCGGCGAAGACGCTCTCCCGGCCGGTGAGGACGTGCCGCGAGCCGTCGACGTCGACCTGGGCACCCCCGCCGAGGGGGACGACCACCGCCTCCCAGCCCCGGAGCGTGCGCGTGCTGCTCTCCCCCGGACCAAGGGTGACGACGACCAGACCGGTGTGCTGCCAGCCCTCGACTTCGTCGTCGACGACGAGGTCGCACCCGTCCGCGGCCAGTGAGCCGTCCGGCCGGAACCACCGCGCGTTGTCGGCCCCGTGACTCATGCCCGCACCCGCATCGCAGTCTCCTGCAGGTGTCTGACCTCGGCCTCGGTCGGCATCGCCGTCGCGCACTCGCGGCGCGCGGCGACGTGCGCGCCGGCGGCGTTGGCGAAGTCCACCGTGGCCTTGAGGTCCCAGCCCTGGAGGAGGCCGTGGCAGATGGCGCCGCCGAAGGCGTCACCGGCACCGAGCCCGTTGAGCACCTCGACGTCGTACGGCGGGCACTCGACCCGGTCGTCCGCCGTCATCGCGAGCACGCCGCGAGGCCCCTGCTTGACGACGGCGAGCTCCACGCCCCGGTCGAGAAGGGCGCGAGCCGCGCGCTCCGGGTCGGTCTCGCCCACGGCGATCCGGCACTCCTCACGGTTCCCGATCGCGACCGTGCAGGCGGTGAGCGCGGTCGCGGCGGCGCGGGTCGCGTCGGACTCATGGGTCCAGAACTGTGCTCGGTAGTCGAGGTCGATGACGGTGAGCGGCGCCCGGCCCCGCAGCTCCCACGCGGTCTGGTGGGCGGTCCGGCTCGGCTCGGCGGACAGGCCCGTGAGGGTGCACCAGAACAGTCGCGACTCCTTCACCGCCACTGGCGGGATGTCGCGCTCCCCCACCCGCAGGTCCGGCGCCATGGGGAACCGGTAGAAGTACAGCGGGAAGTCGTCCGGAGGGAAGATCTCGCAGAAGGTCACCGGGGTGGGCAGTCGCGGATCGGTCCCGAGGTATGCGGTGCTCACCCCGAGCTCCTCCAGCGCCGCCCGGACGAAGCGGCCGAAGGGGTCGTCACCGACCCGGGAGATGAGGGCGGACTCGTGGCCGAGCCGGGCTGCCGCGACGGCGACGTTGCCCGCGCTCCCGCCGAGGTACTTGCCGAAGGTCTCGACCTCCTCGAGGCCGACGCCCTCCTGCATCGGGTAGAGGTCGACACCGACGCGTCCCATGGTGACGACATCGAACACCTGCGGCGCGACAGAGGTCGATGTCATGGCCACAGGGTCCTCCATCCACAGATACCGGTCAATCTTTGTCCGGACATATTAACTGCCCCCATCACTGACATACACTGCACTTTGTGAGTGTCATCCCCGTCGTCATCGACCGCGCGAGTCCGGTGCCGCTGTACCACCAGCTCTCCGAGCAGCTCACCGCTGCCATCGAGTCCGGAGAGCTCAAGCCGGGGGACCCGTTCGAGAACGAGCTCGCCCTGGCCGCGCGGCTCGGCCTCTCCCGACCCACCGTCCGACGGGCCATCGCCGAGCTCGTCAACCGTGGGCTCCTCGTCCGGCGCCGGGGCGTCGGCACCACCGTAGCCAACCACGTGATCCACCGCCGTGACGAGCTCTCCTCCTTCTACGACGACCTCGTGCGCCGCGGCGCCAAGCCCCGCACGGAGATCCTCGAGCTGTCCCGCGACCTGGTCCATCCGGCCGCAGCCCAGGCCATGGGGCTGCCGGAGGACACGCCCCTCTTCTACGTCCGGCGCCGACGCCTGACCGGCAAGATCCCGGCCGCGGTGATGAACAACTACCTGCCCCCGCAGTACGCGGACATCAGTGAGAAGGACTTGCGCACCCGCGGGCTCTACGAGATCCTCCGCGCCCGCGGGGTGCGTCCGGCGATCGCGCACCAGGTCATCGGGGCACGCCGTCCGACCGCCATCGAGCGTCGCCTGCTCGAGCTCAGGACCGGGGACCCGTTGCTCACGATGACGCGCCGCGCATACGACGGCGAGGGGAACCCGGTCGAGTACGGCGACCACTGCTACCGCTACGACCAGTACGCCTTCGAGCTCACCGTCCACGCGAGCTGACTCACTCTTGGGCGTACCGGGCATAGCGGCTATAGTGCGAATGTCCTAACATTTGCAGGCCCGGGTGATCTCCTCCGCCTGGGTCCACCTTCTTGCCGGAGACCCACCGCATGACGACACCGCTCACCGAGATGGCCGCGCTAGGCACGGTGCTGTGGAACGACTCGGCAGACCCCCGGGAGCTGAGGCAGTCGATCGAGTGGGGCGCGGTCGGTGCCACGTGCAACCCGGTCATCGCCGTGACGGTCATCAAGGCGGACCTCCCACGCTGGAGCGCCCGCATCGCCGAGCTCGTGCGTGAGCACCCGGCCGCGACCGAGAGCGACATCGGGTGGCGGGTGGTCGAGGAGGTCTCACTCGAGGCGGCCGCCCAGCTGCGCCCCGCGTACGAGCGCTTCGGCGGCCACAACGGCCGGCTCTCCATGCAGACCAACCCGCGTCTGCACCGGGACGCCGAGGCCCTCGTCGCCCAGGCCGAGCACTTCGCCTCCCTCGCCCCGAACATCATCGTCAAGATCCCCGCGACCGCGACGGGACTCGTCGCGATCGAGGAGGCGGTCTCCCGCGGGGTGTCCGTCAACGTCACCGTCTCGTTCTCCGTCCCGCAGGCCCTCGCGGCGGCGGAGGCCATCGAGCGTGGGCTGCGGGTCCGGGAGTCCGCCGGCCACGACGTCTCCTCGATGGGCAACGTCGTGACGATCATGGTCGGTCGTCTCGACGACTGGCTGCGCGAGTGCGTCACGCGGGAGGGCCTCGCGGTCGACCCGGCCCACCTGGACTGGGCGGGCATCGCGGCCCTCAAGCGCGCCTACGGGATCTTCCAGGAGCGCGGCTTCCGCTCGCGGCTCCTCTCGGCAGCCTTCCGCACCACGCTGCACTGGTCGGAGCTCGTCGGCGGTGACGTCGTCATCTCACCCCCGTTCGCCTGGCAGGAGCGCATCCAGCAGAACGGGCACCGCGCGGTGAACCGGATGACTGAACCGGTCGACCCCGAGATCCTGGCGAGCCTGTCGACGATCCCCGACTTCCGCCGCGCCTACGAGCCCGACGGCCTCAATCCGGCGCAGTTCGAGAGCTTCGGACCGACCCGGCGGACGCTGCGGCAGTTCCTCGCGGCGACGGACGAGCTCGACCACATCGTGCGGGACGTGCTCGTCCCCGACCCGCTTGCCTGAGTCCTTCGCCGAACCGGCCTGTGGGCGTCAGCCCTTCTTCCGTCCCTTCGGCGCCTCGGTCGGACGCATGAGCGGCCGCTGGGCCTCCTTCGCCTTCCGGTAGTCGCGGTATGCGGCACGCGTCGAGCGCAGCTCACTCACCTCGCTCACCGGCACGTCCCACCAGCTCGCGCTGTCCGGCGCGTGGACGAACGGGTCGGTCTCCACGTGGATGACGACCGGGCCGCCGTCCGCCGGCCACGCCTTGGCCTCGGCGATGGCGTCCGCGAGCTCCTCACGCGAGTGCACCTCGATGACGTGGGCACCGAGCGACCGGGCGTTGGCGGCGAGGTCGACGGGCACGAAGTCACCGTCGAGCCGGTGCGTGTCCGCGCTGCGCATCCGGTAGCGGGTGCCGAAGCGCTGCGACCCCAGGCCCTCCGACAGCGAGCCGATCGAGTGAAAGCCGTGGTTCTGGACGAGGACGACGATGATCTTGAGGCGCTCCTGCACCGCGGTCACGAGCTCGGACGGCATCATGAGGTACCCGCCGTCACCCACCATGGCGAAGACGTCGCGCGAGTCGTCGGCCAACCGGATCCCGATCGTCGCCGGCACCTCGTAGCCCATGCAGGAGTAGCCGTACTCGACGTGGTACCCCTTGCGGTCACGCACCCGCCACATCTTGTGCAGGTCCCCGGGCATCGAGCCGGCCGCGCACAGCAGGACGTCCCGCGGGTCGCTCAGCTCGTTGACCGCGCCGATCACCTCGGCCTGGGTCAGCAGGCCGGGCGCCAGGGCGTCGGTCACCTCGGCCGGGGGATGGTATGCGCGCTCGACCTGGGCGTCCCACTCACCCCAGAGCCGGGCCTGCTTGCGCCGGTATGCGTCACTCACCGACCACCCGGCCAGCTCGGCCGAGAGCTCGGTGAGGGACTCCCGGGCATCGCCGACCACCGCATACCCACTGTGCTTGCCGGCGTCGAACGACGTGACATTGAGGTTCACGAAGCGAACGTCTTTGTGCTGGAACGCGGTCCGCGACGCGGTCGTGAAGTCGCTGTACCGCGTGCCGATGCCGATGACGACATCGGCCTCGGCGGCGAGCGCGTTGGCTGCTGTCGTGCCGGTCGATCCGACCGCACCCATGAGCTGCGGGTGACCGTGGGTGAGCGATCCCTTGCCGGCCTGCGTCTCGGTGACGGGGATCCCGGTGTCGGCGGCGAGCTGCGCAAGCACCTCCTCCGCGCCGGAGTAGTGCACGCCGCCGCCGGCAACGATGAGGGGGCGCTTCGCCGAGCGGATGATCGCCGCGGCCTGCGCGAGCCGGGAGGTGTCCGGTCTCGACCGCGGCACGCTCCAGGTGCGCTCGGCGAAGAGCTCGACCGGCCAGTCGAAGGCCTCGGCCTGGACGTCCTGGGGTAGGGAGACCGTCACCGCACCGGTCTCGGCGGGGTCGGTGAGCACCCGCATCGCTCCGAGCAGCGCCGAGGGCAGCTGCTCGGGACGGTTCACCTCGTCGAAGAACCTCGACAGGGGACGGAAGGCGTCGTTGACGGTGACGTCACCGGCGTGCGGGAGCTCGAGCTCCTGGAGGACCGGCGAGCTCACCCGCGTCGCGAAGGTGCCGGCGGGCAGGAGCAGGACCGGGATCCGGTTGATCGTCGCGAGCGCCGCGCCGGTGAGCATGTTCGTCGACCCGGGACCGATCGAGGAGATGCACACCCAGGTCGAGAGTCGGTCCTGCTGTCGCGCGTAGGCGACGGCGGAGTGGACCATCGCCTGCTCGTTGCGGGCCAGGACGTACGGCAGGTCGGGTTCGCGGCCGGTCTTGCTCGCGGCGAGCTCCTCCTGGAGGAGGGCCTGCCCGAGACCGGCGACGTTGCCGTGCCCGAAGATGCCGAAACAGCCGGCCACGAGCCTGCGCCGCTCGCCGTCGCGCTCGCTCCACTGGTTCGCCAGGAAGCGGACAGTGGCCTGGGCGACGGTGAGCCGCACCGTGCCGTCCTTCGCCCCCTTCGTCACTGCGATTCTTCCTACCGCCATCTCACTCGTCCTTCCTCTGCACGCTGACCCACGCCCTCGAGCCCGCGGACTCGACCATCGCCTCCAGGGCCTCGGCCGAGGCCACCGCGTCCGCGAGCGTGGCCTGCTCCTGAGGCCCACCCTCGATGGCCCGCAGGAACATGGCGAGCTCGATGACCTTGCTGTCGTCGAAGCTCAGCACCAGCGCGGAGCCGGGCTGGAACCGGGCGTGCTCACCCGACCCCGGACCGATGTGCCGGACCTGCGTGGGCTGATCCGCATACGTCCCCCCGGTGGAGCTGACCAGCTCTCCAGGACGGCGGAAGTCCCAGGCGAGCAACCCGCTCGTGCCATGGATCTCGATCCCGTAGGTGTTCTGCTCCCCGGCGGCGACCCGGCTGCACTCGAGGGTGACGAGCACGTCGTCGACCGTCCGGATCAGCGCTGCGACGTAGTCCTCGTTCTCCACCGCTGCTCGCGGCGCGTCGGGGTTGCCGAGTCCGTGGCCGTAGATCGCGGCGCCCGCCACGGGGAGGGGCCGCTCGTCGATGAAGACCTCGGTCTCGGCGACGAGGCGGTCGAGGTCACCGAGGACGTAGCGGGTGAGGTCGACGGCGTGGGACGCGAGGTCGCCGAGGACACCGTGTCCTCCGGAGGCGAGCGAGTAGCGCCACGTGTGCAGCCCGAGCGGGTGCGCTGCATAGTCGCTCAGCAGGCGCACCCGGGCGTGCGTCGCGCGCCCGATGGCACCGGCGCGCAGCTGGGCACGCAGCTCCTGAAGCGCCGGGAAGACGCGGTAGTTGAAGCCCACTGCGGCGTGGACGCCGGCCTGCGCGACGGCGTCGGCCACGGCGCGGGTGTCGCCGGCGCTCAGACCCACCGGCTTCTCGATCCACAGGTGCTTGCCCGCGCGCGCGGTCGCGACCCCGATGTCGCGATGGAGGGCATTCGGAGCGGTCGCACTGACGACGTCGATCCCGGGGTCGGCGAGCAGGTCCGCCCAGTCGCTGTAGGTGCGCTCGAAGCCGTGGCGGTCGACAGCCGCGGCGGTTGCGGCGGGGACGCTGTCGGCCACCGCGACCATGCGCGGGCGCAGTCCGAGGTCGGCGTAGTGGTGGCGCAGTCGGCCCCACGCGCGGGCATGGACGTCACCGAGCCACCCGGCTCCGATGACTCCGACGCCGATCTCTCGCACGCTCATCGTGCGACCCTCCTGTCCGGTGCGGTGACGGGTTGTGGCCGTCCGGTGCGCAGCTCCTCGCGCAGGGCGGACAGCTGTGCCCCGATCGGGTGAGGTGGGACGCCGAGCACCTCGTCGGTGCGTGGGGTCGCCAGGCTCGTGTCGAACGGGATCGGGGCCGGGAGCATGGCTCCGTCCGGCACCGGGCCGCGGCGGAGCAGGGCGGGGTCGAGGTCGAAGACCCAGCAGGAGCGCTCGGCCAGCTCCGCCCGGCTCACCGCGTCGGCACCGACGATGTGCAGCACCCCGGTGGCCTCGCGCTCGAGCGCCATGAGGAGCCGGGCGCCGATCTCCGCGGCGGTCACCGGGGTGGCGACACCGTTGATCGCCGGGTCCTCCCAGACGGTGAACGGCAGGCCGGCCGTCAGGGCGTCGACGAGGGAGAGGACGAAGTAGCCGAACCCGCAGTCCTGCCGGCGCGGGGCGCTCGGCCGGGTGAGGTGGCGGCCCTGCACCCCGCCGACGCGCGCGACGAACCCGCGGTCCGCGCCGTCGAGCACCGTGCGCTCGGAGAGCGCCTTGAAGAGTCCGTAGAGGTTGAGCGGTTTGACCGGCTCCTCCTCGTCGACGAGGTGGCCGGTGCCGTCGAACACCCAGTCGGTGGAGAGGTAGCCCACCGCTGCACCGTGCGAGTTCGCCGC
>JAAYCP010000197.1 GCA_012729695.1 Actinomycetales bacterium | reverse complement strand
TCGTCGCACCACGGTGTGTATGCGGCGCGCCCCGGTCGCACTAGCCGCACGTCGCGCACGACCAGGCCGGCGAGGAAGCGCTCGGCGTCCGGGCCGGTCACGCGGTATTTGTAGAGCGGCGAGGTGTCGAAGATGCCGACACTGTTGCGCACGGCGAAGTACTCGTGCTTGGGCGCGTGGGAGTACCGCAGGGCAGAGAGGTATCCCTGCCAGTGCGTGTAGAGGTGCTGGTCGTTGAGCGTGCTGAGCCGCTCGTGGAAGGGCGTCGTCGCCACCATGGCGGCGAGCATAGCCGCTTGTTGGACACTTGCTCAACGAAGCACCGAGACGGTTGACTTAGCCCATGGCACGTATGGATCCGGTGGCGCGTCGAGCGCGGATCCTCGAGGCTGGCCGGGCGGTCGCGCTGCGACAGGGTCTGGCCGCCACCACCGTCCGCGACATCGCCGCCGAGATGGGCAGCTCGCCCGGTCTCGTGCACCACTACGTCGACTCCATGGACGGGCTGCTCGCCGAGGTCTTCGAGCTCGTCGCACGGGAGGGTCTGGAGACCACCCGCGCCGCCGTGGCGTCGAGTGGCTCGCCTTGCGAGGCGCTGCGGGCCTTCTTCTCCACCTCACTGCGGCCGGGGCACGGGACGGCCTTCCAGCTCTGGCTCGATGCGTGGGCAGAGGCCGCCCGTCGTCCCGAGCTCGGCGCAACCTCCCGACGGCTCAACATCGAGTGGCAGAGCGTGCTGGTCGGGATCATCGAAGATGGGGTCGCCGCGGGCGAGTTCCGATGTGCTGAGCCGGAGTCCGCGGCCTGGCGACTGCTGTCCCTCCTCGACGGCCTGGTCCTCCAGATGGTCGCCCACGACATCTCCTTCAGTGATGACGATGTCATGACGTGGGTGGCCGGGAGCGCCGAGCGAGAGCTGGGGCTGGCTCCCGGCGCGCTCACGCACCCAGACGCCGTGCTGCGACTGGCCCCCGATCGCAGTTCCACACCCTCGACCTCGAGCACCCCTGCCACCAGTCACACCCGTTCCCCAAGCGAGGCCGCCTCATGACGACGACCCCCACCTCCTCCGTTCCCACGACCGCAGCTCCCCTCGCGGTGCCGTCCGCGCCGACTCCCGAGGCGGTCGAGCACGTCATGGCGCAGGTCCGCGCCCAGGTGCGCCCCGACGGGGCGCCAGAGCGGATGCTGCCGGCCGCCGCATACACCTCTGCGGAGGTGCTGTCCTGGGAGCGACGGAACCTCTTCGCCGGATCGTGGACCTGCCTGGGTCGGGCGGACGAGGTGCTCACGATGGCCGGCGACAAGCCGATGACCCAGCGTGCGCTCATGGTGGGTGACGTCCAGGTGCTGCTCGTCCGCGACCCGAACCTGACCGAGGGGACGGGCCTGCGACTCTTCGCGAACACCTGTCGTCACCGTGGCCACGAGCTGCTCGCCAACGACGAGTCCTCCACCCGCGCAACGATTCTCTGCCCGTACCACGCATGGACGTTCAACCTCGACGGCTCGCTGCGGGCCGCTCCGGGGTTCCGCGACCTGGAGGGCTTCGACCCTGCCGAGTTCGGGCTCGTCGAGCTGCCCGTGGAGATCTGGTGCGGCTGGGTCTTTGCCCACGCGCTGCACCCGTTGGGGAGCCCGGAGGTGCTGGACTTCCGGGCGCACCTGGGAGGGCTGGCGGACGTCATCGAGCCGTATGCGCCTGAGGCGCTGGTGCTGGCGGAGCGGCACAGCTATGAGGTCGCGGCGAACTGGAAGGTCGTCGCCGAGAACTACCACGAGTGCTACCACTGCCCGCTCATCCACCCCGAGCTGTGCCAGGTGAGCCCGCCCGACTCGGGCGACAACTACGACCTGCCGGGGGCGTGGGTTGGCGGAGCCATGGTGCTGCGCGACGGGATGCAGACGATGTCGCTCACCGGTGAGCTGGCGGCCACGCCCATCCCCGGCGTCGACCCGACGCGCATCGAGTACCTCCACCTGCTGCCGAACCTGCTCATCTCCGCGCACCCTGACTACGTCATGACGCACCGGATCCTGCCGCTTGCCCCGGACCGGACGTGGATCGAGTGCTCGTGGCTCGTCCTGCCGCCGGCGGACGGGAGCGCGCCGACCGCGAGTCGGGCGGCGGAGTTCTGGGACCTGACCAACCGGCAGGACTGGGGTGCGTGCGAGTCTGTGCAGCGTGGCCTTTCTAGCCCGCACTTCGCACCTGGGCCTTTTGCCCCGAACGAGGACGCGGTGGCCAAGCTCGTCACGACGATGTCGCGGGCGTACCACGGGCGACCGATCGCCTGA
>JAAYCP010000196.1 GCA_012729695.1 Actinomycetales bacterium | reverse complement strand
CGGGCGGTGTGCCGGGCCACTCCGGCCAGCCAGGCCGCCGACATCCTGGCGGTGACGGCGATTATGGACGGCTACGGCGGCAACAACGCCCGTAGCCGGATCGCCGCTGACACAGCCCACGTGATCGACCCTGGGCACCGTCTGACCGCGCTCGTGCTCGCCGCGTGCAACCTCGGCGCCAACTCCCGCGACATGTACCGCCAGGACACCCCCGCCTCGGCCTGATCCCGTCTCCGGTGCCGGTGTCACCTCCTGCACACCGGCACCGCAGCGCCACCGCCCGCCATGTCACCCGCTGCGCACGGTGGGGCAGCGGCCACTGTCCCACCCATCTGAGGGATGGCGCGGCCACCGTCAGGCTCGCGTGACCAGATCGTTCGCTACGGCACCCGCAGGATGCTCACCGGGTCCCGGCGGGATGCGGCGATCGCTGGTGGCGCTGCGCCGACAATCGTGACAAGAAGGCTGAGCAGCACCACGCTGAGGGTGAAGGTGAGGCTAGGCGCAGCTCCGGCGATGCCCCACATGACCGCTACCCCCGCCGCGGAACCGACGACTGCACCAATCGCTCCGGACATGAGGGACTGAATCAAGACCATCGCCACGATGGCACTCCGGGTGGCCCCGATGGCTCGCTGCCGTCCGAAATCACGTCGGCGCGCGTTGACCGCCCCGGTCATCGTGATTGCCACCAGGAGCAGGCCAATCCCCAACACCATCAGCATCAGCTGCCGGGACGACTCTCCAAGGGATCCAGCGAGAACCTCCCGTAGATCGATAGCCCCTTGGGCCAACTCGACGGTCACGGCTGAGGGCGCTTCGGCGGGTAAAATCGCTTGGATGACCTCCGCCAGCGCCGCGACGTCGTAGCCCACTTCGGCCCGGACATACACATACCGAACGATCGGCGGAGCACTGTCGTCGTCACGGATCAGCACCGTGGAGTCCAACGCGTCAAGGGGACCCGTTGCCGTGAAGGTGCCGACGACGGCGACCGGTTGGCCTCGAACCGAAACGCCGCCCACCGCATCGACCAGCCCGAGCGAACGAGCCGCGCCCCGGCCTGCGACCGCCTCGCCGGTGCGCGCGCTTCGTCCGGCGGTCAGCAGGACCTCGCCGGGCAGCTCGCCGAGCAGTGATCGAGCGGTCAGTGGCTCCCCGTCCAGACTTGCCGTCAGATCCGGCGGCAGTGCGTCATCGGCAGGACCGAGCGCGAAAGCCCAATCCACACCGTCAAGGTCGCCGATAACCTCCACCACCGAGGGGTGGATGCCTGCAGAACCATTGCTGTCGGTCACGGTGATCAGCGCGGTCCCGATGGAGTCGACCGAGTCGAGCACCCGTTGCTCGATTGCGGCGGCGCGTCCGGTCGTCGCCAAGGTCACCAAGCACACCAACCCGATGACCAACGCGGTCGTGACCGACGAGACAGGTCGGGCCCTGACGGCGGCCCAGCACTCCCGCAGGATCCCACTCACGCTCGGATGTCCGAGACTGCTCACAATCGCACCCACTCGTCGCACCGGGCCGCCCGCTGCGTGTCATGGGTCGCGACGATGACGGTGGCACCGTCACGCGCCATCTCGGTCAGCGCACCCCAGACCACATCTCCTGACTCGCTGTCCAGGTTGCCGGTCGGTTCGTCACCAAAGATCAGCCGGGGACTGTTCAGCAAGGCACGGCAGAGGCCAACGCGTTGCGCCTGCCCCCCCGAGATCTCAGCTGGACGATGATCGGCGCGATGGGCCACCCCGAATCGGTCGAGGAGATCTGCGGCTCGGCGCTCGGCGGCTCGGCGACAAACCCCAGCGAAGACGGCTGGTTCGCAGACGTTATCCAACACGGTGCGGGCCGGGTCGAGCATCGCATCTTGGAAGACAAATCCAACCTCGCGGGCTCGCCACCGTGACGCCACATCGTCACGGGCCGCTGCCAGGTTGAGACCGTCGTGAATGACCGAGCCGGCGGTGGGTCGCAGCAGCAGCGAGAGAACATACAACAGGGTCGACTTGCCTGACCCCGAAGGACCGGTCACCGCTGTCACCGCGCCCGCGGCGAAGTTGACCGACAGGGTGTCAATGACAGGAGTTCGCGCGCGGCGGTAGGCGAACGTCAAGTCCTGGCACGACAGGCCACCACCGCTCACGGCGTTGGGCCGTCAGCCAGGGTCTGGATCTGTTCCCCGGCCTCGACACCGTCCACGACCGCCCTCGACCCATCCGTGCTCAGGACCTCGACAGGGACCCTGTCACCATCGAGCGATGTGACGAAGTAGCCGCCGACAGAGTCCTGGCCGAGAGCGGCGACCGGAACCACCGATCCAGACGCGCTGGGCACGATCTCGACGCTCGCGGTGACGCTCCCAGACGGCGGCACCAGCGGCAGGGACGTGCATTCGTCACCACACAGCGGACCGCCGTCATCAGATTCGAGCCTGAGCTTGGTGCCGGTTTGATCAGTCGCCGAGGGTGCGGTGGCTCCGATTCGCGCCGGCCAGGAGTGGGTGTCAAACGAGACCGTCACAGGGCTCCCAGCGGCCGGTGGAACCGCGTTTCCGTCGACGGCGATGGAGAAGTCAGGGTCGGTGAGCACCACCTCGACCGCGACCTCTCCAATAGTGAGGCGTTTCCCGACCTCGATGCCGTCAGCCAGTACCACGCGAGTGGGAAGGTCGGGAGCAAAGACGATGTCCTGGGCCAACACCGAACCTGTCCGTTCGATGCCGAGGGAGCGCTGCCACGCCTTGACGGCAGCAGTTGTCCCGGGCCCAAAATCCCCGTCGGGCTCACCGGCAAGGTGACCACCCTCGATGAGCAACCGCTGGAGTGCACTGACGTCAGGGCCCTTGACGCCCTGCGCGAGATCACGAAAGGCCGGCGTCTCGCCCTGCGCGATGACCACCGGACGCAGGTTGACGTCGTAGAGGACTTGGCCGTTCTCAACCGTGTCACCGCTGACAACCTCGACGCTCGTGACAGCGCCCTCACTCAGGGAGTAGCCGACGGTCCGTCTGGGCCACTCGACGTTGACGCTGAAGGTAGACGTGCGTCCAACGGTCCCGTCGATCACCGTGTACGCGGACGCTGGCGTCGCGGCGTCGGGCGACTCCGGCGGCGCCAACGTCGCTCGCCCAGTTCCGAGGCCGACCACCAACGCCAGCGCAACGCTCCCCGCCCATGCCAGCCCGACGCGAGTACGCCTGTTCACGAAGTTCCCGCGAACACCCAACGCTCTGGGCACACCTGGCGGAGCTGTTCCACCTCTCCCTGCGGCATCGACATTATCGCCTGGTCGCCGTACGGCCACCAGGGGTCGGGCAAGGGCGCTCCAGCCTGGCCGGACAAACCTGCCTCGACATAGAGGTCGACGCCGGGCGGCGTCCGCTCCATCTCGACTCCTTGAGCCACCAGACACTCGTAGGTGTCGACGTCCTGGGTGTACATCACGCTCAGATCCGCCTCCGTCAGCGGCTTCTCCAAGGCACTCACGTCAATGCCCTGCTCGGCAAGACAGTCCTGGCCATCGTCGGATGCCCGCATCATCTCCTCTTCACTGCTGAATGGCTCATTGAAGCCGCCAGACTCGTCGACGGTCAGGTCCCAACTTTTGGCGTCCATGCAGGCCTGGAGCCGCGAAATGAAACTCTCTCTCCCCTGCGCCTGATCAGCCATCCACGCTGGCGCTTCCCAAGCGGTGGCGCTACTCTCGGCGTCACTCGAACAACCCGAGAGCAAGGGCCATGCGCTTGCCACAATCAACAATCCCAAGCGATTCATCTGAGCACTTCCTCGTCTCATTACACCCATATCTGGCCCCGAGGCGTCCCTCGGGGCCAGCACCTATACAGCGTCCGCTGTCAGCCGAACCGATTCACTACCTGCAGGCAAACCCAGAAGAATTGATGGTGGTTGCTTCGGTTGAGACCCACTGCAAGTAGGTGTATCCGGTGTACGAGGTCGCGCCGCTGTTGGACTTGAATCCCTTGTTCCAGTACTGGCCCATCACTGTTCGGTGGTAGGTATTGCCGTACGTGTGGGAGGCAACTCGGACCTCCGTGCTGCAACTCGCAGGCGTGGTCAATTGCGTGACTGCCGACGCGCTAGTCGCGCCAACCATAAGGAAGACGGCGGCGATGATCGCCCCACCCGTACGTTTGGAAAATCGTGACATTCTCGCTCCCAACGTCGTTGTTGACAGAGGGCCGAATTGTCCCCCCCTCCGGAAACTATGCCAGAGCATCGACAAAAACGCGCGGCGAACCGACCACGCGCGTGACATCTACTCAGACTCGCGTGACGTCCACACCCACGCGCAATGTCGAGGACGTCGTCACATCGTCCTGCGTGTAGATCACTCCCTTGAGCAGGGACACATCGGCGAAGTCACGGCCCCAGGCCGAGACGAGGTACCGGCTGTCGCAGAAGTGGTCGTTCGTCGGGTCCAGGTCCACCCAGCTCCCATCCGGCACCCGGACCGAGACCCAGGCGTGCGAGGCGTCGGAGCCTACCAGCTTGGTCGCACCCGGCGCCGGTGTCGTCTCGATATAGCCCGACACATACCGCGCGAGCAGCCCCACCGAGCGCAGCGCACCCAACGCCAGATGCGCGAAGTCCTGGCACACCACGGCGCGGATCCCGAGCAGCTCCGGCAGTGTCGTTCTCACCGTGGTGGCCTTGGAGTTGAAGGCGAAGTCTTCATTGATGCCGTGCAGCAGCGCCGCTAGCGCCGAGCCGAAGCCGTCCGCGTCGCGGAGGTGCTGGGTGGGTCGTCGGTTCCGGCTCATAGCGTCGAAGAAACGTCCGACCGACGCGCGCCTGACCAACGCACCCGGAACCGAAGGAGACCCCACCATGACCGCCACCGCGACCAGACCGAGGCCCGCAAGTCCAGGCGCACCGTTGAGCAGAAGCGCGCCGAAATGGAAGCACTGCACGAGAAGCTCTCCGAGAGCGTCGAAGCCTTGCGCGGATCCGAGCAGTGGGCTGCGTACCTGCGCTTCTGCCGCTCCTTCCGGACGCGAGTCGGGCGCCCTATCTGCGGCATACGTGCGCGTCAAGTCGACCGGGCGATCAAGGTGGCCGTGCGGGCGAGAAGGCCGACGCACAAGATCGCACCAACTATGCCCACGACGATGAAGACGACGCTCACGGCAGGCAGGGGGAAGTAGGCGCTCGCGCAGGTCGGATCGGGAAGCGGATCAGGGCGATTGAACAGAGCTGGGCCACAGTCCACGAAGCCCCCGGCTCGACAGCTGTCAGGCTGGCTGCCCCGAGGAACCACCCAACGAGGCTCTTCGACTTTCCGCGGGGCGAGGGCCACGGTCATGCTGCGTCTCGTCGTGCTCGGGTGAGCGCGATGGTTGAGAGTACCCGTCGCTGGAAGTTCTCGAGATTCCGGAATCCGCAGGCGACCCTCTTGGTGTTCTTGATGATCCTGTTGAAGCCCTCGGTGCGGGCGTTG
>JAAYCP010000195.1 GCA_012729695.1 Actinomycetales bacterium | reverse complement strand
TGGTAGCGGGGGCAGGATTTGAACCTGCGACCTCCGGGTTATGAGCCCGGCGAGCTACCGAACTGCTCCACCCCGCGTCGACTCGAACCTTGCGGCTCGCGCGTGCTGTCGTGCTCGCACTACCTTACGTCAGGCGGACTGCCCGGCCAAATCGATCAGGTGATGGCCGGGCGGTCCCGCTCAGCCGCTACGGCGCGTCGGTCTCCGTCCCGGCGTCCTCGCCGGCCGCGTCGGTCGGCTCGACGGGCTCGGGCAGCTCGCTCGGCGAGGCCTGGACAGCACGGTTGATGGCGTCCCGCAGTCGCGCCTGCGCCTCGCCGTAGGCGGCGAAGTCACCTGCGCGCAGGGCGGCTTCACCGTCGGCATAGGCCTTCTCCATGTCCGCGAGGGCCTGGGCCAGGGCCACCGGGTCACCTTCGCGTGGCTCGCCGGGATCGGTCTCCGGGTCCGGGGTGACGTCCTCGTCCCCGGCACTGGCACCGGCATCACCGCCGAACAGGCCGTCGAGGGCCTGGTTGAGCGTCGTGCCCCACGCGACCTCCTTACCGAAGACGGCGATGGTCGCCTTGTTCTGCGGGAAGGACCCGCCCTCGCGGGCCGACTGCACATACATCGGCTGGACGTAGAGCAGACCGCCCCCGACCGGCAGGGTGAGGAGGTTGCCGAAGGTGAGCTGACGGCCGCTCTGACGGTTCTGGGCGATGAACTGGGAGAGGTTGAGCTGCTCCGAGGGGTCCTGGGAGCGCTCGGTGGAGACCTCGATCTGGTTCTGCACCTGTCCCGGGCCGTCCACGGCGGATGCCCGCGGCAGCTCGAGGAGACGCAGCGTGCCGTACGACTCGGCCTTCTGGCCGGCCGTCGTTCCCGCGTCGGCGTCGGCGGCGAGGAAGCCTCGCAGGATCTCGCGCCCACTACCGGTCGGAATGAAGGTCGTCGTGAGCGAGAACGACGGGCTGTCCTGCCCGGGCATCGCCAGCGACTGGTAGTACGTCGGCTGGTCCTGGCCGGGCTGGGTCGGGTCGTTCGGGATCGCCCAGAAGTCCTGACCGGTGTAGAACGACTCCGCGTCGGTCACGTGGTACTGCGAGAGCAGGAGCCGCTGGATCTTGAGCAGGTCCTGCGGGTAGCGCACGTGGGACATCAGGTCGCCGGACATCTCCGAGAGCGGGGTGAGCGCGCCGGGGAAGGCCTTGTCCCAGGCCTGGAGCAACGGGTCCTCGGTGTCCCACGCATAAAGACTCACGGAGCCGTCGTATGCGTCGACGGTCGCCTTGACCGAGTTGCGCACGTAGTTGATCCGACCCTGTCCGACCGAGATGAGGTTGGTGCGCTCGGTCACCGAGTCGGACGTGGCGTTCTGGAGGTCGACGAGCTGGCTGTAGGGGTAGCGCGAGGACATCGTGTAGCCGTCGACGATCCACTTGATCCGCCCGTCGACGACGGCGGGGTACACGTTGCCGTCGAGGGTCAGCCAGGGCGCGACCCGCTCCACCCGCTCGACCGGCGTGCGGTGGTCCAGGATCTTGGACTCGCTCGTGACGAACTCGGAGAGAAGGAAGTTCAGCTCGCGGTACTTGAGCGCATAGGCGACCTTGCGGAGGAAACCTCCGAGGGCGACACCGCCCTCACCGTCATAGGTGTTGAGGACGTTGCCGCCGACCCCCTCGTCGTCCGGGTAGTCGAACTCGCGCGGCTGCGTGCCCTCGGAGTCACCGACGACGGAGTAGAGCGGTGAGAGCTCACCGAAGTAGATCCGCGGCTCGAACTTGCCCGCGCCCGTGTCGTCGCGCAGCCCGCCGGAGAAGAAGACCGGGTCGCCCTCACCCGTGCGCCGGTTGCCGTACGCGCCGATGAAGCCGTAGCCGTGGGTGTACACGGTGTGGTCGTTGACCCAGTTGCGCTGCGACGCCGGCACCCCCGCAAGGTTGATCTCACGCACCGCGACGACCGCATCGGCGACCTCGTCCTCGATGTTGTAGCGGTCGACGTCGAGGATCTCAGGGAAGGCGTAGTAGGGCCGCAGGCTCTCGAACTGACGGAAGGTCGGCGAGACGATGTTCGGGTCGACCAGCCGGATGCCGGGGATGGTCGCGGCGTCCTGGCGGAGCTGACCGGCCTCCGCCTCGGTCACGGCCGGGTAGCTCGTCCGCTCGATCTCGTCGATCCCGTAGGCGTAGCGCGTCGCCTCGATGTTGCGCTGGATGAACGGCGCCTCCAGCGCACGCTCCGAGGGGCGGACCCGCAGGGACTGCACGAGGGCGGGGTAGATGCCACCGGCCACGATCGAGGTGATGACGAGGAGCGCCACGCCGATGATCGGGATCCGCCACGAGCGGGTCCAGATCGCGGCCAGGAACATCCCGGCGCACATCACGGCGGCCACGGCCAGGATCGCCTTGGTGGGAAGGACCGCGTTGGCGTCCGTGTAGGTGATACCCGTGATGAGGCGACCCTCGCTGGTCGTCAGGCCGTACCGGTCCAGCCAGTACACGCCGGCCCGGACGAGCGCCAGCAGCGCGCCGAGGATGCCGACGTGGATGAAGGCGGTCCGGGTGGACGGTCCGCGGCCGGGCAGCTGGATGCCGCCGTACACGTAGTGCGTGACGAGCGCCGCGGCGAGCGCCAGCGCGAGCGCGATCGTGGCGAAGCCCAGGACGAAGCGGAAGAACGGCAGGTCGAAGACGTAGAAGCCGGCGTCGAGATTGAACTGGGGGTCCTTGGTGCCGAAGTCGCCGCCGTGGCGCCACATGAGGAAGGTCTGCCACTGCCCGCTCGCGGCGGATCCGGCGAGCAGGCCCAGGATCCCGGGCACCACATACATGGACAGCCTGCGCACCGGCTCGATCGCCTGGCGGTACTGCTCGAGGACCTGCTGGGCAGGCGTGGTCGGCACGTAGATCGGCCGGGTGCGGTAGGCGATCGCCATCGAGGAGGCGACCAGCCCGGCCACGACGACGAAGCCGACGACGAAGAGAAGGGCCCGAGTTGTCAGCACCGTGGTGAACACCCGGCGGAACCCGACCGAGTCGAACCACAGCCAGTCGGTCCACAGGCCGGCCAGCCAGGTGAGGACGGTGACGAGAACGGCCAGGACGAAGAGGGTGATCGTCAGGGGGCTGCGCTTGCGTCCGCCCTGCCCCTGGGGGGCACGGGGGCCCTGGGGTCCGCGACCACCGCCACCGCCGGAGCCACCGGATCCACCTCCGCTGCCCGATCCGCCGCGACCGCCGCCGGACCCACCGGCGGCGAACGGCCCGAAGAGGGCAGCCAGGTCTCGCATCGGGTCATTGGGGTCCGGCCGGTCGGGGTCGACAGGCTCCTTCGGACCGTCAGGTCGTCGGGTCTCCTCGCCGTCCTCGTCGTCGGCGGGGCGGTCCATCCACGGGGAGTTGCTCACAAAGGGCCTTGTCACGCTCGGGTCTGGTCGTCGGAGCGCGCTCCGACGATCTGGTTTCCTGTCTCGACAACTTACCTGCCGAAGCGGTTGGTTCCCGCTTCCGGCCTCCGGGATGCCGGCCGCTGTCACAGGATCGTGACCTGCGAGGAGTCGCTGCCTCACCGGCAGGCGGATGTGCCGCAGATCGAGCGAGCAGGCAGGATGGGCGTCGTGAGCACCACGTCCGCCCCACGCCCCGTCACCGATCCACTGTCCATCGTCGCGCTCGAGACCGAGCGTCACGTCGCGGCAAGCGGGTGGGACCAGCCGGTGCGACTCTTCGCCCTCGTCGAGACCACCCACCTGCTCGAGCACGAGCCCGGGTTCCTCGACGCCCTGCAACCGCACGACACCAGGCCCGGCTCACTCACCGCGGTCGAGCAGGAGGACCTGCCCTCCCCCGATCATCTCGAGTCGATGCTCGCCCAGATCACCTGGCCGGACGCCGTGGTCGGCGCAGCGATCGCCGTCGAGCGCATCGTCGTCCCGCCAGGGGCCGAGCACGATCTCCCCGCAGATGCCGAGGAGGCACTGGCGCGTCTCGCGGCTCACCCGGAACGCAAGGACGTGCGGCTCCTCGTGGCGGTGCTCCGGGACGGCTCACACACCTGTCTGTTGCGGCAGCGGGACCACGATCGGGATGACCGGGTGGCGCAGGGCGCCGAGATCGCGCCGGGCCTCGTGCACGGTCTGCTCGCCACCTTCGCGGACGACGCGGGCTCCACGGCAACCTGATCTCAGCAGCGGGGTCTGCTCCGGTGCCGAGAGGGTATGCGGGGGTCACCCGCAGCGGGCCAGCTCCCCCACGTCGTCGGCTGCGATGGCCTCGACCGCGGCAAGTGCCTCGTCGAAGGTCGACACCGAGAACACCTCGATGCCGTCGGGCACCTCCCCCTTGAGCTCGGCGCAGTTCGACTCCGGGGCCAGGAAGTACTCCGAGCCGGCCTTCTTCGCCCCGATGACCTTCTGCTTGATCCCACTGATCGGGCCGACCTGACCCTCCGGGTTGATCGTCCCGGTGCCGGCGATGTCCTTGCCGCCGGTCAGTGGTCCCTCGGTGAGCACGTCATAGATCGCCAGGGCGAACATCATTCCGGCCGAAGACCCTCCGACGTCGCCGGCGCTGATCGTCACCTCGACCTCGGAGTCGAAGGACCGGGACAGGTAGATGCCGAGCACCGGCCGACCACCGGCATCGATCGTGCGCCCCTCGACCGACATGGGTCGCCCGTTGCGTTCGATCTGGATCGACACCTCACCGTCGATCGGGACCTTGGCAACTTCCGCGCGGACCGCCTCCGAGCTGTCCGTCGGCGTGCCGTTCACGCCCGTGATGATGTCGCCTTCCTTCAGGGATCCGACGAAGGTCGAGGCCTCGTCGATCCCGACCACCGTCACTGTCTCCTCGACCTCGAAGCCCAGCTCGCGCAGTGCGACGGCGGCGGCCCCCTGCTGGGAGCCTGCCATCTCCGCCTGGTTCTCCTCCCGGATCTCGGTGCGGGTGGCGCCGGGTGGGAAGACCTGCTCGACGGGCAGGATGGTCGCCTCGTCGGAGAACCGGGCCGAGATGTAGTCGAAGATCGTCGTCTCGTTGCCCGGCCCGCCACCGATGCGGACGGTCGTGAAGTTGAGCTCGCCCTCCGTGGGATAGGTGGGCGCGCCGTCGACGACGATGAGCGGCGAGCCCTCCCTGACCTCACCGAGGGTGTTCATTGCAGGCCCGGGCGTCATCACCGCGTAGGGCACGGTGACCTGCGCGAGGAGGATGGCTGTCACCAGACCCGCCATCGCGGCCACGAGGATGGCGACCCCGCCCCGGCCGATCTTCTGACGCTCGGGAACCTCGATCACGGAAGACCGACCCATTCGTCGGTCCCGTCGGCGAAGGCCTGGTGCTTCCAGATCGGCACGGTGCTCTTGAGGTCGTCGATGAGGGCCCGCGCGGCGGCGAAGGCCTCCGCCCGGTGACCCGAGGCCGCCGCGAGGACGACAGCGAGGTCGCCGATGGTCAGCTCGCCGGTCCGGTGCACCGCGGCGACGACGACCCGGGGGTGCGCGTCGGCCACCCGGGCACAGGACTCGTGCAGCTTCTCGAGGGCCGAGGGGTGCGCGGAGTAGGTCAGGCCGAGCACGTCCCGGGACTCCCCCTCGCCGCCGTGGTCGTGGTCGCGCACGATCCCGGTGAAGGTCACGACCGCCCCGTGGCTCGCCCGCTGCACGGCCGCCACCACCTCGTCGAGGGAGAGCGGCTGGTCGCGGACGTCGACGAGTGCGACTCGCGGGTGGTTCTGCACCGGTGACTCTCCTTGACGTGTATGCGCGGTGGATCCGGTCTGCGTGGATCCCTCTTGCGGTGGATCAGGTATGCGATGGCCGAGCTGTCGCGGCTGCTCACCGGCCGGGGGTTCATTATGGCCTGCCGACCCAGATGCTCCCGGGACGGTGGACCCGCAGGAGGGAACGTTCGGAGCGTCCTCGAGGTTTCACGGGCAGGACATCCCTCATGCTCGCCGACCCCGCGAGCCCTGTAGTGAAGGACAATGGCACTGTGCCAGACGAGATCCAGCCGACCGGTTCCGACGACGACATGCCCCGCGACCCTGATGAGCAGAGCGGTGGCGAGAGCAGCGGCGGTAGCGGGCTGCCACCGGAGCTGGAGCGGATGTTCGAGAGCCTCACGGGAGGTCCGGTCCCTCCTGAGATGGCCGGACTCCTGGGCAACCTCGGTCTCGACCGGATGGACCCGGGCATGCTCCAGCAGGCCATGGACCAGGTCGGCTCCATGATGAGCGGCTCAGGTGGCGGCCTTCTGGGCGGACTGTTCGGGGCCGGGTCACCGGCACCGGGCGGGGTGGACCAGGACGCTGCGCTCGCCGCGGCCCGCGCCGTCCTGGCCGCTGGCGCGGTGGGCGGACGACCGGCCGACGAGGTGGACGACAACGACGCCCGGGCTGTCTCCGACGCCGTGCGGATCGCCTCGCTCTGGGTCGACGGCGCGACCGACCTGCCCCCGCATACCGCCTGGGCGCATGCCTGGACCCCGCTGAACTGGGCGGAGGAGACGCTGCCGCTGTGGACCGAGCTCGTGGCCCCCGTCGCCAAGGGGCTCTCGAAGGCGATGTCCCAGGCCTCGACGACCCAGCTCGACCGCCTCACCGGAGGCGGCGGCGACCTGCCGGAGGAGCTGCGCGGGCTGCTCCCGCCCGGGATGGACGCCTCGATGGTCATGGGTCAGGTCCAGGGCATGCTCGAGCGGCTGAGTGCCGGGATGTTCTCCGCCCAGCTCGGTCAGGCGATCGGGACGCTCAGCCGGGAGGTGCTCACGGGCAGTGATGTCGGCCTGCCGCTCGTCCCCGACGACCACATCGTGCTGATGCCCGCGGCGATCAACGAGGTGGCAGCCGGCCTCTCGCTCGACGCCACCGAGGTGCGGCTCTATCTCGCGGTCCGGGAGGTGGCCCGCACCCGCCTCTTCGCCCAGGTGCCGTGGCTCGGCCCGCAGGTGCTCGCGGCGGTGCGGGACTACGCAGCGGACATCACCTTCGACCTCGACGCCATCGAGTCCCAGCTCCAGGGCATTGACCTCCAGGACCCGCAGGCGCTGCAGTCCGCGCTGAGCGGATCGCTGTTCGCACCGACGCCGAGCCCGGCACAGGCGCGTGCCCTGGACCGGCTCGAGACGTCGCTCGCCCTCATCGAGGGATGGGTGGACGTCGTCGCCGAGGCCGCCACCGCCACGACCCTCCCGGAGAGTGCCGCGCTTGCCGAGGCGATTCGCAGGCGTCGGGCAAGTGGTGGGCCTGCGGAGAAGGTGTTCCGCGGACTCGTCGGACTCGACCTGCGTCCCCGCCGTCTGCGCGACGCGGCCAACCTCTTCCGCGCCATGGAGAGCACCCACGGCCGCTCCGCCCGCGACGACGTCTGGGAGCACCCGGACCTCGCGCCGCGGTCGGCCGACCTGGACGACCCGCTGGGCTATGTCGAGCGGTTCGGCACCCCGCAGAGCGACGACCTCGACGCCGAGCTCGAGAAGCTGCTCGGCGGTAAGGACGACCCTGGCCAAAGTGACCCCGGGGCCGAGGGTTCCGGCCCTGACGGCTCCGGCTCCGGCAATCCTGGCTCCGACGACGGAGAGAGGTGAGCCCCTCCGGCACCGACCCGGCGGCACCCCCAGCCGTGCCAGCCACCGCAAGCATGTCAGACACCGGTTCCGCTCTGCCGCGCCGGTCGCCCGTGTGGCAGGACGCGGTGGCGATGCTCACCGGTTACGCGCCTGAGGACGCCCAGCAACGCGAGTGGCGGGACGCATACCTGCGTGCGCTCGAGGACGACACCGCGGTGTTCAAGGCGGGACCCCCTGTGCACCTGACGGCCTCCTGCGTCGTCCTGGACCACACCGGTGACCACGTCCTGCTGACCCTGCACGGCAAGGCGAGGACGTGGCTGCAGTTCGGTGGGCACATCGAGGTCACCGACCCGACTCTCCACGCCGCCGCCGAGCGCGAGGTGTGGGAGGAGTCCGGGATCGCGACGATCCGGGTCCACTCGCAGATCGTGGAGCTGCACCAGCACTCTCTCGGTGCGCGCTTCGGGCGCTGCGAGGCGCACCTGGACGTCCGGTTCGTCGGCTGGTCCGATGCCGGCACTCGCCCCGTGCGCAGCGAGGAGTCTCTCGACGTCCGCTGGTGGCCGGTCGCGAGCCTGCCGCCGGCGACGGTGACCGAGCTGGGCGTGCTCATCGACCGGGCTCGGCAGGTTCGAGCCTGACATCTGGTGCCACTGAGGCCGGTGGGACAGATGTGACGGATGAGGACGGATTTCAGCGGCGCGCCGTGCTCAGACCTGTTCGGACAAGCCTGTGTGCTCGTTTAGGGTCTTTAGCAGCCCCTTCACGGCGCCGCGCACACCTGCGTTCGCAGCCGCAAGGGTTGGACCGAAGGAGAAGACATGGCGGACGAGACCTACAAGGGCGAGTTCTACTGCGTCAAGTGCAAGGAGAAGCGCGAGGCCGAGGGCAAGGTTGTCGTTTCCGACAACGGCCGCCGGATGGCCAAGGGCAAGTGCCCCGTGTGTGGCACCAACCTCAACCGCATTCTCGGCAAGGCCTGAGCCTCTCCGGGTGATGACGCCCTCGTCAGCAGTGCCCTGAACGCACGCTGCTGACGACCAGAGCGGGTGGGACCGATCGGGTCCCGCCCGCTCTGCCGTCTCCAGGGGAGGCGACGCGTCCGCGCGCCGTCGCCGGCGAGAGGCTGCGGCCCGGGCCAGTCGTCGCTGTGGAAAACCCAGGGACTGGGCAGCGGGCGTGCGCTTCACTGTCAGACATGTCGGTCCGAGCGCTCACCCTGCGTGCCACTGTCGGCACTGCGGCGAGCGCGGACACCGGATCGACGTCACCGGACGCTCACCAGCTCGTCGGACCTCTGCATCCCGGCCTGCGACCGCAGGGGCACTCCCACGACACGATCCGGTTGGGCGAGGATCCCGTCCACGGCGCCGTTCTCGGTGGCCTCGAGGTCGCCGAGGTCCGTGCGGTCAGCAGGCTCCTCGACCTGCTGGCCGGCGCCGCAGCGCCGCTCCGGGTGACGACCCTCGCCTCCGCGTGCGGGCTGCCGGTTGCCCGGGTGCGCCAGATCGTGCGCGCCCTCGAGGACGCCGGACTGACCGGTGCCCGGCCGGATGCCCTGGCCGGCGACTGCGGGCTCAGTGCTTGGACCCTCGCGCGCCTGAGAGCCGGTGACGAGCAGCCCCTGCACGACCGGAGTGCCTCGACAGTGGCGCAACGGCGGTCGGGCGCGCGTGTCGTCATCGATGGCCGCGGTCCGCTCACCGGCCTTCTCGCCCGTCTCCTCGGAGCCGCCGGCGTCGACCGGATCCGCATGGGTTGGTATGCGTCGGCCGGCGAGGACCACGACCGCGACTCCCCCGACCCGACCCTCGTCATCAGCGTGGGCACCCGGCTGCCCTTCGCCCGCTCCCGCGACTGGTGGGAGCGCGGAGTGGTCCACCTGCCCGTCCTGGCCCATGCGGCATCGGCCGACATCGGGCCGCTCCTCGTTCCCGGTGCGGGGCCGTGCCTGACGTGTGTGCACCTGGGCCTTCCCGGATCCGACCCCCGCCTCACGTCGGCGTCCTGGAACCTGCTCGGGGACGCGCAGCACGAACTGGTCCAGGCGGAGCCGAGCCTGGCGGGCCTCGTCTCCGGCACCGTAGCCATGCTCGCCCTCGGCGTCATCGACGCACACCCGCCACCGGTGGGGATCCGGTGGCACACCGCGCTCCCCCTGCCCTCCCTTGCGACGTCCCGGCACGAGGTCCACCCACACTGCGACCTGGCCGGTCACCGACCGGTTAACGCAGCGCCGGACGGACCCGGTGCGACAATGACGTGAGCGGGTGCAGCGCCGTGCCGGATCGGCGAGGATGACGTCACCCGGTCACGAGACCAGCACCACCACCAGACAACGACCGCGAGATACCGCGGGCCGAGGACGACAGGCAGACATGACGATGACGACGGTGCGCCAGTGACGATGGCGACGGTGCGCGAGTGACGGATCTGCCGCTGCGCGGGGTGACGCGCACCGCGAAGCTCGCCACGCTCCCGCTCGGACTCGCCGGCCGGACCGCCTGGGCGCTCGGCAAGCGGGTGGGCGGCAAGCCGGCCGAGCTCGTGGCCCAGGAGCTGCAGGCCCGCACCGCGGACCAGTTGTTCTCGGTGCTCGGTCAGCTCAAGGGCGGTGCGATGAAGGTCGGCCAGGCCCTCTCCATCATGGAGGCGGCGCTCCCGGAGGAGCTCGTCGCGCCGTACCGCGCCACCCTCACCAAGCTCCAGGACGCGGCCCCGCCGATGCCGGCCGAGAAGGTGCATACCATCCTCGCCGAGCAGCTCGGGCCACGTTGGCGTTCAACGAAGTTCACGCACTTCGACGATGAACCAGCGGCGGCCGCCTCGATCGGGCAGGTCCACAAGGCCATCTGGCGCGATGGCCGCGAGGTCGCCGTGAAGGTGCAGTACCCAGGCGTCGCGAAAGCGCTGAAGAGCGACCTCGTCCAGCTCTCGAGGGTCGCCAAGCTCGCGGGCAGCCTCGTTCCCGGGATCGACATGGGGCCGATCACCGAGGAGCTCATGGAGCGGATGAGTGAGGAGCTGGACTACGCGTTGGAGGCCAGCCACCAGAAGGCCTTCGCACGTGCCTTCCGCAACGATCCGCACATCGTCATCCCCGATGTGCTCGCCCAGTCCGAGAAGGTGCTCGTGACCGAGTGGATCGAGGGACGCCCGCTCTCGGACATCATCGCCAACGGCACGACGGAGGAGCGCGACGACGCAGCCGGCCGCTACCTGGAGTTCCTCCTCAGCGGGCCCGAGCGCGCCAAGGCGCTGCACGCCGACCCCCACCCGGGCAACTACCGCCTCACCCCGGATGGTCGCCTTGCGGTCTTCGACTTCGGAGCCGTCAACCGGCTGCCTGACGGACTCCCCCCGGACCTGGGCGAGATCCTCTCCCTCGCCCTGCGGGGTGAGGCCGAGGAGATGACCGAACGCCTCCGGGCCGCCGGCTTCATCCGGTCGTCGATCACGATCGATCCCGACCAGCTGCTCTCGTACCTCACGCCGTTCCTCGCCCCGCTGCTCACCGCGGAGTTCACCTTCACGCGGGAGTGGCTGCGCGGAATCGGCACCCGGATCAACGACCCGCGACAGCCGGACTGGGTCGTGGGCACCCGGCTCAACCTGCCGCCCGACTACCTCCTCATCCACCGGGTCTGGCTCGGCGGGATCGGGGTCCTGTGCCAGATCGGGGGGACCGTGCCGGGACGGGCGATGTTCGAGGAGCTCGTCCCCGGAGCGGACTTCCCGCCGCTCGACGAGGACGCCGACGGCTCCGAGGTCGAGGATCTTTTCTGATGGGGCGACTCTCGTCGGCGCCTAGCCCTTCGCGGCGGCCTTGGCCGCCTTCTTGAAGTCACGCACCTTCTGGAGGGACTCCTCGTCGACCACGTCGGCGACCGAGCGGAACGAGCCCTCCTCCGCATACGGTCCGATGACCTCGCGCCACTTGTCCGGGCGCACTCCGAGCTGCTTGCCCAGCAGGGCGGCGAAGATCCGAGCCTTCTGCTCGCCGAAGCCTGGGAGGGCCTTGAGCCGCGCCAGGAGCTCGTCGGCGGAGCCGGCGTCCCGCCAGATCCGGGCCGCATCGCCGTCATAGTCGTCCACGACGACCCGCGCCAGCGCCTGCACCCGGCCGGCCATCGACCGCCCGTAGCGGTGGATGGCCGGCGGGGTGGCGCACAGGTCGGCGAACGCCTCGGGATCGGCGTGCGCGATGGCCGCCGGGTCAAGGGTTCCGAACCGGGCGAGGATCTTCGCCGGCCCTGCGAAGGCGCGCTCCATCGGGAACTGCTGGTCGAGAAGCATCCCGACCAGCAGCCCGAAGGGATCGGTGCTGAGCACCTCGTCGGCGTGCGGGTCCTGGGCGATCTGCAGACGCGTCATAGCCAGTCAGCCTAATCCGCGCCTCAGTCCTACGACGCCCGTCCCGCGAGCACCCGTGCTGCCTCGGCGCTCGCGTGCTCCGCGGTCGCTGCTGCCACAGCGGCAGCATCCTTGCGGGGACGACCCCGCGGCCGCTTCCTGGCCACGACGGTGCCCCCTATGAAGAGCTGTCCGCCCCAGACGCCCCAGGGCTCGCGTCGGGCCAGGGCGCCCTTGAAGCAGGCATCCTGCACCGGACAGGTCCCGCACAGCGCCTTGGCGAACTCGACGTCGTCAGGGGTCTCTGCGAACCAGAGCTCCGGATCCTCCTGCTGGCACGGGACATCGCGACTGAGGGCCTGGGTGAAGGCGCCGTTGTCGAGGAGTGCGGTGAGGTTCATCTCAGGCACCTCCTGCTCGATTGTCATCTCGTTGCTCTTTCCTCATCGTGGGTGGTGGTGAGTCGTTCTCTGCGATCGATGTCGGCGATCGATGGTGGAGATGGAAAAGCGAAAGGCCACGGATCCCGGTGCGGGTCCGTGGCCTTTGAGAAGGTCAGGTGGTGTGGATACGGATGGTTATCCGCCAGCACCTCCAGAACGGACGAGCATGGGGGTCGGGACATCGACGGTGTTCCAGCCTGCGGCGTAGCCGACACGGGGGGAACGCAGTACGAAGGCCATGACCTGGCCGGCGCCGATGCGCTCACGGGATCCCGGAATGCCACTGATGGCTGCGTCGAAGCACGCGGACATGGCAAGAGCGCCGGTGACACCGGCCGAAATCGTGGACATCTTGATCACCGGAGCCTCCTTCCGCTCGTTGTCTCGCGTGATCATGCCTTCGGGTCGAAGGACTTCAAAGAACAGTAGACCTCGGCCCGAGCCGGCGCAACGCTATTTGTTGCGAACGGCTGAGATCGCCGCATTTTCCGCACCGAACGGTCGATGCGATGCATCCTTTGCGTCCGGCCCCGGACGCGGCTCAGCCGGTGGTCAGGCGCGGGGATGGAGCACCGCGAGGAGCTCGGCACCATAGCTCTCGACCTTGCGCTCGGCGATCCCCGGGATGTCGAGGAGGTCGTCCTCCGTACGGGGCCGCCGCTCGGCCAGGGCCAGCAGGGTGGCGTCCGTGAGCACGACATACGCGGGCACCTTGTCGGTGCTGGCCCGGCGGGTCCGCCACTCCCGCAGTGCCTCGACCAGCGCCGGGTCGGCCGAGGAAGGGCACGTCTCGCAGCGACCCAGGATGCGGGCTGCGGCGGTGTCCAGCGGGGCACCGCACGCGGAGCAGGTCGGCGTCCTGCGAGTCCCGGTCTTGCGCCGCCGCCGTCGCGGCGCCTCGGCCTTCGCGGACACCTCAGCGTGGCGGGGAAGACCGTCGACCGCCTCCCCCAACCCGTAGAGGAACCGGGAGAGCCTGCGCCCGCCACGCGAGCCGGAGCGGCCGAGCGCATACGAGAGGGACAGGGTCGTGCGGGCCCGGGTGACGCCGACATAGAGGAGCCGACGCTCCTCGTCGACCGCCTCCGGGGTGTCCGCGAGGCTGATCGGGAGCAGACCCTCACTGCACCCGATGAGGTGGACGTGGTCCCACTCCAGCCCCTTGGCCGCGTGGAGCGAGGCCAGCGTGACCCCCGCCGCGGCGGGAGCGTGCTGCGCCGCCGCCCGCTCCTCGAGGATCATGACGAAGTCGGCGACCCGGGCCGCGGGGCTCGCAGCGGCGGTCTCCTCGGCGAGGTCGACCAGGGCCGCCAGGCTCTCCCACCGCTCCCGTGCGGCACCACGGGTGCCCGGCGGTTCGGGGCTCCAGCCGGCGCCGCCGAGCACCGCCCCGACCAGCTCGGCGAGCGGCGTCGAGCCGTCATCGGTCCGTGCCGCACCGCGCAGCAGCACCAAGGCCTGGCGCACCTCCGCCCGGCTGAAGAAGCGCTCTCCCCCACGCACGAGGTACGGCACACCGGCATCTGCGAGAGCAGCCTCGAGGGCCTCGGTCTGGCCGTTGGTGCGCATCAACACAGCGACCTGGGCCGGCAGCACCCCGGCATCCAGACGGGCCCGGATCTCCGCAGCCACCGCGTCGGCCTCGGCCGCGTCGTCGGCATGCTCGCGCAGCGTGGGTCTCGGACCCCCTTGCTGCTGCGCGACGAGCCGAAGAGGCCGGCGCATCCTCGCCGTGGGCGCCGCGATGACCTTGTTCGCGACCTCGAGGATCTGGGGGGTGGAGCGGTAGTTGCGGACCAGCTCGACGATCGTGGCGCCGGGGTAGCGCTGCGGGAAGTCGAGGAGGAAGCGGTCGCTGGCGCCGGTGAAGGAGTAGATCGTCTGGGCCGGGTCACCGACGACACAGACGTCGTCGCGGTCCCCCACCCAGGCGTCGAGCAGCCGCTGCTGGAGGGCGCTGACGTCCTGGTACTCGTCGACGACGAAGGACCGGTACTGGCGGCGCACCGCCGCGGCGATGTCCCCGCGGTCCTCGAGGATGCCGACGGTGAGCAGCAGCACGTCCTCGAAGTCGATGACCCCGCGATCGGCCTTGCACGCCTCGTAGGTCTCGATGACCTTGGCCATGGCGCTGTGGTCCATCCCCGGCGCCTCCCGCCGGGCGGCCCGTGCGGCGGCGGGATAGGCCTCCGCAGTCAGCATGGAGACCTTGGACCACTCGATCTCGGCGGCCACGTCGCGGATCGTCGTCCGGTCCACCTCGAGCCGTAGCCGGCTCAGCGCCTCCGCCACGAGGGGGGCCTTGTGGCCCTGGACCTGAGGCGCCCCACCCCCGATCGCCTGCGGCCAGAAGTAGTGCAGCTGCCGCAGGGCAGCGGCGTGGAACGTGCGGGCCTGGACCCCCTCGACGCCGAGCTGTCGCAGCCGCGTCCGCATCTCCCCCGCGGCCCGGGCGGTGAAGGTGACCGCAAGGACCTGGGTGGGAGCGAAGACGCCGGCGTGCACCGCATACGCGATCCGGCGGGTGATGGCGCGGGTCTTCCCCGTGCCGGCCCCGGCGAGCACGCACATCGCACCTCGTGGCTGGGCCGCGACCGCTCGCTGCTCGGGATCGAGGTCGGAGAGGATCGCCTCGAGGTCGACGCTCCCCCTCTGGACAGCCGGGCTGACGGTCGTGTCCGGCTGGGGGCGGGCGGAGGATCTCGGTGGGCGGGTCGGCATAGCCCCGTCAGTCTCTCACCGAGACCCGACAGCCTGGCCAGTCGATCCACACCGGCACAGACAGTTGCGGATGCGCGCCCCGAGATGGTGCCGCACGCGCTGGTCTAGGGTTCAACTCGTGGACCTATCGAACGACGCCGCGACCAGCGAGACCCCGTATGTGCCCGAGGAGGGCATCACCATGTTCACCACGACGTGGTGCGGCTACTGCCGACGGCTGAAGTTCCAGCTCGAGCGCGAGAACATCCCGTTCGCCGAGGTGGACATCGAGGAGCACCCGGACGCAGCGGACATCGTCACCCGGGTCAACCACGGCAACCGGACCGTCCCGACGGTACTCTTCCCCGACGGCTCGGCGGCCACCAACCCCTCCCTCGCCGAGGTCAAGGAGCGGCTCGCCTCGTAGGCAGCGGCCCGCCGTACCAGTCCTCCACGAGCGAGCGGGAGATCGAGAAGCGGGGGCTCGGCCGGTAGCTCCCTTCGGCGAGGAGCCTGGGCACCTCCTCGCGGCTCACCCACCGCGCCTCGACGAGCTCGGTGTTGTCGAGCACGAGCTCGGTCTGCCGAGCCCGGGCCGTGAAGCCGATCATCAGCGACGACGGGAACGGCCAGGGCTGGTCGGCGACGTACTCCACGTCCTCGACCTCGATCCCCACCTCTTCGCGGACCTCCCGCGCAACCGCCTGCTCGAGCGTCTCCCCCGGCTCGAGGAACCCCGCGAGGATGGACATCCTTCCCGGCGGCCAGCTCGGGGCGCGGCCGAGGAGCAGCCGGTCATCCTCGTCGGTCACGGCCATGATCACGGCGACGTCGGTGCGCGGGAAGTGCTGGCTGTCGTCTTGCGGGCACCTGCGGATCCAGCCCGCGAGATCGGGCACGGTCGGCTCGCCGCAGAGGCTGCACCGCGGGTGGGTCCGGTGCCAGTTCACGAGGCCCTGCGCCGTCGCGGCGATCGCGGCCGTCGTCCTGTCCAGGCCGCTGATGAGCTCGCGCAGCCCGAGCCCACGCGGCGGGGGCTCGGCCCCGCCGGGCACGACGAGGAGGTATGCGTGGCTCTCCTCGTCGCTGTCCGACCCCTCTCGCACGGCCTCGCCGAGGAAGACGACCAGCTCGGCATCGGCGTCCGACGGCCGCGGCGCCCGGACGGAGAGCCGCCCGTCGTCGGTGACGGCGAAGCCCTGCTCGGTCGCCTCGATGACCGACGTGGTCGGATCCGCGACCAGGCTCGGGATGAGGTCAGGGTCGGTGCGCCGGTGCGCGGCCCGGTCGAGGACGCCGTCGGCGAAGGTCACGGCCGCGAGTCGTCTCATAGGCGGGAGCGTAGCGAGCGTCCACGGATCCAGCCCGAACGATCCGTTCCCTCCCGAACCCTCCGTGTGCCTCACCCGAACAAGGCGACCGAACGCATACGGTGGGATCCGTGGACCAGTCCCTCCGTCTTGCCGCGCTCGCCAGTGCCGCTGTGCCCGGCCTGGACCCGATTGCCGTGCAACAGGTCTTCCTCGGCGAGGAGGAGCACTTCGACGTCGCGTTCATCCAGGACAGTCAGCAGCGACGCTGGGTCATCCGGGCTCCGCGCAGCGAGGTCGACGCAGCCCGGATGGACGCATCCCTCGCCATGCTCGGCCTCCTCGTGCGCCGCGTGCCCTTCGCGGTCCCGGCGGCCAAGGGCTTCGCGCCGATCCCGGGGATCGGGCGGGCCTCGGTCCACTCCTACATCCCCGGCGAGCCGATCGACCTCGCGGCCCTGCACCCCGGTCACCCGCTGACCGCTGAGCTGGGCCGGGTCATCGCCATGATCCACAACATCGACCGCGCCCTCTACGACGAGGCGGGTCTGCCGGCCTACGACGCCGAGTCCTACCGCAAGCGGCACCTCGCAGAGATCGACCGGGGCGCGGCCACCGGTCGCGTACCCGCCGGGCTGCTGGCGCGGTGGGAGGAGGCGCTCGACGACGTGCGGCTGTGGAGGTTCGCCCCCACCCCGGTCCACGGGGCGCTGCACGGCGGCAACGTACTCGTCACCTTCCCGGACCGCGCCGACACCACGAAGGCGACGATCCGAGGGGTCATCGGCTGGGAGTCGGCGAAGATCGCCGACCCAGCTGACGACTTCGCCGCTCTAGTCGCCTCCACCCGTGCCGAGGTCGTCGACTCCGTCTTCCATGCGTATGCGCAGGTGCGCGTCGAGCGTCCCGACCCTCATCTCCTGGCCAGGGCCCGATTGGCCAGCGAGCTCGAGCTGCTCGGTCAGCTCATGCGGGCAGTGTCCAACCGCGACGACGTCGTCACCGAGGCGCTCACCGCTCGCCTGCGGCGGCTGGACGACACGGTGCACGACGAGCGCCTGGCGAAGCGCCTGCGCATCGTGCCGGCCACGCCGGTCTCCGAGTATGCGCCCCCTCCCGCGCCACGCGAGGTGCAGGGGGGCGGTCAGGCCGGAGGCGACCCCCTTGGCGGTGAGCAGGTGGGTACGGAGCAGTCGGCTGACAAGCCGACGGCGGGAGAACGCGCCCACGATGACCCCGACGACGACCTCGCCACTTCGGAGATCACTCCGGCGCAGCTGGGCTTCGAGGACGACGAGCACTCGGGTGGAGCCGGTGATCCGGACGGAGCTGATCCGGACGAGGCTCCCGGGCCCGGTGGCTCGCGCGAGCCCGCTGACCAGCCTGATTCTCACGGTGACGCCACGGATGTCATCGATGTCATCGAGCACGACGTCATCGAGCACGAGGGCAGCGGGGAGACGGGCAGCGAGCACGAGGGCAGCGGGGACGCCGGCAGCGACGAGTCCCACGACGACGAGCGCCATGACCATGAGAGCGCTGATGACGAGTCTCCTGAGCATGAGCGCGCTGAGCCTCAGGAGCACGGCGATGCCGAGCCCCCGGGCGAGGACGGGTCTGAAGGGGACGGGTCTGAGCAGGACGGATCCAAGTCCCGCTGAACCCGCGCTCGGCTCGAGCCGCATGCTTCTCGGCTGGGCCCTGTCCATCTGTCACCTCGCGGGTGCGGGCCAGACCTTCGGGGCGCTAGCGGGAGTGCTGTGCCTGGATGGAGTCGAGCACATGGACGATCTGCTCCTGGGTGGGCAGGGGCGGACGGACCGTCTCGCCTGTGGCAGCGAAGTAGAACGCCACGTCCACCGAGCCAGGGGCGAGTCGGTGGATCCGCTCCCAAGCCAGGGCGTAGACGCCGAGCTGAACCGCCCGCGCCGCGAGATCCCCCTCCGCGCCGGGGGCGCCCGACTTCCAGTCCACGATCGTCACGCCACCGCCCGGACGCTCGAAGACGGCGTCGATCCGGCCCCGGACCGCCACTGGCCCGTGCACGGTGGGCAGGACGGTCTCGACCGGGGTCTCGATGGCCACCGGGGCGCGGTCGGCCCACTCGCTGGCGAGGAAGTGCGCCTTCATCGTGGCCAGAGCCGCCTCCTCGCCGCCGTGGTCCTCGGCGTCGGCGCTGCCTGGGAGCTCGTCCCAGTCGAGCATCGCTGCGCGACCGAAGTGCTGCTCCACGAATGCGTGGAAGCGGGTGCCTCGACGGGCAGCGGGATTCGGCGCGGTCGGCATCGGACGGCGCAGCGAAGCCGCGAACGCCTGGGGTGAACGGGCGGCTGCGACGACGTTGGAGGCGGAGATGGCCTCGAGTGCGGGCAACTGCTCGGAGGGTCGCCGCTCCTGGGTCTGCTGCCTCAGGATCCGCTCGGTCAGGACCCGGGTCTCGTCATCGGGGGCAACGCCCTGCCACGGCTCTGCCGCCATCGCCTGCACGATCGCTGCTGCGGCCAGCTCCCGGCGCTCGTACGCAGCCGACTCGCTGGGCCCCTCCACCGGCCACACCGCCGCACGCTCCGAGGTCCTCTCCGGCTTCACGAATTCCTCGACCGGCGGCATCGGCTCCCAGCGCAGCACCGTGACACCGGCGTCCGCGGCACCCAACGGCAGCCGACCCTCGTCCAGTCGCCGCCACCGTTCTTCGGGGTCCGCCTCGAGCAGACCGGCACCAGCGAGGGCATCGACGAGGAACCGGGAGGTCACTCGCGGACTCTTCTGTGGGCCCCACACGGAGCAGGTGAGCAGGAGCTGCTCCTTGGCGCGGGTGAAGGCGACGTAGGCGAGGCGTCGCTCCTCCTCCATTGCGTGCTCTCCCATTGCCTCGCAGAACTCCTGCCACGCGTTCGCCGCCTCCACCGAGTCCCGCAGTGATCTCCAGTCGAGGTCGGGCAGACCGGCCCGGTCCCCTCGGAGGGCATGCGGGATCCCGGCCTCGGTCACAGAGCCGAGCCACCCTTTGCCCGTCTGCGAACCGATCGTCCAGCGACCCGACTTCCCTGACGGCTGGCTGCGATGGGTCGGGAAGGTCGCCTCGACGAGACCGGGCACGGCGACAACGTCCCACTCCAGGCCCTTCGCGGCGTGGATCGTCATGATGGAGACCGGTCCCGCTGCGCTGTCCGAGGCACGGGTCTCGAGGCCGCGCTCGTGGTGCTCTGCGGCCTCGAGCCACGCGAGGAAGGCGCCTAGGCTCACCCGGTCGGCGCTGGCGCTGAACTCGGCAGCGACGTCGACGAAGGCATCGAGATGGGCTCTGGCCGCCGAGAGGTAGTAGCCAGGTCGGGCCGCCACCTCGATGTCGAGACCGAGGACCTGCTCCGCAGCGGCGATGAGGTCCGGGAGAGGAGCCGCTGCCAGCGACCGCATCTCCCGGATCATCCCGGCGAGGACCGCGAGCCGCTCCAGCGCGGTGCGGGAGATGGTCTGTCCACGCGGGCCGGTCCATCCCGGCCGTGGGAGGTCCTCGAGTGCCTCGGCAAGGGTCGCGGTGTCGACGACATCGAGCGCCTGGTCCTTGACCGCCTCCCCGTCGCGCGGGGCATGGATCCGTTGCCGTTCGCGGGCATAGGTCCACAAGCCATCCAGATCGGCTGCGCCCAGCCGCACGATGGGGCCCAGGAGCAGCCGCATGAGGTGGTCGCCCCGGGTGGGGTCGTCGACCACGCTGAGGAGGGCGACGACATCCTCGACCTCGGGAGTGAGCAGCAGTCCGCCCAGACCCACCACCTCGAACGGCACTCCCCGCGCCTCCAGGGCCTCCATGACGGGGCGGAACTGGCTGCGCTTGCGGCACAGGACGGCCGCACTCACCGCTTCGGTCCCTGCGCCCCGGTCCTTGAGCCAGGTCGCGACGGCGTCGGCCTCGTCGCGATCGGTGAGGTAGCGCGCCGCGAAGACCCGGCCCTCCGGTGCGTCTGGGCGCTGCGCCAGCCGCTCGACCGGGACCGCGAGCCGTGTCCGCAGTGGCTCCGCGACGGAGTTGGCGGTGCCGAGCACCCGCTGCGAGTTGCGCCAGCTGGTCGCCAGCGGCAGGACCGTGGCCGGATCCCCGCCTGTCGAGAAGGCGTCGCGGAAGGCGGACAGCGTGGTCGCCGACGCCCCACGCCAGCCGTAGATCGACTGGTGCGGGTCGCCGACAGCGGTCACCGCGGTCCCGGAGAACAGCGACCTCAGCAGCTGGAGCTGGGCATGCGAGGTGTCCTGGAACTCGTCGAGCAGGACGACGCGGTAGCGCTGCTGCTCGATCGCCGCGATGTCCGCGAACTCGCTTGCCAGGCGTGCTGCCACGGCGATCTGGTCGGCGAAGTCCATGGCGTCCCGTGAGGCCTTGAGCTGGGCGTACCGACGCGCGACCTGGACGGCGACCCGTCGAGCACGCATCGATGCAATGGCATCCTTCATGCCGCCCGGCAGCTGCTTGCGCTTGCCGTCGACGACGAGAGGGATGGCCTCGAGGGTCGTGATGCAGCTCGCCAGGTAGTCGTCGACAGCGGTCAGGTCGACGAGGTGCTCGGCCAGCTCGCCCGCGAGGTTGAGGGTGGCACTGGTGAGCGACCCCTCGGTCTTGTCGAAGTCGCTGACGTCGCCGTCGAAGCGGACCGCCGCCTCGTAGGCGAGCTGCCACGTGGCTGCCTCCGTGAGCAGTCGGGCGGTCGGCTCCACCCCCAGGCGCACCCCGAAGTCGGACACGATGGATCCGGCATAGGAGTGGTATGTCGAGATCGTCGGCCGACCCGCGAAGGGATCTGCGGGCAGCCGTCGCACCTCCCCCTTGGGTGAGTGCGGCGATGAGACGTCGTCCGCCCCCGGGGGAATGCCGTTGGACCTTGGGGGAATGAGGCCGACCTCGTCGAGCGTCTGGAGCCGGCGCTGCACCCGCGCCGAGAGCTCGCTCGCAGCCTTGCGGGTGAAGGTCAGGCCCAGCACCTGCTCCGGGGCGAGGAGGCCGTTGGCGACGAGCCACACGACCCGCGCCGCCATCGTCTCGGTCTTCCCGGAGCCCGCACCGGCGACGACCAGCATCGGCGCCAGCGGCGCCTCGATGACGGCCGCCTGCTCCGGCGTCGGCTCATGTGGCAGGCCCAGTGCACGCGCCACCTCGACGGCTGAGTACATGACCGTGGCGCCGCCCTCGGCGAGGGATGTCCTCACCGGCTCGTCGGTGATCGAGCTCGTCATGCCAACGGTGCTCCTTCAGGGTGGGCGGGGCAGGTCCGGCGCACCGGGCACCGTTCGCAGCGACGGTCCTCAGGGAGGGCGTCGAAGGTCGCACCCGCCATCCCGGTGGCGGTGCTCCCGATGAGGTCGTGCGCCCAGCGCGGGTCGTCATCCGAGTCCAGCGGAGCCTGGAGGTCCAGGCGGAAGCTCTTGCCCCCGGCCTTGCCGATGTGGAGAAGCGCCGCCCCGGCGGAGACCGCCCCCGCCTCGCCCCGTCGGCCGGGTTCAGCGCCGACCTCACTGCCGACCTCGGTGCCGGCGTCGGTTTCGACACCAGTGCCGGTGCCAGCGCCCATATGGATGCCCGCGGTCTTACCGAGGTCCTCGAGGTGCTCGGAGAACGCGCCCTCGACGAAAGCCACCTGATAGGCGCCGAGCTGGGCGTGTCGGGGGATGTCGCCCTTGGCGGGGGCGCTGGAACCGGTCTTGTAGTCGATGATGCGGACCGCACCGTCCGGACCCGCCTCGATGCGGTCGACCTGCCCCCGGAGCAGGGCCCGGTCCAGGGCGACGCGCATGGAGACCTCCGCGCCGAGCCGTGTCCACCCCTCGGCGGCGGCCTGCTCGAAGTAGGCAGCCAGGCGCCGCATCATGTCGTGGGCTGTCGCACGCGTCCGATCGCTCACCCATCCTTCTGGCAGGCCGAGCCGTGACCAGCGCGCATCGACCTCGGCGATGAGCTCCTCCGCGGGGGCGTCCCCGAGATCCCGGGCGATGTCGTGGATGAGTGTCCCAAGGGCAGAGGACCCGATGGGTGGACCGAAACCCCCACGGCTCGTCAGGAGCCACTGGAGAGGACAGTCGTGGAAGGCCTGGATGCGCGACGGCGAGACGTCCACGGGCACGTCGGCTGCAGCGAGCGGGCGGGTGCTCGTCGTCTGCCGTCGAGCCCACCACTGCTCGGGGTGGGCACCCGGCACCCCGGCCTGGGCCAAGCGGGCCAAGGCCGCCACAGCAGACCGGGCGGGCGCCACGTCCCCACCGGTCCGCCTGGAAGCCGCTCGGTCCAGGTCGCGGGCGACCGCTCCGCTGCCGACAGAGGCCTCGGTGAGGGCCGGCTGCTCCAGGAGGGAGCGCCGGAGCCAGGCGACCAGCTCTCGGGAGGTCGTGGGACGGGTCACCTCGGTGAGCTCCCGCTCGCCCAACCCACCCGTCCCGTCGATGATGTCGAGGTAGGCGGAAGGCAGCTCGGTCTCGTCCCGGACCGCCGTGACGACGAGAGCCTCGGTCGCCCGACTGGCCGCGACGTAGAACAATCGGGACTCGTCGTGCCGGACGGCGGTGACGGCCGAGCGCCATGACCATGGTCGCCCACGGAGCCGGTCGACGAGCTCGGAGCTGCGCAGGAGCATGCCGCGCAGGCGGGTGTCCGGCCAGACCCCCTCCTGGACACCGGCGACGAACACCAGGGGCCACGCCCGCCCGGCGGCGCCGGCCGGGGTGAGGACGGTCACCGCGTCACCGACCGGGGAACGCTGGGCGATGGTGTCGCCCGGAACCTCCTGGGAGTCGATGTGGGCGAGGAAGGCACCTGGGTCGGCGTGGACGAGACGATCGGAGAATCGGGCCGCGGCATCGAAGAGGGCGAGCACGGCATCGAGGTCCCGATCCGCCCGCGCTCCAGTCGCACCTCCGGAGAGTGCCTGCGACCGCCAGCGGTCGGCCACGCCGAGCGCCGACCACATCGCCCACAGGAGGTTCTCGACGAGGACGCCGGGTCTGCGCACCCGGCCACCGTCCTCATCGGCGACGCTCACCGCGGACAGGCCGGCCGCATACGCGGCGGCGATCCGGCGTGCCCCGGCGGCCTCCGCCCCGATCTCCTGAAGGACGAGCGGGAACCGGACGGCCTCGACGAGCAGCTCGTCACTCGGCCGTCCACCCCCCTGCCCGAGCTCGATCTGTCGCAGCTGTCGGCGGAGCCGACGCAGCTGCACCGCGTCCGTCCCCCCGACCCGCGACGAGAGGAGCTCGACGACCAGCTCGGGAGTGAGCCCGCCGTCCGGCGCCCCGCTACCGCCGTCGAGCACCGCCCCGAGCAGCTGGAGCAGTGGGCGGACGGCCGGCTCATCGCGCACCGGCAGCTCGGCGGTATCGGCCGCGACGGGAACGTCCGCACGGGTCAGGGCCCGTCTGATCGCCTCACTGCGCCGGCGCCCACGGACGATGACAGCGATGTCCGACCACCGGCGACCCTCGTGCAGCACGGCGTCACGCACCCGTGAGGCGATGTAGGCCGCCTCCGCGGAGGGGGTGCGCAGCAGGTGCGTCTCGAGCGAACCCTCACCCAGACCCGGTGCAGGGTCCACCGAGCGGTGATCGGTCCCGCCCGCGGCGCCGATCGCGTCCGCGACCCGGCGGGCAGCCGCGATCAGGCTGCCGGGTCGGTATGCGGTGCGCAGCCGGATCGTCCGAGCCACC
>JAAYCP010000194.1 GCA_012729695.1 Actinomycetales bacterium | reverse complement strand
GGGCAACACCGGCGCCCGTAGCTCAACGGATAGAGCATCTGACTACGGATCAGAAGGTTAGGGGTTCGAATCCCTTCGGGCGCGCCAAAACCGCTGGTCAGAGTACCTGTACGGATCCTGAACTCAGGAGAAGTCAGTGCTGGGTCAGCACAAAGTCAGCATAAAGTCGGTCGAGCGGTGGGGCCCTCGACCGCTCTGGGGCTCTCTCGGACAGGTGCGTCACACCTGGTCTGTATGGAGACCACAACCCACCCCAAGACCAGTCTCGGTTCCGTCCTGACCATGTCCGAGCTCGCCTCAGCGCTCGGGGTCACCCTCCAGACCTTGTATGACCTGCGCAGCCAGGGCCGCGGACCTCGCGGGTTCCGCGTCGGCCGCGAGCTGCGGTTCCGGGTCCGCGAGGTCGAGGCCTGGCTGGAGCAGATGGAGGCCGACGACGCGCAGCGCCACCCGCGCAAGGCGCTCTGATGCGCTCCGGGCGGCCACGCACCCCGATCGGCACCCACGGCAACATCACCACCCGCCGTCGCGGCCGTCGCGTGGTGGCCGAGACCAGGGTGCGCGATCTCGACGGACGACTGCGGCAGGTGCGCGTCTCCGGTGCCTCTGCTGCTGCGGCACGAATGCGACTGATGGAGCGCATCCGCGAGCGACCCGCGGTGCGCAACGATGGAGTGCTGCATCCGACGAGCTCGTTCACCGACCTGGCCGACCTGTGGCTGGCCGATCTCGATATGCGCGACCTGGCGGAGGCCACCAGGGAGAGCTATCAGGGCTGTCTGCGCCTGCATGTGCGACCGGCGTTCGAGCACTACACCCTCGCTGAGGTGACCACCGGGCGGGTCGAGTGGTTCCTGAACAATCAGGCGCGGGTGTCGTTCGCGCAGGCCAAACTGACCCGGACGATCCTGAACCTGCTGTTCGCCTTCGCGCTGCGCCACGATGCCATCTCCCGCAACCCGGTCCAGGGCACCTCCCCGCTGCGGCACCCCAGGGCAAGCCCGCGAGCGTTGACGATCGAGCAGATCGCCGCGATCCGCGAGGCGGCGGCGCGGTGGCGGACCGAGCCGGGCCTTCCTGGTCCCAGGCCTGATGGGCAGGTGCGCGACATCATCGAGGTGCTGCTCGGGACCGCGATGCGGCCCGGCGAGGTCCTGGCGCTTCGCCCCTGCGACATCGAGGACACCCCTGCCGGGATGGTCGCCAGCGTCAACGGCACCGTCGTCCACCGCAGAGGGAAGGGGGCTGTCCGTCAGCCCCGGCCCAAGACCGATGCCTCGATTCGCCGTATCCCGGTCCCCGAGTTCGCGGCCGAGGTGCTGCGTCGCCGGATTGCGGCTATGCCGGGCGACGCCGGCACGCGCACCATCTTCGCCACCCGCACCGGGAGCCCGCTGAGCAACCACAACGTCCGGCGCACCTTCCGAGAGTTCCTCCAGATCGCCGGACTCGCCGACGCCGGCATCAGCCTGCGGTCCTATCGCCGCACCGGAGCGACCGTGATCGCCCGCAGCATCGGCACCGACGCGGCCGCGGTCTTCCTCGGACACACCTCGACGGGCGATCACCGAGGGGCACTACATCGAGCCAGACCGCACGGTCGACGCCACCCCCGCGGCTCACTTGGAGCGCACCCTGCGCCCCGCAGCCTCGGACGCCTCCCTGCTCATCCAGCGTGCAGCAGACGGTGAGGACGCACTGCTCGACGTTCTCGACCGCGAGAGCACCGATGAGGCGGAGACGAGCTGAGACGGCTGGTCCGCAACGGGCCCGAGAAGTCGCCCCGGGACCAGATGTCGCCTTGTCGATCGACCCGATCCGGTTGTCCCACGGTTGGCTCGAATCGAGCCCACCGTCTGATCTGCGCATTCTGTCGTTGTGGGCACGTTTCCGCAGGTCGCGCCGGTCATGCCGAATCAGCATGACCGTGGCGGCCTGTTCCGTCGTTGCGGCTGCGAGTGCGTTTTCCGCAGGTCGCACGGTTCCGCCGATTCAGCGGGACCGGACACCTGCCCTGATAGATCGGGCAGGTCCGGTTGTCTCGTTGGCGCAGCTCGGTCATGACCATCAGTGTCCTCAGCCTGCGCACCATAAAGCGCCCGTCCTCCTGCGCCCGTCCCAGGACGGGCGCAGGAGGGGCGCAGGACGGGTGAGCAAGTTCACCGCCCGTTATCGCAGGTCACAACGGTATTCGCTTGCGCCCGTCCCGAAAAGGTAGGTATGGGAGATGCGGCTCATCATCAACGGCTGAGCCAGCGCGCGCACGCATCGGCGTTGGCATGAACCACAGCGGAGGCCGTCGAGTTCTTGGGGGCCGGGGCCGGCGCTCATCACCCCGGCTCAGGCGGGACCCCAGTGGTGCCTGCCGTCGCCGAATCGGTATCGGTGTTGGCGAGTAGGTCGAGGGTCAGTTGGGCCTGGGTGCGGTGGTCTTCGGGGAGGGCCCGCCAGGCCGGGTGTTCAGTCGGGAGGTTGTGCGTGAGGGTCGCGATGCGGCGACGGTCGGATCCGGTGAACTCGGCGCGCTCGGTGAACGGATCTTCGATGCAGGCGAGCGGTGCGGCGGCGTCGAAGAGGTGACGGTCCCGGTCGCGGGAGTCGGTGGTGTACGCGGCGGCTTTGAGGATCAGCGCTCCGAACGGGCGTGGGACCGAGATCAGCGCGACAGCGCCCGGAACGATCTCCAACCGAGCGTTGATGGTCCGGCGCAGCGCTTGGGTGCCGCCCTCGATACGGATCATCTCGTGCCCGCGCAGCTTCTCGATCACCCGTGGCGCCGGGTGGTCGGCGATCAGGACATCGACATGGTCTTCCTCACCCGCACCGGCGACGAGGTCGACTGTCGAGGTTCCTCGCACGAACCGGTGCGCCGTCCTGTTGCGCACGTCGAAGCTGGGCTGGAACAGGTACCCGAGTCCTTCCAGCACGGTCGCGACCGCGTTCGGTATGCCGCGCTGAGTCTCGATGTGCAGCACGATGTCGACGTCGTTGGTGGGACGGACGATGCCGATCCCGTGGTGGATCGTGTGGAGCTGTGTCATCAGCCCACCGACCAGAGTCCAACCCCCGGACGGGAGAGCCTCTGCGAGTTCCGCGACGCTCGGCCACGGAGTCGGCCAGCCGCCGGGAGCGGCAGCAACCTCGATCGTAGGGCGCATTGCGCTCATCGGTGTGCCTCCAGGAGCTCACGGATAGTCCGGCGGCCGATGCCCCGCTGTCGCGGATCGGTGCTGGTGCCGGCATCCAGTGCAGCGACCGTCCTGGTGGCGATGAGGTCGCGAACGCGATCGAACTCGAACTCGGTCGTGCGCAGCACCACGCTCCCGCTCCCATCGGCCCGAAGGCCGAGGCTGCGGACCACATCGTCGAGGCCTGACGCGGGGAGGTAGCCGTCGATGCTGTCGTCGGCAACGTCGGTGATCCCCAGCAGCTGCTGGTTGGTCGAGACGACCCGCTCGCGTAGGCGGGGGAGTGCTGCGCGGTGGGCCAGATAGGTCTGGACCCGGGCTCGGTCACGCATCCGGGTCAGCAAGTCGTCGGCGTCGTTTGTCTCACGCAGCACCGACCGGAGTCGAGAGGCCTGCGTCTCTCCTAGCCAGTCGGCGTCTTGCCCGGACAGGATCGCGACGGCGCCCCAGGCGGTGTGCTCGGCCCAGGCACGAGTGCGGCCCTGGCGCTGAGAGTGGAGATAGCGGTCGACCGAACCGCGATCGATCAGACCGCGGGCGACCCTCGTGATTGCCCCGGAATCGGCCAGGCGGCGAGCATGGCGCGTCGACACCCCGAGGGTGCTCGCTGTCTCATCAAGCGTGAGGAACTCGCCCGCCATGACAGATAATGTCCCATAGCGGACGTAATCCGCAAAGTCCGGGTTCGAGGATTGATGTCGCTCGTCGCCGTCCTAACCCGACGCCGCCAGGCCGACAGCCCCCAGCGATCTCGTCGAGCGGGGTGCCGGGGTTGCGCCGCGCCTGACTGACATCGGTGCGGGTGCGCTGAGTCGGGAGCACGCCAGCGGTCGTTCGAGCCATGAGTTCAACCTACGTGGAGGGTCCGACTCTCCGACCGGGAAAACACGGCATCAGGCAGGAAGGCCGCCGAGGTCGTCGAAGCGTTTCGACCGAGCCGAGTTGCTTCAGGCAGCAGCCCAGGACGACGCTGGCTTCGATCTTGCGGTCTTCGTGCAGATGCTGCGTTCGCACCGACGCCTTCGTGACGGGGACTTCCCACACACCGACGTGCCCATCGAGGATCTGCGGACCTACTTCGACAACTGGGCCAACGATCTCGACCGCTGACGCATCCTCCCAGCGACAGCTTCGGCAGGCAGCAGCGGAAGCGGGGTCCGGACGGCTCCTCCCCACCGGGATCGCTGTTCTCCCTCGGACGACCGGATTCGGCTCCATCGTTTGCTGCGGGGCGGGTCGATGCGGATCACCTCGACGGAAGCGACAAGGCCTCCAGCGGTTCGACACCGGTTCCTGCGAGGAATGCGCCGACCGCCCCGGCAATGGTGTCGGTGATCCCGACGGCGCCACCACGATGCCGTTCACGTACGTCTCCTTCCCGTCCGAGACCCCGAAGTGGTTGCCTCTGCTTCCCAGGTGTTCCACACCGCACCGCAGTCTGCGCCCGTCCTGTCGCGAGTCACCCCCAGAAGTGGGATACACGTCTTGCAGATCGAGGACAAGGCTGAGAATCGCACCACCTGAAGTGGGCCTGTGGAGACTTGTGCACACCTCGATGTTGAGGAGGTACGCGCTGGCCACGCTGTAGACACGGACTATCGCACGCTTCGACGATCACGAGGTCCCCGCCTGACACCATCGACACGCCAAGCGTCGAGTTCCACGCCGACTGCCCGGACTCATTGCGAATGCGTCATACCGCCCAGTTAGGGCTACTCCTGGAATGGGTTGATGAGGGCAAGCCCGGAGACGGTGGCGAAGTCATCGATATTGCGGGTGGCCAGTTCATGGCCGCCGGACCGGCAGATGCCGGCGATCTGAGCGTCGGCCAG
>JAAYCP010000193.1 GCA_012729695.1 Actinomycetales bacterium | reverse complement strand
GGGCCGGGCTGTCAGGGATCGGGATGGCCTTCCGGCTCGGCGAGGCCTGCCCCGACCTGGCGTATGCGGTGGTCGAGGCCCGAGCGGTCTCCGGCGGGACATGGGACCTGTTCCGCTATCCCGGCGTCCGCTCGGACTCGGACATGTTCACCCTCTCGTTCCCGTTCCGGCCGTGGAAGGGCCGCGACTCGATCGCCCGGGGCGGCGACATCCTCGAGTACCTGCGCACGACGTCCCGCGAGCTGGGCATCGAGGAGCGGATCCACTACGGCTGCAAGGTCGTCGGTGCGGCCTGGTCGACGCGTGAGCAGCGCTGGACCGTGCAGATCGTGTCCGAGACGGCCGAGGGCGAGGTGCGTCGGGAGGTGCGCGCCGCATACGTCCACGTCGCCAGCGGCTACTACAGCTACGCCGCCGGCTACACCCCGGACCTGCCCGGGCGGGAGGACTTCGCCGGGCGGCTCGTGCACCCGCAGTTCTGGCCCGAGGACCTCGACCATGCCGGCAAGCGGGTCGTCGTCATCGGCTCCGGCGCGACGGCGGTGACCCTCGTGCCGGCCCTCGCCGCCGAAGCCGGTCACGTGGTGATGCTCCAGCGCACGCCCAGCTACGTCTTCACGGTCCCCGGCTCGGACCCGATCGCGAACCGGTTGCGACGGGTTCTGCCGGATGGTGTGGCGCACAAGGTGATTCGCGGGAAGAACGTCGCCACGCAGTCGCTGCTGTACCGCGTCTCCCGCCGTCGCCCCGCCTGGGCCAGGCGGTTCATCATGAGCGATGTCCGGCGCCGGCTGCCGGAGGACGTCGTGGACGAGCACTTCCAGCCGCCGTACGGAGTGTGGGACCAGCGGTTGTGTGCCGTGCCGGACGGGGACTTCTTCGAGGCGATCCAGTCGGGGAAGGCGTCCGTCGTGACCGGGCACATCGACCGGATCGAGCCGACCGGGGTCCGGCTCACCGACGGACGGGTGGTCGAGGCCGACATCATCGTCACCGCCACCGGCCTCCAGCTCCAGGCGCTCGGCGGGGCGCAGCTCGCCGTCGACGGCGAGCCTGTCTGCCTGGGTGAGCGCTACGCATACCGCGGCGCCATGCTCTCCGGGGTTCCGAACCTGTCGATGACCGTCGGCTACGTCAACGCCTCCTGGACCCTGCGCGCGGATCTCGTCGCGCGCTGGGTGGCCCGGCTGATCCGGCACCTGCGCGACCACAGGTTGGGGGTGGCCGTCCCGATCGCCCCTGACGGTATGCGCGCCGGGCCGATCCTGGAGCTCACCGCCGGCTATGTGCAGCGGGCGATCGGGGACTTCCCCAAGGTCGGCGACCGTGAGCCGTGGACTCTCGTGCAGAGCTATCTGCGCGAGCGCTCGGTGCTGCGCCATGCCGACGTGCGGGACGACATGGTGTTCCTGCCTGTGGGTGCCGAGGTCGAGCGCCTGCCGCACAGTGCCACGGCCCCGGCCGATCTCGGGGTGGAGGAGCTGATCGGCAGCTCGGCCGAGGGCGGGTCGTCATGAGCCGGATGCGATATCTCCCGCAGCTCGATCTGGTGGGCGCGACGGCCGTGGTCAGCGGTGCTGCCGGCGGGATGGGTGAGCACCTGGCCCGCGGGCTCGCCCGACGTGGCGCGTCCGTCATCGCTGCGGATGTGCGCAGCGAGCCGCTCCGTGAGGTGTGCGCCGCGATCCGGCAGGAGAGCCCGGATGCGACGGTGCACGAGTACGTCGTCGACCTCGCGGACCCCTCCGCTGCGGACGAGTTCACCGCCTGGATCCGCAGCGAGCGCCCTGAGGTCCGAGTCCTGGTGAACAACGCCGGCGTCGCCCTCGGCGGGCACCTGACCGAGGTGAGTCGAGAAGACCTGGACTGGCTGCTCACGGTCAACCTGCTCACCCCGGTGCGGATGACGCACGCACTCCTCCCGCTGCTCCTGGAGAACGGTGCGGAAAGTGGCGGCCACGCCCACATCGTCATGATGTCCTCGCTGTTCGGTCTCGTCGCGCCACCCGGCCAGGGTGCCTACAGCACCTCTAAGTTCGGGCTACGCGGCTTCTCCGAGGCGCTGCGCCACGAGCTGGCCCAGAACCGGGCTCCCTGCGGCATCACCCAGGTGCACCCGGGCGGGATCCGCACGAACATCGCTCGTCATGCGCGGGTCGGCACTGGCGCTGACCGGGAGAGGGAGCGGGCCGGCCGCGAGTCCTTCGACCGGCTGCTGCGCTTCCCGGCCGACCGCGCCGCCGAGCTCGTC
>JAAYCP010000029.1 GCA_012729695.1 Actinomycetales bacterium | reverse complement strand
CGCCGGCTACAGCACGGTGCGCGAGAGCACCGTGGACCCCGCCACCGGCTCGCGTGTCGACCGCACCGACGTCGACCCGCGCTGACCTACTCACACTGCGTCGGCCCGCGCTGACGCACTCAACGTGCTCAGGGCGTGACGCCGAACTTCCGCACGAGCACCGAGACGGTCTGCGGGTCACCCGTCGAGGACCAGGGGAAACCGCCATCGCGACCGACCGGCTGGCGTCCGGCGATGAGACGCCCTGCTGAGCGCGTGTCGAGTCGCAGCACGGCGAGCGCCTCTTCCTCGTCGATCTCCACCGGCACCCCGCGCAGCTTGCCGTCCTTCTCGACGACCCGCACCGCGCCCCAGCCGGTGATCGGACCGGTCAGCTCCACCGCGACCGCCTGGCCCACCGGCACCCGGGCGGCGACGGTGATGTGGCCGAGCGCCGCATACATCCGCCGCATGGTCTCTGCCGCCGCAGGTGAGTCGAGATTGCCTGGGATGCCTAGGGTCTCGCGAAGGTCCTGCTCGTGGGACCAGATGTCGAAGCAGCGGATGCTGAGCAGGCCCTCGGCGGGCATCATGCCGAACGGGCCGAGCATCTCCGTGTCGGGAGTGATCTCGCCGGAGCGGAAGAGGGCGACGCGCTTGTCGATGATGCTGTCCAGCCGGTCGCAGACCTCGGGGAGCGAGAGGCCGCGGCGGGACTCGATGAGGCGCTCGATGACCATCCCGAAGTCGTTGCGCACGTGCGGGCGGTCGGCCGCGTCGAGCTGGACGTCTGGCATCGGCTCCCCGGAGAACAGCGACTCGACGGACTCGACGTGCGCCACCTGGGCGAAGACGTCCCACCCGGGGCACGGTGTCTTGTCGCCGATCCGCTCGGGCGGGCAGGCCCGGCCGAGCTCGGCGACGGCTCGCGCCGTCTGTTCGTATGCGTCGGTCAGCTCGGCGAGGCCCTGCGGCGGGGCGGGGGAGAGGCGCATGCGCCCAACCTAGCCTGCCGCCCGGTCAGTCATGCGGCCTCCTGCTCGGTGAGGGGTTGGAAACGGTCGCACGGGGCGTCCGCGGTGGCTCAGGGAGCGTGAGACCGACGGATGGACGCCCCTCGCGATCTCGCCGGCCTTCGTGCCTCACAGACCTGAACCCTGCGCCTCGATTCTGCCCGGACATGAATCTGCCCGGACATGAACGAAGGGTGGGGGACCGCCCACTATGGTCCCCCACCCTTCACGCTCTCGCGACGGCTCAGAAGGCCGACTCGGGAACCTCCATGAGCTCGTTGTCGGTGGCCTCCGCCGCAGCCCGCTCAGCAGCGAGGCGCGGGAGCACCTGACGAGCATAGAACTTCGCCGCCGCCACCTTGCCGGTGTAGAAGTCGCGGTCGGACTCCGGGTGCTCGCCGGCGTCGATGCGGGCAAGCCCGTCGAGCGCGATCTCGGCCTGGCGCAGCAGCAGCCAGCCCACGACGAGGTCACCGGCCGCGAGGAGGAAGCGGGTCGTGTTCTGGCCGACCTTGTAGATGTTGGCAGCCTCGCCGCCCTCGGCGCGCGGGTCGGACTTCATGAGCTCGCCGACCATGAAGCCGAGGATGCCCTGGACCGACTCCAGGCCCTCGCCGAGGAGCTCCTTCTCACGGTCGAGCGCGCCACCGTGGCTGCCGGTGTCCTTGGCGAGCTCCTGGATCTGGCCCGCGAGGACACCGAGCGACTCGGCCTTGTCCTTGATGATCTTGCGGAAGAAGAAGTCCATGCCCTGGATCGCCGTGGTGCCCTCGTAGAGGGTGTCGATCTTGGCGTCCCGGACGTACTGCTCGACCGGGTAGTCCTGAAGGAAGCCGGAGCCACCGAAGGTCTGGAGCGACTCGGTGCCGAGCAGCACCCACGCGCGCTCGGAGCCCAGGCCCTTGACGATCGGCAGGAGCAGGTCGTTGACCCGGCTGGCGAGCTCACCGACGGTGCCCCGCTCGAGCTTCTCGGTGCCGGCCTCGCGCTGGGCGATGTCGACGGCGTCCTGCTGCGCCGCGGTGTAGAGGACGAGCGCCCGCAGGCCCTCCGCATACGCCTTCTGCAGCATGAGGCTGCGGCGCACGTCGGGGTGGTGGGTGATCGTCACGCGCGGAGCGGTCTTGTCCGAGGCGCGGGTGAGGTCAGGGCCCTGGACGCGGGACTTGGCGTACTCGAGGGCGTTGAGGTAGCCGGTCGAGAGGGTGGCGATCGCCTTGGTGCCGACGAGCATGCGCGCGTTCTCGATGACGTGGAACATCTGGGCGATGCCGTCGTGCACGTCGCCGAAGAGGGTGCCGACGGCCGGACGCTCGCCGCCGAAGGTGAGCTCGCAGGTCGTGGAGACCTTCAGGCCCATCTTCTTCTCGACGTTGGTGACGTAGACACCGTTGCGCTCGCCGAGCTCACCGGTCTCGAGGTCGACGTGGAACTTGGGGAGCACGAAGAGGCTCAGGCCCTTGGTGCCTGCGCTCGCGCCCTCGGGGCGGGCCAGGACGAAGTGGACGACGTTGTCGGTCATGTCGGACTCGGCGCTGGTGATGAAGCGCTTGACGCCCTCGATGCGCCAGGTGCCGTCACCGTTGTCGATCGCCTTGGTCCGGCCGGCGCCGACGTCCGAGCCGGCGTCGGGCTCGGTGAGCACCATCGTGCAGTGCCAGCCCTTCTCGACGATCCACTTGGCGAGCTTGCGCTGGTCCTCGTTGCCGTAGCGGTACATCAGGTGCGCGAAGGAGTACGAGGCGTTGAACATCTGGATCGCGGGGTTCGCGCCCAGGACCATCTCGCTCATGCCCCAGCGCAGCGACGGCGGGGCGACCGTGCCGCCGAGCTCGGCCGGGATCTCGATGGACCAGAAGCCCGAGTCGCGGTAGGCGGCCTGGGACTTCTTGAACGACTCCGGCATGGTGACCGCCTGGGTCTGCGGGTCGTAGACCGGCGGGTTGCGGTCGGCGTCGCTGAACGACTCGGCGAGCTCGTTCTCCGCCAGGCGCGCCATGCCCTTGAGCATCTCGCGCGCGGTGTCGACGTCGAGCTCGGCGTAGGGACCGGTCCCGAGAATCTCGTCCCGGTCCAGCACCTCGAAGAGGTTGAACTCGATGTCACGCAGGTTGGCCTTGTAGTGCCCCATGGGTGCTCCTTTGAACGGGCAGACTGCACAGAGCGCTAAGTAAGCGCTCGCTTAGTCCAAGTATCCGTACGGGGAGAGATGGCGGCAAGGCCGCGTCGATGTGGGCTGCGCTACACCGGTTCGAGCGTGGGGGAGGCGTCGCGAGCGTGGGTCAGGCGTCCGGGGTGCTGTCCGAGCCGGCGTCCGGAGCGGCCTCTGAGGCTGTTTCGGGGGCGGCCGCGAGAGCCGCCTCGATGTCTCCGGCGAGGTCGGCAGGGGCAGTCTGCGGCGCATACCTCTGGATCACCCGACCGTCGCGGCTGACGAGGAACTTGGTGAAGTTCCACTTGATCCGGTCCCCGAGCAGGCCGCCCTTCTCCTGGCGCAGCCACGCGAACAGCGGGTGCGCGTCGCGGCCGTTGACGTCGACCTTGGCGAACATCGGGAAGGTCACGCCGTAGCTCGTCTCGCAGAACGTCGCGATCTGCTCCTCGGTGCCCGGCTCCTGACCCCCGAACTGGTTGCACGGGAACCCGAGCACGACGAAGCCGCGGTCCCGGTAGGTCTGCCAGAGCTCCTCGAGCCCTGCGTACTGCGGAGTGAGGCCGCACTGGCTGGCGGTGTTGACGACGAGCACCACCTGGCCGGCGTATGCGTCGAGCGGCTGATCGCCTCCCGTCAGGGTCGTCGCGGTGAAGTCGTGGAGGGTCGTCTCTGCGGTCATGACCCAACCGTATGCGGGGGTCCGGGGGCGGGAACACCCTCGGCGCCGTCGGCGGTCGGGGCAGCGATGGGCAGTGCTGTTCGGATGGGCGGTGTGCCGGATGGTGACAGCCTGATGGTCATGGCATCTGTGCAGCTCACGACAACCCTGGAACCGTTCGGCCCGGCTACGGCCATCTTCCTCACCGACGAGCAGGTCGACGAGCTCGGCGGTGGGAAGCGGGCGCCGGTGATGGTGACGATCGGCGAGCAGTCGGCGCGGCTGCGGCTGGCGGTGATGGATGGCCGGAACTGCATCGGCATCAGCAAGGCCAACCGGGCCGCGCTCGGGGTGGAGATCGGCGACACCGTGAGTGCGGTGGTCTCCCTGGACGAGGCGCCGCGCGAGGTCGAGCTGCCGCCGGAGCTGGCCGAGGCGCTCGCGGCGGACCCGGAGGTCAAGGAGCGCTTCGACGCGATGGCGTTGAGTCACCGCAAGGAGTTCGCCCGCTGGGTGGGGGAGGCCAAGCGCGAGGAGACCAGGGCGCGTCGGGTGGCCGAGACCCTGCAGATGGTGCGTGAGGGGAAAGCGCGGAAGTAGCCACGACCGTGGTCGCAGCGCGGTTGAACGCCCACAACTGAGGCTCGTCGTCGGTGGGTGGTGCAGCGCGCGGAGGAGTGCACGATCACACACCCACAGTGGCAACCCGTTGCCGGTGGGTGGTGCCGTGCGCAGTTCTCAGCCGAGGAAGCGGGCGAGCTTCCGGCGCGGGTCGAGCGCCCGCAGCTCCGCAGGAGCCACACCGG
>JAAYCP010000192.1 GCA_012729695.1 Actinomycetales bacterium | reverse complement strand
CCGGCGAAAAGGGTCACTGTCCAAACGGGCGCCACTATGCGGGATCTGCCATCTGGACCCTGCACTCCCGGCGACGGCGCGCGTGATGGGAGTCTGGGTCGAACGGCTTCGGGCTATTGCTCGAGCAGCGATCGGGCGATCTCAGTCAGCCCGGCTTCTGTTGACTCGGGGGCCGGCATTGTGGGCTCCTCCGCCATGACCACCATCGCCTGCAGGGCTACCATCCACGCTTCCTGGCCCTGGCGTACGTGGAGCTGGGCGTCGTTGATGATGTAGGCCTCATTGCCCAAACCCTCGATCTCCCGATAGAGATCCTCGTCCTCGCGGTACTGCTGCTGATAGACATCGAAGAGGCCGTTCACGTCGAGCCCCGCTGTCAGACCCTCACCCTCGGCGTTCGTCACCGGCAGTCGGCACCAGGCGATGTCGGAGCGTGGCTCCGGCTCGCCGAAGGTGAGGTCGGCGAAAACCGTATCCGGGTCCACCGCGCTCAGCGCCTCGCACACCCGCGTCGCATCGCTCGATCCAGAGGCACCGTCTGCGCTCTCGCCGTCTGCGTCGTCTGCATCGTCGCTCGTGGTGTCGACCGCACTAGCGTCAGCCGCGCTTTCGGCGGCCACGGGATCCGCTGCATCGCCTCCCGCGCAGCCGGCCAGCAGGGCCACCGCCAGCGCCGGAGCCACTGCAGTGAACAGCAGGCGGGAGATGCTTCGGGAAGGGCGCATCGGGGACCTCTCATCTCAGCGGGGCCGGGAACGGCTGCCTTAGCTTAGTGAACCGCATACTCTCCACGCCTGCAAGGAATCTCGCGCGACCTCTGACGAGGCCCTGCGGTCCATGCGACACCCGGGTGCTGCCGCCAAGAGCAACGGTCCTCCTCGCATCTGCGAGCCGGGTGGGGTGCTCCTCAGCGCTATCCCTGCAACGACGGTGCTGATCGCTGCTCAGCCTCCTGGCACCGCGACGAGGAGCTCGTGGAAGAAGACGGGCACGTTTCCGGCAACCTTGGGCCCGAAGCGGTAGGACGATCGGCTGTCGACGCCGAGCGTTTCGCCGTGGAAGAGGTTCTCGGGACCGTACTCGACCAGGTTCCCGCTCGCCGTGTCGATTACGTACAGGGCGATGCCTGCGGCCGTGCTGTTGTAGAGCTTGCCGTCGATGACGGTGGTGCTGGCGTCGTGGTTGTGCCAACTCGGCTTGTCGACCATGAAGATGACCGAGCCACTCCGTGCATCCAGACCCACGAAGCTCTCATCACCTTCTGCGGCAACGATGCCCGCACTGATCGACAAGGCTCGCAGGCCGCTTCCGGGCGCTGCCTTCGGATCGTCCGACGCCTCCATGCTCCACAGCGACGCCAGCCTGCGGTCCCGCGCCTGCAGAGCGTCGACGGTGACGCCCTCGCCGTCGACGGCGGATCTGGACGAGAGCACGACGATGTCGCCGTCTCCCACGAGCTCGGACCGATCCCACCGCCCAGCGTTCTCATAGCTATCGAGGACCTCACCCGTGCCCGCCTCGACCAGCCGCAGCACCGGTCTGCCGGCCACCCGCTCCTTGATGACGAACCCGCCACTGACCGGCACCGCCTCAACGGCGTCGCGGAAGTCACCTCGCCCCGGTGGGGACCACAGGAAGGCCGGGTCGTCTTCGACATCCCACATCGTCAGGTCCCCGAGACCACCGTTGACGAGCATGAGGCGATCATCGATGAGGATCGAGGGCAGGCAGTACGTCCGGGAGATCATCCAATGACGTGTACCCAGCATTGACCAGTCCGCCCGCAGCTGGGCGGCCGACCTTGACCCCATCGAACATCGGCCCCCGCTCCTGGGCACGGGGCGCTGGCACACTGCCTCGCGTTCCATCACCACAGACGAGTCCCTTCAGATGGAGAAGCCATGAAGGATGAGGCGGCCCGCGTCGCGGTGGCGTCGTCGGAGTAGATCAGCATGTGCATCGCGGTGATCATCCTCGAGGGTAGCGCGCGGCGCGTGGGGTGCTCCAGGCCTTGGCGGACGCTGTGATGACACAAGCAGGGGCGGTGTGAAGCCGAAGTTCAGTCGCCGGCACACGCGTTTGCCAAGGTGATCCAAGGCCTTCCTCCCGCTCGGTGTGCCGGGAGACGGCCCACCCGATGAGCACTCGGCAACATCGTGTCTTCACGCTCCCGTTCGCGGCGCGGTCTAGTGGCTCAGCGCAGCGCCCGCCTCAGGGCGTCGATCCTTCCGGCCCAGATCCGTTGTGAGAGAGCCGCATCAGGAGCGAACGTCTCGCTGGCGTGGTAGCTGCCGGGACGGACGTGCAGCTCGCACGGCACTCCGGCCTGCATGAGTCGCTGGGCGAAGGCGATGTCCTCGTCGCGGAACAGGTCGACGGTTCCCACATCGATGTATGCGGAGGGCAGTCCGCTGACATCCTCGGCTCGGGCGGGGGCGGCGTACTGGTCCGCCTCCTTGCCGCCCAGGTACCACTTCCACGCCTCGATGTTCCCCGGGCGGTCCCAGATGCCGATGTCGGTGACCTCGTGCGTCGACGGGAGGGTGTTGGTGTCGTCGATCATCGGATAGATCGGCATCATGAACGCGAGCTGCGGGCTGCCGCGGTCACGGGCCAGGAGCGCGGTCCCGATGGCTAGGGCCACCGCCGGCGCTGCCGCCGTAGATCGCGATGCGCCCGGGGTCCACGTCGAGCTCCTCGACGTTCGCTGCCGTCCAGACCAGGCCGGCGTAGCAGTCCTCGACCGGGGCGGGGTGCGGGTTCTCAGGGGCCAGCCGGTAGTCGACCGATACGACGACTGCTCCGACCTCGTGGCAGATGCGCATCGCACTGCCCTCCTCGCCCTCCACGGTCCCGAGGATCATGCCTCCGCCGTGGATGTAGTAGACGCAGGGGAGGGTTCCGCTCACCCCGTCCGGCCGGTAGATCCGGACTCGGACCTTCGGCGCGTACTCCGGACCCGGCACCATCCGGTCCTCGATCCCGACCCCCGGGTTCTCCGGTGCCGGCATCGCCGCGAGCATCTGGTCGACGGTGGCACGCCTGGCGACGATGTCGGCGATGGCGTTGAAGCCACCGGGCATCGCCTCGAGGAGCTGGTCAAGAGGCTCACGACAGGGCGGGTCGATCAGCTCCCGGCGGGAGACGATGGACGACTGGTCAGGTGACGAGATCGGCACTCCAATCACTCGGTGGCATTGCGCGGTGATGTCAGCCAAGCAGATCCGAGCACCGATGTGGAGGTATGGACACCACGAGCCTGATCGCGGACGAGCCTGTGCTGCAACGGTGCTGGATCAGTCTCACCTCGCGGTGCCTCGAGGCGGACGGACCGGCAAGACCCCGACCGCGGTGCTGGCCCGGGACGGTCTGGGCTAGTTCTTTTCGGTTCCCTCCCTTGGTGACGGTGGTCCGCCTCAAGTTCGCAGCGAGATCGGTGCCCTGGCGGGTGGCACCCGGACTCAGGTCGGGTGCCACCCGCCAGTTTCGTCCCGTCAGGGGCGCACCGTGAGGGAGCCGGTGACGGTCTGGCCGGTCTCCGGAACAGTGATGTTCACCGTGTACTCACCTGGCCCAGGGAGGTCGCGGGTCCGGACGTTGTACTTCCAGTGCCCGTCCACGTAGGCCATCGTCGCGGTGAGCACCACCTCGTCGCCGACGCTCACGGTGACCGTCGGGTCGAGACCGGTGGGCGCGGAGCCGTCGCAGTCGCGGAACTCGGCCTTGACCGGCACGGTCGAGCCGTCCTTGGCGCTCCACGCGCCGTTCTTGAACGGTCCGCCCAGGCCGTCGGTGTCGTATGCGACGGTCGTCTCCGCGGTCGTCGTCACGACGTGCCCGTGGCTGTCCATCACCGTGATGGTGGCGGTGTAGGTGCCTACCTCGTCGTACGTGTGGGTGAGCGTGACCGACGCCTCGTCGGTTCCGACCACCGTGGGCGGTCCACTGCCGTCGCCCCAGTCGACGGTGACCGTGTGGGCGTCCTGCTCGTCGCGGTCCGTGATGTCGACCGTGAGCGTGGCGTTGTCGGTGCCGCACTGCAGGTAGCCCTCGCCGAAGGTCGCCTCGACCGTCGGCGCGGTGTTCGTCGGCTCGGCGTCGAGATTCAGTCCCACCAGCACCGGATCGTGGTCCGAGGACCTGTACATGTCGGATGTGAAGAATTCGGCCGGTCGGTTGAAGTCGAGGTTGAAGTCGAGGATGTCGGGCTCATCGGCGTTGATGTGCCATTCTGCCGCGCCGGTCACCTG
>JAAYCP010000191.1 GCA_012729695.1 Actinomycetales bacterium | reverse complement strand
GCCGGGTGCGGGATGGAAGCGACCGAGGATCCTGCGCCCACGGTGAGCCAGGCTCCGGCGCCGGCCGTGGCGACGAGCCAGCCCACGCATACTCCGGAAACGGCGGCGGCCACCCAGCAAGCCACCACTGAGGCGATCACCACCGCCCAGACGCCCGCCGAGGCACCGGCCGCACGGGGTGAGGTCGTGCGAGTGGTCGGAGTCGTGGACGGCGACACCCTGCGGGTGTCCGTCGGGGGCGTGACGGAACGACTGCGCATCATCGGCATCGACGCACCGGAGCTGAGCGACGGCGAGTGCTATGCGCAGGCGAGCGCCAGCCGGATGCAGAGCCTCGTCCAGAGCAGGGACGTGCGGATCGTCGCCGACCCGACGCAGGACGACCGCGACCGCTACGACCGGATCCTGCGGCACGTCTTCACTCTTGACGGAGTCAACGTCGCGCAGCGGCTCGTGGCCGAGGGCCTGGCGCGGGAGTACACCTACGACCGGCCGTATGCGGGGCGGGACGACTACCTCGAGGCGCAGGAGATCGCTCGGGCCGGGAACCTGGGGATCTGGAGTGGGGCGTGTGACGTCGCGGCCCAGCCTGCCTCGACGCCGACGGCTGCCGCGCCTTTCGCGCCCCAGCCGGCGCCCGGCGCCGACGCCGGGAAGTGCGTCATCAAGGGCAACATCAGCAGCAGCGGCGAGAAGATCTACCACGTCCCGGGGGGCCGGTCCTATGACGAGACGATCATCACCGAGAGCAAGGGGGAGCGCTGGTTCTGCACCGAGCAGGAGGCGGTGGACGCCGGCTGGCGCAAGGCGAAGCGGTAGGTGCCAAGTGGATGCTGACGGTTGGGTGGGGCGGAGCAGGTCATGGGATTGATCGGGGTCAGATTGGCTCCTGGTGTGCGAGTGAGCCTCTCCTCACGGGGGGTCCGCGCACACGTGGGGCCGCGCGCTGCACGCCTGCACGTGGGCGCTGGACGTACGGGCATCTCCACCGGGGCTGGGCCCCTCACGTACTACACGTCCGTCGGTGGCCCGACAAAGCGGCAGACGGGCACGCAGGTGCCGTTCACTGCGACCACGCCCGCGCAGCAGGAGAAGGCTGAGCTGGCGATCGCTCTCGCCGGCCGAATCGAGGACCTGCAGACCCGGCATGCCCAGGTGTCCTTCCCGGCCATGACCCGGCCTCTCGCCGACATCCCGCGACCTCCGGCCGGGCAGACGCTGCCCCATCATCTGCGGAAGGCGCGGGCGGGCGTCCCCTGGTACGACGTCGTTGGTCGCCGCCGTGCCCGTGAGGCGGCCCGCACCCGATCGGCAGCGGACGACCGGGTTGCCGAGCAGGAGTGGGAGCTCGCGAAGCGCAACCGGCAGGAGGAGCTCGACACCTTCTGGAACCGGCTCTCCGGGAACGACCCCTCGACGGTCATGTCGTTCGTCCAGGAGGCCTTCGAGGACAACGAGGATCCCGCTGCCATCGTGGGGGTGGAGGGCGATGAGGCCTACGTGGTCATCGTCGCGCCAGGCGAGGACGTGGTGCCGGACCGCATGCCGGGTGTGACTCCGACCGGTCGCCCGTCCATCCGGAAGATGCCGGCCAAGGACGGCGCAGTGATCCACCGCCAGGCCGTCGCCGGAGCGCTGCTCGTCACTGCCATGGAGACCTTCGCCGTCGCCCCCGGTCTGCGCTCGGCCAAGATCGCGGCCCTCGAGCGGGGCACGGGCGTCTCGTTCCTCTGGAGCGTGCGCCTCCGCCGTGATCGCTTGCAGCGCTGCCTCGGCGCCGAGACCTCCCTCGAGGTCCTCGAGTGTGCCGCCGACGAGAACGACTACCAGTTGGTGGGGGCAGCCCGTCGGCTGGGTCCCGTGGACCCAGCCCGCATCGGCTGGTCAGAGCTGCAGCGTGAGCTGCTCCGGGAAGGGAATGATGCGCCATGAAGTTCCGCACTCCTCCTCAGTGGCCACCGGTGCCCGACGGCTGGATCCCCGACCCCGGGTGGCACCCGGAGGCCGACTGGCCTTCGGCACCCAAGGACTGGGACTTCTGGGTGAACGACTACGGCGTGCCCGTGGAAGGCCCTCCGGGGCTGTACGGAGCACGGGTCCGGCGCGTGAGCTGGACACGGCGCGCCCTGGTGGGCGGAGGAGCGCTGCTCGCGTTC
>JAAYCP010000190.1 GCA_012729695.1 Actinomycetales bacterium | reverse complement strand
TCCGACTGGAACGAGCGGAACCTCTTCACCGGCTGGGTCGACGTCGACCTCATCGAGGCGGGACGGCAGGAGGCCGTCCGCGGTGGTGAGCTGCTGGCCGAGGCGGGCATCCTCCCCGACATCGTGCACACCTCGCTGCTGCGTCGCGCGATCACGACCGCCAATATCTCCCTCGATGTCTGCGACCGGCACTGGATCCCGGTGCGGCGCAGCTGGCGGCTCAACGAGCGGCACTACGGCGCGCTCCAGGGCCTGGACAAGTCGGCGACGCGGGAGAAGTACGGCGACGAGCAGTTCATGCTCTGGCGGCGCAGCTTCGACACCCCGCCGCCGCCCATCGACCCGGACAGTGAGTTCTCCCAGACCGGCGACCCGCGGTATGCCGGGGTCGAGGTGCCGCGGACCGAGTGCCTCAAGGACGTCATCGCCCGGATGATGCCCTACTGGGAAGGGCCCATCCAGGAGGACCTGCGGGCTGGCCACACGGTCCTGGTCGCTGCCCACGGCAACAGTCTGCGGGCGCTCGTGAAGCACCTGGACCAGATCAGCGATGAGGACATCGTGAGCCTCAACATCCCCATGGGGATGCCGCTCGTCTACACCCTCGGCGAGGACTTCATGCCCATCGAGCCGGGCCGCTACCTCGACCCGGAGGCCGCAGCCGAGGCCGCTGCCGCCGTCGCGGCGCAGGGCAAGAAGTAGGGGGAGTAGGGCTCAGGCGCTACTCCTGCGCGTGACCTGAGTCCTCGCGCTCCTCGTGGTCGGTGAGCTCCTCGGGCTCCCACTCGCCGGTGACGAGGAAGACGACCCGCCTCGCGACGGACACGGCGTGGTCGGCGAACCGCTCGTAGTAGCGCCCGAGCAGGGTGATGTCGACCGCCGTCTCGGTCCCGTGCTCCCAGTGGCCGTCGACGAGACGCTCGAAGAGCTGGCGGTGCAGGTCGTCCATGGCGTCATCGTCGCGCTCCAGGGTCAACGCCTTCTCCGCGTCCTTGGCGGCGATGACCGCCCCGGCCTTGGTGACGATCCGCTCGGCCACCTGACCCATCTGCAGGATGATGTCGCGCAGCTCGGCCGGCACCGCAGAGTGCGGGAAGCGCAGTCGCGCCACCTTCGCCACGTGTCGCGCGAGGTCGCCCATCCGCTCGATGTCGGCGCTCATCCGCATCGCGGTCACGATGATGCGCAGGTCGGTCGCCACCGGCTGCTGGCGGGCGAGCAGGTCGATGGCGAGCATGTCGAGCTGCTCCCGAAGGGCGTCGATCTGCTTGTCGTTCTCGATGACCGACTCCGCGAGGGTGATGTCCGCGTCCAGCAGGGCTGTGGTCGCCCGGGACATGGCCGAGCTCGCGAGGCGGGTCATCTCGACGAGCTGGTCGGAGATGCGGTCGAGATCCTCGTGGAATGCATCGCGCATGGGCGTCCTTCGGTCTGGTCGGGCCGTCCAACCGAGGTCCGGTCGGGCACGAGTGGCCTGGCGTGCGATCTGGGGCTGGCGTGCGATCTGGCTGGCGTTGCGATCTTGGTCGGGGTGCGATCTGGGGTCTGGTGATGTGTCGCGACATGCGCCACGACTGTCGGCTCGGCTTCCGAACCAACCTAGTGGCCGCACCTGACACTGGGGAGCAAGGAGCAGAGTCTCGAGGAACCGAGCT
>JAAYCP010000189.1 GCA_012729695.1 Actinomycetales bacterium | reverse complement strand
CTCGTCGACGAGAAGGGGGAGGCGCGCGTCTTCAAGGTCGTGCGCGCCGGCGTTGTCGACAAGGACGACCTCACGACGGACCAGACCGTCTGGGGAGTGAACACCTCGGTCCGGCGACTGGCCATCGTCACGTGCGACGACGCATACGGGTTCCGTGGCGACGGCCACCGCGTGGCCAACTACGTCGTGATCGCGGAGCCGGCTTAGCGCGCGCCGCTCGCGAGCCAGGCCTGCCCTCTCCGTTCTGTGGTTCGGTGCGCTCACTTCGGAGCGCTACAACGCTCCGAGCTGGCGAGGAACGAACCAAACGCGACCCGAACCTCGACAGTCGGGCCGATAGGTGCTTTACTGCTAACTGTGTTAGTTGCGCCTAACAGAGATAGGCAGGCCGAACGTCGTGCGGCAACCCGTCGCGAGATCATTGACGCCGCCTGGGTGATCGCCGGGGAGGAGGGACTGGCCGGCCTCACCCTGCGCCAGGTCGCCGCGCGGGTCGGCATGCGGGCGCCGTCGCTCTACACCCACTTCGACTCCAAGAACGCCATCTATGACGCGATGTTCGCGCAGGCGTGGAGCGAGTGCCTCGTGCAGTACGAGGAGCTGTGGGACCGGCTACCCTCCGACGGTCGCGAGTCCTTGAAGGCCGTGGCGCGTTCCTTCGTCGACTTCTCCGTGCGCGACCTGCCGCGGCACCAGCTGATGAACCTGCGGACCATCCCGGGCTTCGAGCCGAGCCCGGAGGCGTACGCCCCTGCCGTCGCCGTCCTCGAGAAGACGCACCAGCTCTTCCTTCGCCACGGGCTCACCGACGAGGACCTCGACCTCTACGTCGCCGTGATCAGCGGCCTCATCGACGCCCAGCACGCCAACGACCCGGGCGGACAGCGGTGGAGCCGGCTCGTGCACCGCGCCATCGACATGCTCGCCGACAACTTCGGCCTTCCGTGACCCTTCCCCCAAGGAGCAACGATGAGCACCACGCCCACGACCACCCCACAGCAGCCCGGAGTCCGGCGTTCCTCCCTCGACAGGGACGTCGCGGCCTCCCTCGCGGTGACGGAGTATGCGCGGGTCGCCGAGCTCCTGGAGAGCCTCACCGAGGAGCAGTGGCGGGCGCCGACCGAGTGCCCCGGCTGGGACGTGCGTGCCATGGCCGGTCACATGCTCGGCATGATCCAGATGCTCGCCTCGCTGCGTGAGGTCACGGCTCAGCCGCTGCGTGCCGCGTGGACCGCCAAGCGGCACGGTGGCCCCCTCATCGATGCACTCACCGGGCTGCAGGTCGACAAGAACGCCGGGCTCACGACTGACGCGCTCATCGACGAGGTGCGCAGGCTGGCGCCGCAGGCGACCCGAAACCGCCGGAGGGCTCCGGGGCTGATCCGGAACCGCGCACTGCAGGACGACTACGACGGCCGCTGGACCTTCGCATACCTCTTCGACGTCATCCTCACGCGGGACCCGTTCATGCACCGGATCGACATCTCCCGCGCGTGCGGAGCCGAGCT
>JAAYCP010000188.1 GCA_012729695.1 Actinomycetales bacterium | reverse complement strand
GGCTCACCCTCGAGTACCCGATGTCGCTCGGCGTCTTCGACACCTACGAGGAGGCGCAGAAGGCGGTCGACTACCTCTCCGACCACGACTTCCCCGTCGAGAACGTCCTCATCGTCGGGACGGATCTCAAGCAGCTGGAGCGGGTCACCGGCCGCCTCACCCGCGGGAAGGTCGCGGCGGGTGGAGCCGTCTCCGGCGCGTGGCTGGGTGCCTTCGTCGGCCTCATCTTCGCGATGTTCGCCCAGGACGGCTTCGTGCTCCTGCGGGTCGTCATGACGATGGCCTTCGGGGCGATCTTCGGACTCGTCTGGGCCCTCGTCGGCTACCAGGTCACCGGTGGCAACCGCGACTTCATGTCGATCTCGCAGGTGGTCGCGACCCGGTACGAGGTGCTCACCGAGCACAAGTACGCCGCCCGGGCGCGGCAGCTCCTTGCCGAGATGGACCCGATGCGGGCCGCCCAGGCCCAGGTCCAGCGCGCCCGCGAGGAGGCCTTGCGCGCCCACGAGGAGCAGCAGGGGCAGTCGGCCACGCCGCCGCAGGGCCCGACACCTCCGATGACGACCCCGGGCCAGTGAGCGTCACCCCGGGCGCGGAGCCCCTCCCCGAGTTCACCGCCGACCTCGAGCGCGTGCTCTGCGTCGTGGCGCACCCGGACGACATCGAGTACGGCCTCTCGGCTGCCGTGCACCGCTGGACCGCAGCCGGCATCGACGTGAGCTACTTCCTCCTCACCCGCGGTGAGGCGGGCATCGCCACCATGCCGCCGGACGAGGCCAGCGCGGTGCGTGAGGCGGAGGAGATCGAGAGCGCCCGGATCGTCGGGGTCACCGACGTCGGCTTCGGGACGCACCCCGACGGGCGGATCGAGTACGGCCCCGGCCTCCGTCGGGATATCGCGCGCGAGATCCGCCGGGTCCGACCCGATCTCGTCGTCGGCACGACGTTCGACGTCACGTTCCCCGGGGGGTTCGTCAACCAGGCCGACCACCGGGCCGTCGGCCTGGCCACCCTCGATGCCGTCGCCGACGCGGGGAACCGCTGGATCTTCCCCGGGCTGGTCGAGGAGGGACTCGAGCCGTGGGAGGGCGTTCGCTTCATCGCCATCACAGGGAGCAAGGAGCCGACCCACGTCGTCGACGTCTCGGACCACTTCGAGGCGGCTGTCGCCTCCCTCGAGGCACACGCCGCCTACAACGCGGCGCTGCCCGAGACCTTCCCCAGCCCGCGTGAGCTGCTCGGCGACATCCTCGGCGCGGGCGGACAAGTCGCCGGCGTGGAGTATGCGGTGGCCCTGGAGGTCATCGACCGCCGCTGACCGCGGCGCGACTCACCGACGAGAGCGGACCTCGCGGATCCACTCCTCGACCTCGTCGGAGGTGTGGGGGAACGCGGCCGAGAGGTTCTCGTGCCCGTCCTCGGTGACGAGGACGTCGTCCTCGATACGCACCCCGATGCCCCGGAACCGCTCGGGGGCGAGCAGGTCGTCGGCCTTGAAGTACAGGCCCGGCTCCACGGTGAGGACCATCCCGGGCTTCAGCTCGGCGTCCATGTACTCCTGACGGGTCGCGAGGGCGCAGTCGTGGACGTCGATGCCGAGGTGGTGGCTCGTGCCGTGCACCATCCAGCGCCGGTGGTACTGCCCGTGCTCCTTGTCGAGGGTGTCCTCGACGGAGACGCCCTCGGGCAGCAGCCCCCAGGCGTGGAGGTGCTCGGCGATGACCCGGATCGCGGCCGCGTGGACGTCGCTGAACCGGTTGCCCGGCCGGACGGCGGCCAGACCGGCCTGCTGTGCCTCATAGACCGCGTCGTAGATCTCGCGCTGGGCGTCGGTGAACGTCCCACTCACCGGCAGGGTGCGGGTGATGTCGGCGGTGTAGAGGGAGTCGACCTCCACGCCCGCGTCGATGAGGATGAGGTCGCCCTCGCGGATGTCCCCGGTGTTCTTGATCCAGTGCAGGGTGTTGGCGTGGTCGCCCGCGGCGCAGATCGAGTCGTATCCGACGCCATTGCCCTGGTGACGGGCGTGCAGGCCGAAGACCCCTTCGACCCAGCGCTCACCGCGGCCCGCCTCGACCGCCTTGTCGAGCTCGGCGATGACGGCCTCGAAGCCGACGAGGGTCGCGGCGACGGCGTTCCGCATCTGCTCGATCTCCCACTCGTCCTTGATCATCCGCAGGTGGGAGAGGGCGTGGGCGAGGTCGTCGTCCTGCTCGACCATGCCCTCCTCGGCCTGGCCGTGCTCGACCCTGGCGCTGTCGAGCTGGGCGGTGAGGGCCCGGTCCGCGTCGCGCACGAGCCGCACGGTGACCTGGCCGGCGTCCTTGACGGCCGCGTCGGCGAACTCGGCGACGTCGCGCGCGGTCAGACCGAGCTCAGCCTCGATGTCCTCGAGCGAGGGCCGCGCGCCGACCCAGAACTCGCCGTACCGCGCGTCCTCGAAGAACTCGTCGCTGTCGCGCTCGGCGAGCGGCTTGATGAAGAGGATCGCCTCGTGGCCGGCCGGCTCCCCGTCCTCGCCGAAGCGCGGCTCGAGCACGAGCACGGCGTCCGGCTCGCGATCGGCGCCCAGCCCGGTGAGGTGGGCGAAGGCGCTGTGCGGGCGGAAGACGTAGTCGGTGTCGTTCGAGCGGACCTTCAGCCCGCCGGCGGGCACGATGAGCCGCTCGCCCGGGTATGCGGCGGAGACGACCGCACGGCGGCGCGCCGCATACCCGGCCACCTCGGCGCGCTCCGGGCGTGCGTCGGGTCGCGGGGCCCAGCCGGAGCGCACGAACCGCCGGAACTCCTCGGTCGTCAGACGGGACCGGTTGTCTACCTTTGCCTGCTCTTCACTCACCCGACCATGGTCGCATGCCGCCCCCACAGGTACCGTTCGGGCATATCGCTCCTGCAGGAGCGAGCCAGTGAATCTCGAGGGACAGGAGCAGGCGAGCATGGTTGGTGGGCGATCCGGACGCTGGGGCCCGGGCCGTCGCGCAGCGGTGGCGGTCCTTCTCTGGCCGCTCGCCATCGCGCTCATCGGCCTGGGCGTGCTCCTCTCCTTCATCGACCAGCTCCCTGATCCGGTGGCGACGCACTGGGGACCGGGCGATGTTCCGGACGGTTTCAGCGCCCGCTCGTCGCTGCCGTGGTTCATCCTGCTCGGGCTGGTGACCGGGTGGTTGCTCGGAGGACTCATCCTCACCCTCGCCTGGCGGGAGGCGATGCACCGTCGGGTGACAGTCGGCTTCGCCGCCGGCATGACGACCTTCGTCACCGTCGTCATGGTCGGGACGAGCTGGGTGCAGCGTGGTCTCACCGACGCCCGTGACACCGGTGGCGTCGAGTGGCCTGTCGTCGCGGCGCTCGTGGGTGCGATCGCTGTCGGCGTGCTCGCCGGCTGGACGACCCCGGCAGCCAAGGACACTCCGCAGAAGGCCGCCGGGCCTGTGCCACCGGAGGCGTCGCGGGCCACGGTCGAGGACCCCCCGGCGACGTGGAGCCGGCTCGCGAAGCCCGGGACCGGTATGTGGGTGCTGCTCGCCGTGGTGACCGCGGTCTCCGTCGGTCTCTCCCTGCTCACCCGGATGTGGATCTTCAGCGCGCTCCTGTTCGTCATCCTCGTCGGCGCCCTGCTCGCCTTCACCATGTTCCGGGTGACTGTCAGGGAGGAGGGTCTGACCGTGCGCAGCATCATCGGGGTGCCGACCTGGCGCATGCCGCTCGACGAGATCGTCGAGGCGAAGGTGACGACCGTGAGCCCCCTCGGGGAGTTCGGCGGCTTCGGCTACCGGCTCGGCCCCGGCGGACGCACGGGCTTCGTCGTCCGCAACGGTGAGGCGCTGGAGGTGGACCGGGCGAACGGCACCGCGTGGGTCATCACGGTCGACGACGCCGCGGAGGGGGCCGCCCTGCTCAACACCCTCGCCGACCGCACCCGACGCTGACGAGGGCGGCCTGGGTCAGGTCAGGAGAAGAGGTCAGTCCCGGCGTCCGATGAGGTAGAAGCGGTGCACCGGCGCGCCGTCCCGCGGCAGGTGCCCCCGTTCGTACCACTCGAGGTCGCTCAGTCCGGCCGCCTCGGCGGCAGCGATGACGGCGGCCGGGTCGTGATGGACGAAGTCCAGGTCGATGGGGATGTCCCACAGCTCGGTGACGTGCCGGATCGACGGGCCGGCGTAGAGGCTCACCACGACGTACCCGCCGGAGCGTAGCGGGCGCGCCAGGGCAGCGAGCGCCTCGCGCAGCTCGGACTCGGCGAGATGCACCAGGGAGTACCAAGCGAGGACGACCCCCCAGCCGTCGGCGTCCGTCGGCCGCATGAGCCGGCGGAGGTCACGCACCTCGAACGTGAGGTCCGGCCGGGCCAGCCGCGCCTGGCGGATCATCTCGGGACTGAGGTCGGAGCCGACGACCCGGGCACCGCGATCGGCGAGGTATGCGCTGGTCCCGCCCGACCCACAGCCGACGTCGGCGACGGGGTGCTCTCCGGACAGCTCGACGACGCGGTCGAGGAGCCAGCGTTCGAACGGGGCCTCCTCCAGCTCCGCGGAGAACCTCGCGGTGTGCGCCTCCGCCAGGGCATCGTATGCGGCGCTCACCTTGGCATCCCGCGCCTCCGGCCCGTCGGCGAGGACGCTCTCGAAGTCGACCGAGCCGCGGGCGGGGCTGACATCGTCGGGAAGGTCGACAGGTCCGAGCAGGTGGATCCAGCGTGGGTCCTGCCAGCCAGGGCGTCGGCCGAGCTCCTGGACGAGCGGCTCCTCCCGTGCGGCGAGCCCGGCGAGGCAGTCCTCGACCTCCGCACGGTCGGCGAACTGGTGCAGTCGTTCCGTACGGGTCTTCAGCTCACCTGCGGACTGGGGGCCGCGGAGCAGGAGCACGGTGATGAGGGCACGCTCTGCGGGCGTCAGATCGAGAGCCTCGTCGAGGAGCTGGTGGAACTTCAGGGTCCGCTGTCCGCGGCCGTCCCAGATGACCCGGACGAGCCCGCGCCCCTTGAGCGCCCTGGCGGTCGACTCGACCGTCTGGTCGTCGTAGTCGACGACGGGATCGCGACTCGTGGTCTGGTTGCAGGCGGTGCGCAGGGCGTTGACGGTCAGGGGATAGCTGGCCGGGACGGTGACCTGCTTCTCGAGCAGGGCGCCGAGGATCCGCTGCTCGGTCGGCTCCAGGTGCGGCAGGGGTGGCATGGCTCCTCCGTACGACGGTGCTTCTAGGACAGGGGCTTTTGGGACAGGCCTTTACGACAGGGTCGTCTCGCGCACGGCAGACCGGGCCAGATGGCTCGACTCGTCGTCCGGCATGGTCTGACTCGACATCTCGGCCTCCACCCTGCGGCGGTACAGGTCGATCTCATAGGAGATCCGGTCCTCGTCCCAGCCGAGGATCGGGGCCATGAGGCGGGCGGCGGGCTCGGCGGCGGTCAGTCCGCGGTCGCGGGCCTCGATCGAGATCCGGGTGCGGCGGGTGAGGGCGTCGGTGAGGTGGAGGGCGCCCTCGGCGGCAGCCGCATACACGATCTCCACCTTGAGGTGCTCCTCCCCGCCGGGCAGGACCTCACCGAGGGTCGGGTCGACGGCGATGAGCGCGAGCAGCTCCGTCGTGAGGGTGCCGTAGCGCTCGAGGAGGTTCTCGATCGCCATGACGTCCAGGTCGGTGCTGCGGGCGAGGATGTGCGGTCGCTCGCTGAGCCAGTCCCAGTTGATCGCCCCGGCGAGCGGGATGGTCTGCGAGATCGACTCGGGCATCTCCTTGCCGAGCTCCTCGAGCGCCAGGTCGACGGCATCCTTGGCCATGACGCGATAGGTCGTGTACTTCCCGCCGGCGACGATGACGAGCCCAGGCACCGGGCTGGCCACGACATGCTCGCGCGAGATCCGCGTCGTCGCCTCGACATCCGCGGGCTCGGTCGGGGCGATGAGGGGCCGCAGCCCGACATAGACACCGTCGATGTCCTCGCGTGTCAGCGGGGTGACGAGGACCTCGTTGACGGTGCTCAACAGGTAGTCGATGTCGGCCGAGGTGGCGGCCGGGTGCGCCTTGTCGTACTTCCACGGGGTGTCGGTCGTCCCGATGATCCAGTGCTCGCCCCAGGGGATGATGAACAGCACCGACTTCTCGGTGCGCAGGATGACCCCGGTGCTGGAGTCGATCCGGTCCTTGGGGACGACGAGATGGACACCCTTGCTCGCCGTCACCGAGAGGGGACCGTCCCCATCGAGCATCTCCTGGATCTCGCCGGTCCAGACGCCGGTCGCCGAGATGACGTGCCGGGCGTGGATCTCGAAGCGGGCACGCCCGGGGTCGCTCGACATGTCGTCCACCGCGACGACACCGACGACGCGACCCTGGTCGTCCCGGAGGAGCTCCTCTGCCTTGACGCGGTTGGCGACGTGGGCGCCGTGCTGCGCGGCGGTCCGGATGAGCTCGAGGACGAAGCGGGCGTCGTCGACCTGGGCGTCGTAGTACTGGATGGCCCCGGAAAGAGCCGATGGCTTCAGGCTCGGCATGAGCTGGAGCGCGTTCTTCTTGCGCAGGTGCCGGTGCCGCGGCAGGCCACCGGTCTGCCGGACGCCGAAGGCGAGCCCGTCGTAGAGCGCCACCCCGGAGCCGACATAGAAGCGCTCCCACGCCGGCTTGGAGAGCGGGTACATGAACGACACGGGTCGTACGAGGTGCGGCGCGATCTTCGCCAGGAGCAGACCACGCTCCTGCAGCGCCTCGTGGACGAGGCCGAAGTCGAGCATCTCGAGGTAGCGCAGACCTCCGTGGATGAGCTTGCTCGACCGCGAGGAGGTCCCGCTCGCGTAGTCGCGCGCCTCGATCAGACCCGTCGAGAGTCCGCGGGTGACCGCGTCGAGGGCGACACCACCTCCGACGACGCCGCCGCCGATGACGAGGACGTCGAGCGGTTCACTGCTGGTCATCCGCTCGATGGCTGCGGCTCGTGAGTGCAGGTTGAGGCTCATGTCAGTCGACCTCCACCCAGTCCAGGGTGCGCTCGACCGCCTTGCGCCACCCCGCATACCCGGCCTGGCGCTGCTCCTCCGACCAGGTCGGCTCCCAACGCTTGGCTTCGTGCCAGTTGGCTTGCAGGGCATCGGTGCTCGCCCACACGCCCGCGGCGAGTCCGGCTGCGTATGCGGCGCCGAGGGCGGTCGTCTCGGCCACCTCCGGCTTGCTCACGGGCACGCCGAGGATATCGGCCTGGAGCTGCATACACAGGTCGTTGGCGGTGACCCCGCCATCGACACGCAGCACGTCGAGATCGATCGCGCCGCCGTTGGCCTCGACGTCGGCGACCATGGCGTCCGCGACGTCCTTGGTCTGGTAGCAGATCGCCTCGAGGGTCGCTCGCGCGAGGTGGGCGTTGGTGTTGAAGCGGGACATGCCGACGATCGCTCCGCGGGCATCGCTGCGCCAGTAGGGCGCGAAGAGCCCCGAGAACGCAGGCACGAAGTACATGCCGCCGGAGTCCTCCACGCTGCGCGCCAGCGTCTCGATCTCGGAGGCACCGCTGATGATGCCGAGCTGGTCCCGTAGCCACTGGACCGCCGAGCCGGTGACCGCGATCGAGCCCTCCAGCGCATACACCGGCGCCTCGTCACCGAAGCGGTAGGCGACGGTCGTGAGCAGGCCGTGCTTGCTGCGCACCGGCTCCGTCCCGGTGTTCAGCAGCATGAAGTTGCCCGTGCCGTAGGTGTTCTTGGCCATGCCGGGGGAGAAGCAGACCTGTCCGACAGTGGCGGCCTGCTGGTCGCCGAGAACGCCGGTGATCGGCACCTCGGCACCGCGCAGCGCTGTGGTCGTGCCGTAGGCCTCGGCGTGGCTGCTCGACACGATCTCGGGGAGTATCGCGCGCGGGATGCCGAAGAAGCTGAGCAGTTCGTCGTCCCAGTCCAGCGTGGTGAGGTCCATGAGCATGGTGCGGCTGGCGTTCGTCACGTCGGTGACGTGGCGGCCACCGTCCGGGCCGCCGGTGAGGTTCCACACGACCCAGCAGTCGGTCGTGCCGAAGAGCACATCGCCGCGCTCGGCCGCCCTCCGCAGGCCGTCGACGTTCTCCAGCAGCCACTGGATCTTGCCGCCCGAGAAGTAGGTGGCCGGGGGCAGGCCGGTCCGCTCGCGGATGACGTCACCTCGACCGTCGCGGTCGAGCGCCTTGGCGATCGAGTCGGTGCGGGTGTCCTGCCAGACGATGGCGTTGCGCACCGGCAGCCCGGTGCGGCGGTCCCAGACGAGGGTGGTCTCCCGCTGGTTCGTGATGCCGATGGCGGCGAGGTCGCTCAGGTTCAGCCGGGCGGATCCCAGGGCGGAGGTGATCACGGTCTGGGTGCGCTCCCAGATCTCCACGGGGTTGTGCTCGACCCAGCCGGCCCGGGGCAGGATCTGCTCGTGCTCGAGCTGGTGCCGGGCCACCTCGTGTCCCTGGACGTCGAAGACCATGAAGCGGGTGCTGGTCGTTCCCTGGTCCACCGCGCCGACGAGTTCAGCCATGCGCCCAACCCTAATCCGCGAGGTGACCGGTGCAGGGGAGCGGACCTGGAGTGGACCGCCGCGGTGGGATCAACCGTAGGTGGGTCTGGCGCTTGGCGAGCAGCCTCCGTCCGGCGGCAGTGGGTCACCGGCGGTCGGTGAGACGGCTGCGGCGTCAGCCGCCGAACCGTGAGGCCACCGAGGCCATGACCTCGGCGAAGCGCGCCGGGTCGTCGAAGTTGGGCCGGTGACCGGCACCCTCGAAGACGACACGCTCCTTCGCGGGTGCCTCGACCAGGTCGAACCACTCCTCCGCGAGGACGGCCCGACCGCGGGCCTCGTGCTCTCCGATGACCATCACGTAGGGCACCTCGAGTGCGGGGACGTCGACCCGGAAGTCGATGCCCTGCAGCTGCGGGTACAGCGTCGCGTTCGTGTCGAAGAACCCCCGGAACGCGTTGATCCTGTCGAGGAAGGAGTACTCCGGCACGAAGAGCGTCCCCGGCATCTCATGGCTGAGATCGAGTCCCGGGTAGTCGTTCCACGAGTGCTCCGTGCCCACGACCGGCTCGTACTCGTAGAGGTCGTCGTACGGCGGAGGGCCGTTCTTCCGCAGAGTCCGCGCCAGACCGGAGTCGCCGGCCCCCTCGGCCCACGCCAGGGTGTCCTCCCAGAACATCACGTCCGTCTCGCGCTGGCTGACCATCTGTCCCACGCCGACGAAGGCGGAGTAGAGGTCGGGCCGTTCCTGCGCCGCGAGCACGCCGAGGGTGGATCCCCACGACTGCCCGACGAGGTAGATCCGCTCCTCGTCGAAGCGGTCGAGCAGGTACTCGGTCACCTCGATCGTGTCCGCGACCATGCCATCGAGGGTGAGGGTCGACGTGGGGTCGAGGGAGGGGTAGGAGCGACCGGAGCCCCGCTGGTCCCAGGTGACGACGACGAAGTCGTCCTCGAGCGAGGTGTCGCGGCGCATCGCGCCGAGCTCGGTGCCGCCGGGCCCTCCGTGCAGGAAGAGCAGCACGGGGCTCGAGGCGTCGCGGCCCCGGATCAAGAGGGACTGGTCGTGCCCACCGATCGGGACGGTGATGAGCTCGCTCACGCTGCCCGGCATACGAGCGCCGTCGGGCCCGAGGATCTCGGCCGTCGAGGCGGGGCGGGCGATGAAGAACCCCTGGGTGAGGAGCGCCACCAGGCCGATGACGACCCCGACCCGTCCGGCGGTGGCGATCCTGCGGGCTCCGGGGCGTCCGAGGCGGGCTGCGAGGTCGGCCCCGATGAGTGCGCCCACGAGGAGCGGGAGGAGCATGAGCACCGCCGCGATGCCACGCCCCAGGACGAACGCGATGATGCCGTAGAGCGAGGTGAGCCGAGGCGCCTCGACCGTGGGCCCGACGATGCCGAGCCGCGCCACCTCGAAGGTCACCACGAAGAGCAGTGGGGCCCCGAGGGCCGACCATCTCCTCCCCGTCGCAACCCCCGCTCCGATGCCGATCACGAGGAGGATCGCCATCGAGAGGAGCGCTTGCATCGTGGTCACGGGGCCGCGGGGGACGAGCTGGGCTGCGACGACTCCGGAGAGGATCACCAGCACTGCGGCGATCACGGTGCCGCCTCGCCACTGGGACCTCGTGGAGACCACAGGGGTCCGATCCGCGGTGAGGGTCGCGGTCATGCTCCAAGAATGGCACCGGCGTGGTGTGCCCGGAAGCAGTTCGTGACCGGTCAGACAGAATCCGGATCAGCGGGACCACGACCCGTAGCCGAACGGCCAG
>JAAYCP010000187.1 GCA_012729695.1 Actinomycetales bacterium | reverse complement strand
GGGAAGGGCGACGATCCCGACGGTGGCGCCGGCGGCGATGTCAGCACGCCAGTGACGGGGGACATCCGCATAGTCGCTCTTGTCGGGAAGGATGCCTCGCAGTGCAGTGAGCCTCATGAACGCGCGTCCATCTGCACGGCCAGGGCGAGCTGTTCCTGCTGCGCAGCGAGGCGGTCCACGAGGAACGCGCGGGCCACCTGGAGCAGTCCGGCGACCTGCGGGTGGGCGAGCTGGTAGGTGACCGTGTTGCCGATCCGCGTCGAGGTGACGACGTGGTGGCGCTTGAGAACGCTGAGGTGCTGGCTGAGCAGGGAGGGCTCGATGTCGAGCGCCTCGAGGATGTCGCTGACCGGGCACGGTGCGTCGGCCGCGACAAGGATCTCGAGGATGCGGATGCGGGCCGGGTGCGCGAGCGCTTTGAAGAGGTTGGCTTTGATCTCGTACAACGGGGCGTCGGCAGGGGTGGTGTGAGGCACAGGGCTGTCCAGGTTGGGGGAGAGGGAACGCTTGATGATTTTAGCATTTTCTAAATCGCTTCCCAAATCGACTCGGAACAGCCGACGCGCGATCGGCGTTGGGGGACAATGGAGGCACCACGCGGTCTGTGATGGCTCGCTGAGTCCTGTGTTCCGCGCAGTCGTCGGTCACGTCGCCCACCAGCCACCCGCACGATCCGTCCAGACCCGGCCCGTCCAGACCCGTCCAGACAGCGACCCGTCCTGACAGAGGAGGCACCATGCTCGCCGCACTCGTCGCGCTGCTCGGTGTCGTCGGTCTCAGCTGGGGGACGGTGCACTACGTCCGCTCCCGGTTCAGCGCTCGGCTGCGCCCGCGGCGGGAGCGGCACAGGGTTCTCGCGCTCGCGGTGGCCGGAGTGGGCGGCGTCGGGCTCCTCGTCCCAGACCTCGTGGCCGGATTGTTCGTCGCCGGTGCGGGTGGGGCCTCGGGCGCCGCAGCCTTCGGCTGGATCCTGTACCGCTTCCTCGCCCTCGGTGCGATCGGCATCTCCGCGTTGACCATGTGGCTCACGAGCGATCCCGTCACCTCCACTGTCCGACGTCGCCGCGACGCCGTGCTCGCCAGGCTGCCGTTCGGCCCGGGCCGTCAGACCCGACGCATGCGGCGCGCCCTCGGTGCCTTCCCTGAGGACTGGGAGGGTCTGCTCGAGCACGACCGGGTGCTGACGAGACGACTGCTGTCCTACCAGCGGGACGCGGACGCTGCAGCCTCGCGCCCCACCATGGCGGATCTCGAGCACCCCCTGACCAGGGCGGCCGTCGAGGCGATGTTCCGCTGCGACGAGCTGCGCAGCGAGTCTCCGCCGAAGCGGGTCTTCGACGTCCTCGCCACCGACTACGGCCAGGCCGTAGCGGCCTTCGACCGTGCCCTCACCGCGGCCGAGAGGTATGCGGACGCCGAGGCCACCTCGACCGTCACCTCGGCCGAGCAGCGGGCAGTCGCGGACGCGACACGCACCCTGTCCTTCCTGCAGGCGAACGCGACGACTCCGCAGGAGCGGACCGCCGCATACCATCGCATCAGCGAACGGCTCGCCCAGGCCCAGGCGACGGCCGCGCAAGCCCAGGGGACGGCCGCGCAGGAGCAGACCGAGGTCATCCCCTCCTCCCACCCGTGGCTCTCGGTCGAGGACCGGGCGCGGGCCGGCTCCGACTGATCAGGAAGATTCAACCCCGCTAACCCCCCGGATGTCCTCGGTGCCCGCTACGGTGTGTGGCGAAGGTCACGCCTGGTCCTGATCTTTGAGGCGTGCCTTCGATCAGCCTCGGCTGAAACCCCTCATCACCACAACCGAAAAGGCACCCCACATGCGCAAGCGCCTCATGTGGGCGGGCGTGATCCCTCTGCTGGTCACCTCGCTCACCGGACTCAGTCATGCCACGGCCACACCAGATCCACGTGCGGACGGCCCGCACCTGATCATCTGACCGACCTCAAGCTCGATGCCCCGTTGACCCGGGACGGGATCGCCATCGGCGGCCTGGACCGCAGCCTCGTAGGCCAGAGCGGCGAGAGCTCGGTCATCGTCCGGCTCAAGGCGGAATCGGTCGCCGAGCGCGACCTCCCGGACGCCGCCGCCGCCCGGGCCAAGCAGGACCTCCGGGGGCAGCAGGCCGACCTGATGAAGCGGATCAAGGCTCTCGACCCCTCCGCGGAGCTCGTCGCGCAGACCCAGCTCGCCCTCAACGCCGTCTTCGTCAGGGTCGATGCAGCCGTCCTGCCCCGCC
>JAAYCP010000028.1 GCA_012729695.1 Actinomycetales bacterium | reverse complement strand
CTGAGGTGTGCCGAGCGCGGCCCAGCCCTCACAGCTTCCGCAGTGAGATCTGCGAGACCGAGTGGTCGGCGCTCTTCGTGAGCACGAGGGTGGCCCGGTCCCGGGTCGGCGCGACGTTCTGCACGAGGTTGGGCTCGTTGATGCGCGACCAGATGCCGTCCGCGGTCTCGCGGGCCTCGGAGTCGGTGAGCGTCGCATACCGGTGGAAGTAGGACTGGGGGTCGGAGAAGGCGACCTCACGCAACCGGAGGAACCGCTGGATGTACCACTCCTTGATGACGTCCACCTCAGCGTCGACATAGACCGAGAAGTCGAAGTAGTCCGAGATCGCGCCGGTGCGGCTGCCGTCCGGGCGGATGCTGGGCGGCTGGAGGACGTTGAGGCCCTCGACGATGAGGACGTCCGGTCGCCGCACCTCGATCGTGGCGCCGGGGACGATGTCGTAGGTGAGGTGCGAGTACACCGGCGCCGTCACCACCTCCATCCCCGACTTCACCGAGGCGATGAACTGCAGCAGCGCCCGGCGGTCATACGACTCGGGAAATCCCTTGCGCTGCAGGAGTCCTCGTCGCTGGAGCTCCGCGTTCGGGTAGAGGAAACCATCGGTTGTCACGAGGGACACGCGGGGCGTTCCCGGCCAGCGTGAGAGCAGCTCCTGGAGGATGCGCGACGTCGTCGACTTGCCGACCGCGACCGATCCTGCGACGCCGATGACGAAGGGCATCTTGACCCCGCGCTCGCCGAGGAAGGCCCCGGTGACCTCGTGCAGACCCCGAACCGCCTGGACGTAGAAGGTGAGGAGCCGGGAGAGCGGGAGGTAGACCTCCTCGACGTCGCGCACGTCGACGCGGTCCCCGAGGCCCCTCATCCGGGCCACCTCGTCCGCGGTGAGGCTCATCGGGTAGTTGTCGCGCAGACGCGCCCATTCCCCTCGGGTGAAGACGAGGTAGGGCGACGGGATCTGCGGCGCGGACACGGCCAGCATTCTTGCGTACGTTCGTGGGATTAGGCTGGTCGCCATGTGTGGAATCGTCGGATATGTCGGCCCGCAGGTCGATGACAAGGCCCTCGCGGTCGTCCTGGAGGGCCTGGCCCGCCTCGAGTACCGCGGGTACGACTCAGCCGGCGTCGCGCTGGTCACCGAGCAGGGCGGCGCCGCAGGCGTCGAGAGCGAGAAGCGGGCCGGCAAGCTCGAGAACCTGCGCAAGGCGCTCGAGACCAGGGACATGCTCCCGTCGCGCACCGCGATCGGCCACACCCGCTGGGCGACGCACGGAGGGCCCACCGACGGCAACGCCCACCCGCACCGCGGTGGCGACGGCGGGCGGCTCGCGCTCATCCACAACGGCATCATCGAGAACTTCCACGCCCTGAAGAACCAGCTGCTCGCCGATGGGGTCACCTTCGACTCCGAGACGGACACCGAGGTGGCGGCCAAGCTCGTCGGCCGGGAGTACGACCGGCTCGGCGACCTCACCGAGGCGATGCGGTCCGTCGTCAACCAGCTCGAGGGAGCGTTCACCCTTCTCGCCGTGCACGCGGACAGCCCCGGCGTCGTCGTGGGCGCCCGCCGCAACAGCCCGCTCGTCGTGGGCGTCGGGGAGGGCGAGAACTTCCTCGGCAGCGACGTCGCGGCCTTCATCGGCTACACCCGCCACGCGGTCGAGCTCGGGCAGGACCAGATCGTCACCATCACCCCGGACTCGTATGCGGTGATCGGCTTCGACGGCACGCCCGCCCAGGGCAAGGCGTACGAGGTGACCTGGGACGCCGCGGCCGCCGAGAAGGGCGGCTACCCCACCTTCATGGAGAAGGAGATCAACGAGCAGCCGCACGCTGTCGCGGACACCCTCCTCGGGCGCACCGACGAGGACGGCCGACTCATCCTCGACGAGATGCACATCCCCGAGGACAAGCTCGCCCAGATCGACCGGATCGTCATGGTCGCCTGCGGGACCGCCGCATACTCCGGCATGGTCGCGAAGTACGCCATCGAGCACTGGACGCGGATCCCGGTCGAGGTCGCCCTCGCCCACGAGTTCCGCTACAGCGACCCCATCGCCGACGAGCGCACCCTCGTCGTCTCGATCAGCCAGTCAGGCGAGACGATGGACACGCTCATGGCGGTCAAGCACGCCCGTGAGCTGGGCGCTCTGACCCTGTCGATCTGCAACACGCACGGGTCGACCATCCCGCGCGAGTCCGATGCCGTCCTCTACACGCACGCCGGTCCGGAGATCGCGGTCGCCTCGACGAAAGGCTTCACCGCCCAGATCACGGCTGCCTATCTGCTGGGTCTCTACCTCGCCCAGCTGCGCAACGGCGGCGATGAGGCGCAGGCCGTCATGCGCGAGCTGCGGCAGGTGCCGGAGAAGATCCAGGACGTGCTCGACCGGATGGATCGGGTCATCGAGATCGCCCGGTTCATGGCCGACACCCGCTCGGTGCTCTTCCTCGGCCGGCACGTCGGCTACCCGATCGCCCTCGAGGGCGCGCTCAAGCTCAAGGAGATCGCCTACATCCACGCCGAGGGCTTCGCCGCCGGCGAGCTCAAGCACGGCCCGATCGCGCTCATCGAGCCCGGTCAGCCGGTCTTCATCGTCGTCCCGGCCCCCGACACCCCGCACGACCTGCACAAGAAGGTCGTCTCCAACATTCAGGAGATCCGCGCCCGTGGCGCCCGCACGCTCGTCATCGCCGAGGACGGGGACGAGGACGTCGTGCCCTTCGCCGACGAGGTCATCCGGGTGCCCGCGACGCTTCCGCTGCTCATGCCGCTGCTCACGATCGTGCCGCTGCAGGTCTTCGCGCTGCACCTCGCCTCGGCCAAGGGCCTCGACGTCGACCAGCCCCGCAACCTGGCCAAGTCTGTCACCGTCGAGTGACGCCGCTTCGGTGAGGAGCCAGCCGTGATCGTCGGGGTCGGCATCGACGTCGTCGACATCGCGCGCTTCGGTGCGACGCTCGAGCGCAGCCCGCGGCTCGACGAGCGGCTCTTCACCCCTGCCGAGCGGGAGCTGCCGCTGAACTCCCGGGCGGCGCGGTTCGCCGCGAAGGAGGCCTTCGCCAAGGCCCTCGGCGCGCCGGTCGGTCTCGTCTGGACGGACTGCACCGTCCACCGGGTCGAGGGCGGTGCCCCCGTGCTCGAGTACACCGGCACGGTCGCCGACCGGGTGGAGGCCCTGGGCATCTCGAGCATCCACCTCTCCCTCTCGCACGACGCCGGGGTCGCCTCGGCGGTCGTGATCTGCGAACGACTGGAGGCTCCGTGATCGAGGCGTGGGGCACCCCGCAGGTGTATGCGGCCGAGGAGGCTCTCATGGCCACCCTCCCCGAGGGTGCGCTCATGGCGCGGGCCGTCGAGGGCCTCACCGCCGTCACCCTCGCGAGGATCGATGAGCTCGACGCCGACGGCGACGTCCGCGTCGTCGGACTGATCGGCACCGGCAACAACGGTGCCGACGCCCTCTACACCCTGGCGCACCTTGCCGAGGCCGGGATCACGACCGCGGCGGTGACGACGACGCGCGTGCACGAGGGAGCCCGTGCCGCGGCGCAGGAGGCCGGAGTCGTGTTCTCCTCCGACACTGACGCTGCTTCTGTCGTTGCTGAGGCCGACCTCGTGCTGGACGGGGTGCTCGGCATCGGTGGCCGACCGGAGGTCCCCGAGTTCGCCCGGGAGTGGATCGAGGCGATCCCGAGCAGCGCATACGTCATCGCGGTGGACCTGCCGACCGGTGCCGATCCGGGCGGTCGCGGCGGGGACACGGACGGGGTCTTCGCCGACGAGACGGTGACGTTCTCGGTGCTCAAGCCCGTGCACCTGCTGCCGGGCACCCAGGCTCGGTGCGGCCGGGTGACGGTCGTCGACATCGGCCTCTCGATCGACGACCCGCCGGCAGCCGCCAGCATCACCCGGGACGACGTCTCCTCACTCTGGCCGGTCCCGGGCCCGCACGACGACAAGTACTCCCGGGGGGTCCTGGGCGTGATCGCGGGCTCCGACGACTTCCCCGGTGCCGCCGTCCTGACCGTGTCGGCGGCGGCCGCGACGGGGGTTGGCATGGTCCGCTACGTCGGTCCGCGGCGGCCGTCGGATCTCGTGCTGGCGGCGGCGCCCGAGGCGGTGCACGGCCTCGATCGTGTCCAGGCCTGGGTGATCGGGTCGGGAATCTCGCAGGATCCGGCCCGCCTCGACCCGGGGCAGCGGGAGGCGATCGACCTCGCGCTCGCAGCCGATCTGCCGGTCCTCATCGACGCCGGCGGTCTCGACGTGCTCGCCTCACGCGATCCCGGTATGCGTCGCGGCCTCCCCACGCTCCTCACCCCACACGCGGGCGAGTGCGCGCGACTCCTCGGCGTGGAGCGGGCCGAGGTCGAGGCCGACCCGGTGGGGCAGGCGCGGAATCTCGCAGAACTGACCGGTGCGACGGTGCTCCTCAAGGGTGCCGTGACGGTCGTCGTGGGGCCGGGTTCGGAGCCGGTGCTCGCCCAGTCGGATGCGCCGTCGTGGCTCGCAACGGCCGGGTCGGGGGATGTGCTCGCGGGGGTGATCGGTGCCCTGCTCGCGACCGGCGTTGAGGTCCGCACGGCTGCGGCGCTCGGCGCCCTCGTGCACGGTGTGGCTGCCGACGACGCCAACCCGGGTGGTCCCGTGCGCGCCACGGCAGTGGCTGCGGCGATCCCGGGAGCGGTCGCGCGGCTGCTGCGCCGCTGAGTCGCGCCCTCCGCTCGCGAGGGTGGGATCCTTCAACCGCGCCGGTGCGCTGTCCGAGGGAGCTCGGCGCCGAGCGCGATCGCTACCGGCGCTGAACTCG
>JAAYCP010000186.1 GCA_012729695.1 Actinomycetales bacterium | reverse complement strand
GGCCTCCGCTCAGAGGACTGCGTCGAGGAAGGCTCTCGTCTGCGGGTGCTCGGCGCCGGAGACGATCTCCGAGGGTGGGCCCTCCTCGAGGATCCGGCCCTCGTGGAAGAACGCCATCCGGTCGGCGACCTCTCGGGCGAAACCCATCTCGTGCGTGACGACCATCATCGTCATGTGCAGGTCGGTCGCGAGTGACTTCATGACGGAGAGGACCTCGCCGGTGAGCTCGGGGTCGAGCGCCGAGGTCGGCTCGTCGAAGAGCATGACGTCGGGCTGCATCGCGAGCGCCCGGGCGATGGCGACGCGCTGCTGCTGACCGCCGGAGAGGCGGATCGGGTGCTCGGCGGGCTTGTCGCTCAGCCCCACCCGGTCGAGCAGATCCATGGCGCGCTTGCGGATCTCGTCCTCGGTGCCCCGCTTCGCCAGCAACGGAGCCACCATGACGTTCTCCAGGACCGTCATGTTCGGGAAGAGGTTGAACTGCTGGAACACCATGCCGACATGCAGCCGGAGCTGACGGATCTGGGCGCGCTTGCGGCGGGTGCGGTGACCGCCCTGGAGGCGGATGCCGGCGACCTCGATCGTGCCCTCGGAGGGGTCCTCGATGAAGTTCACGCAGCGCAGCACGGTGGACTTGCCGCTGCCGGACCGGCCGAAGATGACGACGACCTCGCCGCGGCGGACCTCCATGTCGACCCCGCGGACGACGTGGAGGTGGCCGAACGACTTGTGCAGCCCCTCGATGCGGACGACGACCTCGCGCTCGTTCACGCCGGTCCCTCCGTCCGCCCGTCGAGCCTGCTGGGATCTGCCGGAGGGCGCGGTGGCGGGACGGCACCCACCTCGGCCCGGGCTGCGGCCGTGGTCTGCGCACCGTGACCGGGAGGCAGCTGCTTGGCGAACGCCGCTCGGTCGTAGCCGCGTCCGATCCTCGCCTCGAGCCGCGACTGGAAGTAGCTGAACAGGATGGTCAGCCCCCAGTAGAGCAGCGCCGCCGTGAGGTAGGCCTCGAGGTTCTTGAAGTCCGCCTTCCCGACGAGCTGGGAGCGACGGAAGATCTCCGCGTTGGCCACCGTGGCGCCGAGGAACGAGATGAGCGCCGTGTCCTTGAGCATGGCGATGAACTCGTTGCCCGTGGGCGGGATGATGACGCGGAACGCCTGCGGCAGCACGACCCGTCGCATCTTCTGTCCGTAGGTCATGCCGAGTGCGTCCGCAGCCTCGCCCTGCCCGCCGGCCACCGACTGCACGCCGGCGCGGAAGATCTCCGTGAGGTAGGCCCCGTAGTTGAGCCCGAGCGCCAAGGTGCCCGCGACAGCCGCGTCGAGGATCAGGGCGTCGTTGAAGCCATCGGGGAGCCACGCATACTCCACCGCCAGGTTCCTGCCGATCTGCGGGAGCGCGAGGTAGATGAGGAACATCTGGACGATGAGCGGGGTCCCGCGGAAGAACGAGACGTAGAAGCCCGCGATGCCGTATGCGATCGGGTGGCGGCCGATCCGTGCAAGCGCCCCGATGGTCGCGAGCACCACCGCCAGGACGATGCCGCCCAGCGCGATGAGCAGCGTGTACTGCAGCCCGCCCGCGATGAAGCCGATCTTGTCCCGGATCCACCCCAGATCGAACTTCGCTGCAGCGCCGAAGAATCCGAGGACGATGAAGATCGCCACCCAGACCGTTGCCACCTTGTAGCGGAACGGCACGCGAGCGCTCGCCAGCTCCAGCCGCTCGAGCAGGCCGGGCTCCTGGCTCGGGCCTGGGGTGTCCATCAGGGGGTATCGACTCCGTGTCTACTGCTGAGTGTGACGGCTGATCAGCGTGACTACTGCTGCTTGGTGAGGTCCAGGCCGTACCACTTCTCGGAGAACGAGGTGAGCGTGCCATCGGCGTGCATCTCACCGACGATCGCGTCGACGGCCTGGTAGAGGCTCTCAGCCGACGGGTCGGCGCTCTTGTCGAAGCCGACGGACAGCGGCTCGTAGAACACCGGGTCGCCAACGATCTTGGCCGGGTTGCCGGCGTCGATGTATCCCTGCGCCGTCGTCACCGAGGTGATCGCTGCGTCGAGGCGGCCGAACGCGAGGTCCTGCAGGGCGGTGGTGTCGGTGTCGAAGCCGACGATCTCGGCGTCATCGATGATGAAGTCGAAGGTGTAGCCCTCGATGTTGAGCGTCTTGTCGAGGAACTGCTCATAGGTGCACGCGCTGCACACGCCGATGCGCTTGCCGTCGAGGTCCGTCGAGAGGTCGTTCACGGCACTGTCGTCCGCCTTCACCACGACGACGGCCGGCGTGTAGTTGTAGGGCTGGGTGAAGTGGAGAACCTGCTGACGGTCGTTCGTCGGCGTCATCGACCCGACCGACATGTCCCAGCGGCCGTTCCAGCTGCCCGCCGTGATGACGTCCCACGAGGGGGCTTCCCAGGCGACCTCGACGCCGAGACGCTTGGCGATCTCGGTGGCGACGTCGATGTCGAAGCCCTCGTACTCACCCGTCTGGTCGTTGAGCGAGGACTGCGGCGGGTAGGCCGGGTCGGTGGAGACCTTGATCTCGCCCCGCTCACAGATCTCGGCGAGGAGTCCGTCGTGGCCGTCCTCCGCGCATACCCCCTCGCCGGAGGCGCTCTCGCTGCTCGTGCCGGCCGCGGTGGTGCCGGTGTCGTCACCCGGCGAGTCGGAGTCACCGCCGCAGGCTGCGAGTGGGAGGACGGCAAGGAGGGCGACGGACAGGGTCCAACGGGGGGCGCGCATGGTGACCTCTTCTGTGTCTGCGGGGGAACAGATGACTGGAATATGCCACCTTTGGCGGCAGAACGGTCGGATTACGGCCCTTCCTGCACGGATTGTGTGCGTGTTCCGTAGGACTTCGAGGTATGCGGTGGCCGGCTTCGGCGACGAAGAGGGCGACCCGCCCGTCGGCGTGGAGCCTCGTTCGACCCTTGCTCCGTGCTTCGACAGCTAACCCGGACTTTGAGCGCAATTGCCGCCAAATCGACCGCTACGCGGCGAGGTGCGGAATAAGGGTCGAGCGACGGAGCAAGGGTCCCGGCAGAGGTGTCAGCCGAGCTGGGGGATGACCTCGGCGGCGACGAGCTCGGTATGCGCGAGGTCGCCCATGTCGAGCATCTGCAGGTAGAAGCGGGTCGCCCCCGTGCGCTCGTGCCACTGGCCGAGGCAGTCGACCACCTCGTCGGGTGTGCCGGCGAGCCCCTGGCTGCGCAGAGCGCCGACATCGCGGCCGATGGCGTCGGCCCGACGGCGGAGCTCGGCCTCGTCGCGGCCCACGCAGGCCACGAGCGCGACCGAGTGCACCAGCTCGGAGGGGTCCCTGCCGATGGTCCGGCACGCCTCGTCGACCCGGGCGAACTGGGCGATGGTGTCCTCGATCGTCGGGAAGGCCAGGTTGAACTCGTCGGCGAACGTGGCCGCGAGTGCGGGAGTGCGCCGCTTCCCGTGACCACCGATGATGATCGGCGGGTGGGGCTGCTGGGTCGGCTTGGGGAGCGCCGGCGAGTCCTCGATGGTGACGGTGCGTCCCTCGTAGCTGAACCGCTCACCGACGGGCGTGCGCCACATCCCGGTCGCGATCTCCAGGGTGTCCTCGAGCAGGTCGAAGCGCTCACGGACGCTGGGGAACGGCAGCCCGTATGCCGAGTGCTCGGCCTTGAACCACCCTGCCCCGACTCCGAACTCGACCCGGCCACCGCTCATCTGGTCCACCTGCGCTGCGGTGATCGCCAGCACCCCCGGGTGGCGGAACGTCACGGAGGTCACGAGCGTGCCCAGCCGGATCGTACTCGTCTCCCGGGCCAGACCGCCGAGGGTCAGCCACGCGTCGGTCGGCCCGGGCAGTCCCTCCTGACCCATCGCGAGGAAGTGGTCGGAGCGGAAGAACGCGCTGAACCCGCAGTCCTCCGCGGTACGCGCGAGTCGGAGCTGGTCGTCGTAGGTCGCGCCCTGCTGGGGCTCGGTGAAGATGCGAAGGTCCATCGCGCCAGTTTGCCTGCCTGCACACGGTATGCGCGGACCGGGTCCGCCTGTCGGCTCGCCTCCTGCTGGATCAGGAGACGCCAAGTCCCTCGTTCGACCTTTACTCCGTGCTTTGACACCTGGTGGCTCGTTTGACCGCAATTGCTGCCCGTTCGTCGACTACGTGTCGAACGACGGAGCAAAGGTCGCGCGAGACACACGGTATGCGCGGACCGGGTCCGGATGTCGGCTCGCCTCACCGCGGCTCACGGCTGCGGCTCACTGCTCGCGGGAGAACACGACGAAGCTGTAGGCCCCGAGGGAGAGGACACCCGACTGCTCACAGCCGTCGAGGGGCGGACCGTCAGCGGTCACGTCCCACACCTCGTGCGAGCCGAAGTCGGGCGCATACACCTGCGCGTCCGAGTTGAGCTGCACTCCCCACAGGCCGGGCGCGGGGAAGCCCACGGCATACTCCTCCACCGGCTGGTCGGTGAAGTTGACGGCGATGACGACGTCGTCACCCGGGCCGCCGTCGCGCCACCGGTGGAAGACGAGGACCTTGCGCTCCTCGTCGATGCGGAGCGGGGCGAACCCACCGCCGCGCAGACCGGCCGTCCGCCCGCCGAGGTTGCGGCGCAGTCCGATGAGATGGCGGTGCAGCGCGACGATCCCCGGGTTGGCCTCGGCCTTCGACCAGTCCAGCCAGTCGTCGTCGCGGAAGAACTCGTCCTCGAGCATCTCCTGACCCTGGAAGATCAGCGGGACACCGGGTCCCGTCATGACGAGGGCCGACCCGATCATCGCGCGCTTCTTCGCCCACCAGGAGGCGGCGTCACCTGGGTGGATCGACTCCGGCACGCGCGCCTTGCCGTTGGCGATCTCGTCGTGGCTCTCGGTGTAGAGCACGCGGGACGTCCAGGGCACGTCCTCCTGACCGCGGATCGCTGCGGTCATCGCGTTGATGTGGCGGTCGGCGTCGTCGCTGGCGATCACGCCGGCACGGATCGTGTGGACGAAGTCGGCGTCCCACTGCGCGGAGAAGCCGGCCCCTCCCGCACTCGTCGGAGCGACGATGGCCGGGTTGCGTTGCAGGTCCTCGGCGACGGTGTACGTCCCCGGGTGGGCGGTCTGGATCTCGTCGTTGAGCCACTGCAGGAAGGCCCAGCCCTCGGGGATCTGGTTCGCCTCGTCCTGCGAGATGCCGTCGATCGAGCGGATGTAGTTCACCGCGTCGAAGCGGAGCCCGTCGACGCGGTAGTGGTCGAGCACCTGCATGACCGAGTCGCGCAGGAAGGCCCGGACCTCTGGTCGGCCGTAGTCGGGTCGGGTGTCGCCCCACGGGGTCGCCGACCGGTGGTCGTTGTAGAAGTAGATGCCGCCGCGACCGTTCTCGGACCACCCGTCGAACTGCCACGTCGACAGGTCGGAGGGCCCGAGGTGGTTGAGGACCACGTCGAGGATGACGGCGATCCCGTTCCGATGTGCCTCGCGCACAAAGGTCTTCAGCCCGTCCGGGCCGCCGTAGGTCGACTCGATCGCGAAGATGTGGGCCGGGTTGTACCCCCACGACTGGTCTCCGGCGAACTCGAACACGGGCATGACGTGCACGGCGGAGACGCCGAGCTCACGCAGGTGGCCGAGGCGCTCGGCGGCGCTGTAGAAGTCGCCACGGCGGTCACCCCTGGCGGCAAAGGTCCCGATGTGCAGCTCGTAGATGACGAGGTCGTCCCACGGCGGGGTGTGGAAGTCGTCGCCGGCCCAGTCGAAGGCGTCGTGGTCGTAGACGATTGCGTTCCCGACGGAGTTCGTGACCGCGCGGGCGTAGGGGTCGATCCGCCAGAGGTCGTCGGACCCCTCACGGGCGATGACGAACTGGTACTCCTGGCCCGGGTGCGCGCCGTACACCTCGATCGACCAGTACCCACCATCCTCGGGGGCCATGGGGAGGGAGTGGCCGTGCCACCCGTTGAAGTCGCCAGTGACGAAGACCCCGCCGGCATGGGGCGCCCAGACCCGGAAGCTCACTCCGCCGTCGAAAGGGACCGCGCCCATTCCTGGGCGCTGGCTGGGGGAGGAGTAGTTCGAGTCGCTCACCGTCACATTATGTTCGCGCATTCAACCTATGCCGTTCACGGAGAGGCCGGGGCGGCGCTGCGATGGCTTCGCGAGCCATCGCTAGGGCATTCTTGGAGAATCACTAGAGTGCCGCATACTCTCTCATCGAGTGGGTATGCCCGGGTCACGTGAGTGGGAGCGCGCGCCTCGCGAGTGGACCCGGACCGGGTATGCCGTGGTTGCGTGAGTGGGCGCGCGCCGGCTCGCGAACGGCCGGATGGCTGGGATGCGCGGGCCGTGTGACCCTGTCGGCGCCGTGCAGGAACCTACGCTGGACCGCATGCCCAGCCTCCACCCGGCCGCCGTCATCGAGGACGCGATCAACGAGCGACTGGCCGGCCGGCTGACGGAGCGGGGCTGGCGGCACAAGATCGTGCCCGCGACGGGGTATGGCTCGGACGGCTTCGTGCGGATCCTGGCCAGGGTGCTCTTCACCCGCTCGCCGGAGGAGGTTGCTTCGGCCGACGTCGATGCCTCGGACGAGGATCTTCGGCATGCGGATGACGAGACCCGGGGATGGCGAGCCTTCATCGCGATGCCGGCCGTGGATGCGCCGGTGACCATCCACGTCGGCGACCGGGCGGTGACGACACATACCGATCGAACGGGCCTGGTGGACTTCACGATCCGCGACCACGGCCTCGCGCCCGGGTGGCGACATGTCAGGCTGGCGTCCCCCGCGGCCGTCGATGTCGAGGCCGCCGTGCACATCGTTGCGCCCACCCAGCGTTTCGGGATCATCAGCGACATCGACGACACGATCCTCACGACGAACCTGCCGCGTCCGCTCACCGCGTTCTGGAACACCTTCGTGCGCGCGGAGGCCGAGCGGATCCCCGTGCCGGGCATGGCGACGATGTATCGCGAGCTCCTTGCGGATCACGCGGTGCCCGGCGACGCCGGTCAGGGCGAGCCCGGCACTGAGGTCCCAGTCATCTACGTCTCGACGGGGGCGTGGAACACCGCTCCCCACCTGACGCGCTTCATGCGGCGCAACGGATTCCCCCAGGGCCCAATGCTGCTCACCGACTGGGGGCCGACGAACTCGGGCTGGTTCCGGTCGGGGGCCGACCACAAGCGCGCTCAGCTGCGCCGCATTGCCCGCGAGCTGCCGCACGTGCGCTGGGTCCTCATCGGGGACACCGGACAGAAGGACCCGATGCTCTACCGCGAGTTCGTCGAGGAGCATCCCGAGCTCGTCCGTGCCGTGGCACTCCGACAGCTCTCGTTCACGGAGCAGGTCGTCTCCCACGGTGGCCCGCCGCTACCGTCGAGGGCGCGCCGCGTGCACACCCTCCCGGAGACGCCGGTGGTGCAGGCGCACGACGGCTACCAGCTGGGGCGGCTGCTCCGGCTCGCGCTCGCCGACGACTAGCGCAAACCCGCCGGCCGCCGCGCGTGTTTGGGCCGTTGTCAATCAGATCGGAGCGCTACAGCGCTCCGATCTGATGACAACGAACCGGGCAAGGGGTCAGGCAGGCTTGGATGCCCGGATGAAGGCGCTCGCGAAGGCGCCGTCCAGTGCCTCCACGGCCTCGGCGGGGGTGAGTCCGGCCGGCAGGTCGGCGGTGTCGAGAAGGCCGGCCATGGCCTCGAGGTCGCCCCTGTCGTAGTGGCGTGTGACCTCCACTGAGGCATCGACGAACCCGGCGCCCCGCAGCTTGTCGATGTACTCACTGTCCACGAGGGAGCCCGAGATGCAACCCGTCCACAGCCCCATGACGTGGCGCAGGCTGGCAGGGATCTCGCGGAGCAGCACGATGTCGGAGACGGCGAACCGGCCGCCTGGGCGCAGGACCCGGAACGCCTCGCGCAGGACTGCGTCCTTGTCGGTGCTGAGGTTGATGACGCAGTTCGAGATGACGACGTCCACGGAGGCGTCGGGGAGCGGGATGTCCTCGATCGAGCCCAGCAGGAAGCGCGCGTTCTCGAGGCCTGACTCGGCCCGGTTCCGCTCCGCAAGCTCGATCATCTGGGGTGTCAGGTCGAGTCCGTATGCGGTGCCTCCCGGTGCGATCCGTCGCGCCGAGAGCAGCACATCGAGCCCCCCGCCCGAGCCGAGGTCGAGGACGTCCTCGCCGGGGTGCAGCTCGACCAGGGCAGTGGGGTTGCCGCACCCGAGTGACGCGGACAGCGCCGAGTCCGAGGGTGCGTCAGTCGCGTCGTAGAGGTCGGCGGTGATCGGGTCTCCTGCGTGACCGGCGTCGCTGTCGCTGCAGCAGGACGGTCCGTCGCAGCAGGACGATGTCGGACCGCAGCCGGAGCTCTGGCCTGCGAGTGAGAGACGAGCGGCCGTCGCATACCTCTCCCGGACCGCTTCCCGGACCTCGTCATCCGTGCGCTGGCTGCTCATGATCGTGCTCCTTGTCTCGATATCCATCGAATCAGCACCATCACTCTGACGCACTGTTTCGATATCTGTCAAGATAGGCATCATGACAACGACGCAACCGGCGACGCAGGCGGACATGGTCTGCTGTGGCCTGGCGACGACGCCGGTGACTCCCGAGGATGCCGAGCGCCTCGCGCCGATGTTCAAAGCCCTCGGGGATCCGGTCCGACTCCGCATGACCTCGATGATCGCGTCCGTCCCGGAGCTGTGCGTCTGCGAGATCACGCCGGCCTTCGACCTGTCGTCCGCGACGATCTCGCACCACCTGAAGACGCTGCGGGAGGCGGGCATCGTCGACTCCGAGCGGCGCGGTACCTACGTCTACTACTGGATCCAGCCGGACGCGATCGCGGCCCTGGCCGCCCTCCTCAGGGTCGAGTAGCCGCCTCTGTCCCGGCCCTGTTTGGGCCGTTGTCATCAAATCGGAGCACTACAGCGCTCCGATCTGAGGGAGAACGAACCAAACACGAAGGTGGGCGCGCGGGCATGATGGTGGCATGCCCGAGCTGCCGGAGGTCCAGGCCCTCGTCGACTTCCTCTCCGAGCGCGCCGTCGGAGAGGCGATCACCGGGGTCGAGCTGGGCTCCATCACGGTCCTGAAGACCTACTCGCCCCCGCCGGACGCGCTTGTCGGCGCACCCGTCGAATCGGCCTCTCGCCACGGCAAGTTCATCGACCTCGACTGCGGCGGGACGCACCTCATCTTCCACCTCGCGCGCGCCGGCTGGCTGCGCTGGTACGAGGAGGTCCCCGCGACCCGGTTGCGGCCGGGCAAGTCGCCGATCGCGTTGCGGGTCAGGCTGTCGGACGGCTCGGGCTTCGACCTCACTGAAGCCGGGACGAAGAAGCGGCTCGCCGCATACATCACCGGCAGCCCGCAGGAGGTGCCGGGCATCGCCTCCCTGGGGCCCGACCCGCTCAGCCCGGACTTCACGCAGGACGTCTTCGCCGGGATCCTCGCCGAGCGTCGGGCCCAGATCAAGGGCGTCCTGCGCGACCAGTCGATCATTGCCGGGATCGGCAACGCCTACTCCGACGAGATCCTCCACGTCGCCAAGATCTCGCCGTTCGCCATCGCGGCCCGCCTGAGCGAGGAGGAGGTCGAGAGCCTGTATGCGGCGGTCCGGGGCACCTTGGCCGCTGCGGTCCGCACGGCGAGCGGGAGGCCGGCCGCCGAGCTCAAGGATGCCAAGCGAGCGGGGATGCGGGTGCACGGGCGCACCGGGGAGATCTGTCCCGAGTGCGGCGACGTCGTGCGGGAGGTGTCCTTCGCGGACTCGTCCCTGCAGTACTGCGCCACGTGCCAGACCGGCGGCAAGCCGCTCGCGGACCGGCGGACGTCGAAGTTCCTCAAGTAGCGCGAGCGTTCGATCGCGCCGACGATCGCGTATGCGCTGCCCACCGGGCGCCGTCCGCGCACCGTGGAACAGGACGACGGAGACAGTGGGCAAGTGCGATATTGGAGGACATGACCTACATGCAGCCAGAGGCGCCAGGGGCTCCCGCGGTCCAGTTCCCCGACGACGCGGTCATGGTCGACGTGCGTGAACAGGACGAGTGGGATGCCGGCCACGCCGTGAACGCGATCCACATCCCGCTCGCCGACCTACCGACGCGCGTCGGTGAGCTTCCCGAGGTCGACGGGACGCTGCCGATCATGTGCCGCAGCGGCAACCGGTCCGGCCGTGCCGTGCAGTGGCTCGTCGCCCAGGGCTATGACGTCGTGAACGCCGAGGGCGGCATGCTCGCCTGGAGTGCCGCCGGCAAGGCGATGGTGAGCGAGAACGGCCAGGAGCCCTCGGTCACGTGAGCTCCAGTTCCGGTGGGAGTGCGGCCGAGGTCCTGGCGGGGCGGTACCGCCTGGACGAGCGCATCGGCGTCGGGGCGATGGGGGAGGTCTGGCGGGCCCGCGACCTGACCCTCGAGCGTGACGTTGCGTTGAAGCGGGTGCGCCTCGACGGGCTGGTCGAGGAGCAGGCGCAGGCCCGCTTCCGGCGGGAGGCCGTCGTCATGGCAGGGCTCACGCACCCCAATGTCGTGAGCGTCTACGACGCCGGAACGGACTCCACCGGAGGAAGCGAGATCGCGTACCTCGTCATGGAGCTGCTCGACGGTCCGAGCTGCTCCGAGCTCATCCGCTCCAAACGGACTATGTCCATCGAGGAGATCCGGCAGATCGCCTCGGGTGTCGCAGCGGGCCTGGCGGCCGCGCACGCGGCTGGGGTCGTCCACCGGGACATCAAGCCCGGGAACGTCGTCGTCAGCCGGGGCGTCCCCAAGATCGTCGACTTCGGGATCGCGCGTCTCGAGCAGGAGTCGACAGCGACGCTCACGGCGCCGCAGACGACGTTGGGGACCGCCGCATACATGTCACCGGAGCAGGCGCTCGGAGAGGCGGCCGGCCCGCCGAGCGATGTCTACTCACTCGGCGCCCTCATCGTGGCCCTCGCGACGGGGACGCCTCCCTTCGGTGCCTCGAATGCGTTGGCGCTCATGCGCGCTCACATCGACGAGCCGGCGCCGGAGCTCATCGACCTGCGCGAGGACGTGCCTGCCGAGCTGTCCGGGCTCGTGAGCCGCATGCTGGCCAAGGAGCCATCAGAGCGGCCGTCGGCGCTGGAGGTGGCGGAGGTTCTCGGTGGGCTGGATGATGGCGGCGTCATGGCGCCGACGAGGCCGTTGCCTGCCGTTGCGCCGGTGGGTGCGAGTGATGATGCGGCCGGCCCGGTCGCTGCGGCGCCTGTTGGCACTGGTGCGGGGGGCGACGGTGGAGCCGCTACGGATGACGCCGGCGCACAGACTGCCTCAGCGCGCAGTGGGTCGGCGAGCCCAGAGGAGGAGGACGCCGGGCCGACAGGTGTCGGGCGAGCGGGTGCTGCGCAATCCGGCTCGACGGTCGCGGGGCCAGGAAGCAACCTCGCCTCGCCGGGGGACGGCTTCGGCGCCACTGCGACCGATCCGGGGCCCCAGGGCCCGACGCAGCAGCCCCGCGGCGGAGGCTGGCTCCGGCGCATGTGGTGGGGCCTGGCTGCGGTGCTCCTCGTCGTCGCGGGGGTCATCGGGCTCAACCTGTTGCTGGACCAGCGCGAAGGTGCCACGGCGAGCCCCGGTGTCACGCCTACCGTCACACCGACCGAGCGCATCATCACCCGGGAGCCACCGGCGATTCCCGCGGTCACGACCGCCCCAGACCCCTCGGCGACCACCCTGTCGCCGAGCGCGCCGACAGCCGCGGATCGTGACGCCGCGATCAGGTCGGTGGTCAGCGCTATCGCAGCCGTGCGCGACACCGATGCCCGGGAGGATCTGGAGAGCGCGTGGCAGGACGCCGAGGCCGCACTGCAGGGACCGCGGGCAGTGGAGGAGCTCAACCTCGTCCTCGCCGAGGCCGAGGAGCTCGCGGCCGAGGGCGACATCACCTCGAACGAGCTCAGCTCGATCCGCTCTGCCGTCGAGGCCCTCATCGCCATCCTCTGAGTCACCTGGGCTGCGGCAGCTTCGGGCTTCGCGACTTCGTGCCCCCGTGAGGAGGATTGGTGCTGCTATGGCTACAGCAAGCTTCCTCACGAGGTCACGGGCGCTACCGAAGCCTCACTCCACCACTGAGCCGATGGGCTCGAGGATCTCCTGGATCCGCCGGGTCGCGAGGTGCACCATCACCTGCGCCGCGGGGGACAAGGTTGCGCCGGTGCGGTGCACGATGGCGAGCGTCGCATACTGACGCGGCTCGAAGGGGACCCAGTAGGCGCCCGGGGCGAGTCGGTCCACGAGCTCCTCGAGCGAGCCCTTGCCCACCACAGTCTCGGCGAGCCCCCGCCCGACGAGCTCGACGGCGGTCTCCACGTCCTCCACCTCGATCCGCGTCGTCGGTGTCACGCCAGCGGCCAGCACCATGCGTCGCAGCTGACGACGCACGGGATCCGTAGCGCGCCACGTCGTTTCGGGCATGACCAGAGCCGCCGTGGCCAGATCCTGCGCCGTGACCGGCCGACGCGTCCGCTTCCGGTCCATGGTGAGCAGCCCGAGCTCTTCGCGGGCGACAGGAGCAACCGTCATCCCCTCCGTGTCGACCTGGTCGACGCTGATCATCGCCGCCTCGATGTGTCCGCGCCGCAGCTGCTCCTGCACCTCGGTCGAGTTCTGTCCGATGAGCTCCACCCGCACGCCGGGGTGACGCTCGAGCATGTCCGCAACGAGCTGGGCGCCCATGTACAGCCGGGCGGTGCCGAAGACGCCGAAGCGGACCGTGCCCGACTCCAGCTCCTGAACCGAGCGCACCGCGCGACCCGCCTGCTCCTCGGCGCTGACGGTGAGCTCAGCGAGGGGGCGCAGGGCCTCCCCGGCCGGTGTCGGCACCACTCCGCGGCCGACGCGTGCGAAGAGGTCGATCCCGTAGGACCGCTCCAGGCTGCGGATCTGCTCGGAAATGGTCGGCTGGGCGTACCCGAGGTCCTCGGCGGCGGCGGTGAACGACCCGTGCTCGAAGACCACGAGGAAGCACCGCAGCTGGTGAAGCGTAGCCATAGGGAAATCCTATGACTCATGGAGGAAAGTAGCCCGTAGAACTATATCTCCGAATCGGCCATACTCAGAGGTAGTTGAACCATCCAGGACAACAACCCCTGACCAGGGATGACGAAATCCCCTGCGACCCAAAGGAGGTCACGACCCATGTTCGCCCGTGAGTGCACCGAGTGCCGGAAGCGCATGCTCATCTTCCCCAGCCAGATCGTGGCCCTGAAGACCACCGAGGAGAGCGTCGAGCTCACCTACGAGTGCTGGTGCGGCGCCGAGCAGACCTGCGAGCTGGACGCTCGGGGCAACCTGCGCCTCGCTGCCTGAGCCCAGCCACTACGCCCGGCACGACCTCGCGCCGAGCCCCGGCACCCGACCCCCAGGACGGCCTCCCCAACGGGAGGCCGTCCTGCTGCCATTCACCACACGGCATAGAGTCGAAGCATGACCGAGACCTGGCCCTGGGCGAGCCACTTCGTCGCCCATGGTCTCTACTTCGCCACCGCCACCTGTGGGCTCCCGCCGCGCGTGACGTCCGGCGCGATGGACACCGTCCTCGCCGACTGGCGTCGCGGCCGCGTCGAGGCACCGGAGTTCGACGCGGTGATCGCCCAGGCCCGGGAGAGGTATGCGCGGCTCGTCGGCGTCGACGCCTCCACCGTCGCCATCGGTCACCAGGTGTCCCCACTCGTCGGACTCGTCGCCGACTCGGTGCCTGACGGCGCTCGGGTCCTCACCGCGGCAGGTGAGTTCACGAGCGTCACCTTCCCCTTCGCCGCGCAGGAGCATCGCGGTGTCTCGATCACCGAGGTGCCCCTGGAGAAGCTCGCCGCCTCGATCGACGCCAGCACCGATCTCGTCGCTGTCTCGGCGGTCCAGTCAGCCGACGGCGCCATTGCCGACCTGGACGCCATCGCGGCGGCCGCGGATCGGCACGGCGCCAAGGTGCTCGTCGACCTGACCCAAGCCGCAGGCTGGCTCCCCGTGCAGGCCGGGCGCTTCGCATACACGGTCTGTGGCACGTACAAGTGGCTGCTGTCTCCTCGGGGCACGGCATTCCTCACGGTGCGCGAGGACGTGATGGACAGCCTCGTGCCCTCGCAGGCCGGCTGGTATGCGGGGGAGAAGCCGTGGGAGTCGATCTACGGGCTGCCGCTACGACTGGCGAAGGACGCCAGACGGTTCGACGTCTCACCGGCCTGGTTCCTCTGGGTCGGGACGAACGCCTCCCTCGGCTTCCTGGAGCGCGTCGGCACCGAGGAGCTGCACAGGCATGCGCTCGAGGTCGAGGCGGCCTTCGCTACGGCCGCCGACCTGCGCCCCGGCACCAGTGCCATCCGATCCCTCGAGGCCGACGAGCTGGTTCCCGCTCTGATGGGCGGGGTGGACGCCGTGGCGAGTGTCCGGGCCGGACGCCTCCGGATGTCCTTCCATGTCAACAACACCGTCGCCGAGGCCGAGCACCTTGGTCGACTCCTGCGTGGATACCTGCGCGACTGAGTCGAAAACCCCTCAGCGTCAGAGCCATTCGACCTCGACCAAAGCGCGTCAACTCCTGGCGGGTCGGAGTGCACGTTCCGAACAGAGCTGCCGGGCAGCACCTACTCGTAGACGAACCGCTGGTCCCCCGGATACAGCCAGGTGAGGGCCTCGCGCAGCCGGTCCCGCCAGTTCTCCCAGTTGTGCCCGTCCCGGGCCTCCCGGTAGAGGACCTCCATCCCGGCCTCGCGGAACACGGTCGCCATGGAGCGGTTGGGCGAGATGAGCGGCTCGTACATGCCGCACGACTGGTAGATCCGATCGGTCACCCGCCGCGGCCGGGCCCGATAGGCGTTGACGAACTTGACGACGGGATCGAACACCGCGCCCCCACCGTGGTCGAAGGCGATGTCGGTGAACACGAGCGAGGCCGACTGCAGGAGGAGTGAGCCGAACATGTCCGGGTACCGCACGGCAGTCGAGAAGGACGCGATGCCGCCGAAGCTCGAGCCCATGAGCGTGCGTCCCCGCGGGACGTCGAGCAGGGGGTACCGCTCCGACAGGTAGGGCACGAGCTCTCGCGCGATGAACCGGGCATGCGGAGCATGGTTCGCGTACTCCACCAACCGGTTTCCCGGCGGGACGAATACCGCGATGAGATCAGCGATCTCGCCACGGTGGATGAGGTTGTCGAGCACCGTCTTCATCGACGCGTAGTCGAGGTAGTCGTCCCCGTCGTGGACGATGAGCAGCGGGTACTGGACGAGCGGGACGAAGCGGGCCGGCACATACACCTTGAACCGCTTGTTGCGCCGCATCGCCTTGCTCTGGAAGCCGTCCTCGATGAGCTCGCCGGGGCGCGACTCCGGATCGGGCAGGGTCCACTCCGGCACCTCGTAGCCGGTCGCGGCACACACCGAGCTCGCCCCGAAGGGCCCGTGCGCCACCCGCGGGTTGAGTGGGTCGTTGAGGTAGGACTCGCGCACCCCCTCGCGGACGATCTCGAACTGGTACTCGACCCGGGACTCCGGCGGCATGTCGACCGAGACATACCAGAGGTCGGTATGCGGCACTCGCCTGAGCGTGAGCGGGTCCGGCAGCCCCTGGACCCGGTGACGGAGGAGCACCTCGTCAGCAGGACCGACCCAGATGAAGGTGGCCCGGTGCCCCTCGATGATGGGCGAGCCGTACCGGGCGACGAAACGCCTCGCGCGCTCCTCGTCGACCGGCCGCTCGAGGAGTCGGTTGATGGCGAGCTTCCTCATCGGCGGGGCCCCCGTCGCCGACCGGCGGCCCGATCATGTTCTCCCTCAGCGCCATTCGTCATCGCCATCTCTTCCCCCAAGGTGGTGACGGTGCCGTCAGCAGCGATGACCCGGGCCTGGTCCGGCAGGTGTCCGTCGCCCTCGAGGTAGAGGCGGCTGCCGTCGTCGAGAAGGACGATCCTGGCCGGCGCGAAGCGGTGTGCGAGCACCCGGTTGCGGTCCAGGTCGTCGAGGACCATACGCCGTCGCGCGTGTGGCATCGCGACCACCCCTCGTGCCCGCCCCAGGCCGCGGTCCCACAGCTCCGCCGGCTGGACACCCTCGAGGCCTTTGTCGTGATAGAGCACGATGTGCTCCGTCAGCACCATCGCCCCGGCCGACCACCCGACGACGGGCATGGACTCCGGGGGAGTCACGTCGAAGAGCCTGAGGCAGCGGCTGAGGAAGCCGACGTGGCCACCGGCGATCGCGAGCGCCGCTGCACCGTCGAGGATCTCGCGGATCTCACTGCGGTGCTGAGCGACCACCTCGGAGCTGTCCATGCCACCACTCGTGCGCAGGTCCTGCTCGAGCTCGCCGACGAGCCAGATGTACCAGGCGTCGATGTCCCGCACGGACTGCAACCCGGCGCGCAGCGCCGAGTCACGCAGGTCCTCCCGCGCGGTGTGCCGCATCGTCGCATACACGGACTCGAGCGCGTGGGTGAGCCGCAGGGAGTACAGGCTGTTGGCCTCGTCGACCGCGCGGTTGTAGGCCACTGCGGCCGCTGCGAACGCGTGATCGTTGACGAGGACATGACCGAGCCGGTGCCAGAGGTGCAGGTTGTGGGAGCGGCCGCCCATCACCTCGTCGAGCTCGGCGTCGTGCTTCTCCCGGTCCCGCCAGCCGGCGGTGACCGTGGCCACCACTCCGTCCGGGGCCACCTCGGCCAGGACGGCTCCCGCGGTGAGTCGGAACCGTTGCGGGCCGAGGAGAACGGTCGTCATCAGCCGGCGTGCACCTGGATGGTCCGGCCGGTGTCGTCGAGCATGGTGCGCAGTGTGTCGTAGTCCGGGTGGCGCATCCGCACGTAGGCGTTGGCCATGTAGCCGGCCTCGACCCCCTGGGTGGGGGTGCCCGGCCCGGGTAGGTGCGCGTCGATGATCCACTCGCCGTAGCGCCCCGAGATCTCCTCGACCCCGGAGTGCCCGGTGATGTGCCCGTCGCGGTCCGGACGAAGGGCGATGAGTCCTGCGGAATAGCCCCGGGTGAGCTTCCGCTCCGCCGAACCGTGGACGAGGGCATGCGCCCACTCGCGATAGACATCGACCTCGTTGGCGGCGGAGTACAGGTCCCAGCACCCCACTCCTGGCGGGCGGCATCCGATCTCGGAGAACCGCAGGCCCTTAGGTCCGTAGAACCATTCCATGTGCGTCGCCGAGGTGGTGATCCCGAGCACCTCGTTGACACGCTGACCGAGCCCTCGGATCTCGGCATAGAAGGGCGAGTGGTCGATCCGGTTCGTCGTGATGAACTGCGGCGAGATCCACCGGTGCCGCATGGCCTCCAGGACGTTGGGGTAGTAGTGGGTCGCCCAGTCGTGCACGGTCTGGCCGTTGATCGAGATGGTGTCGTAGAAGCCCTCGTGGCCCTCGACGAACTCCTCGACGGCGATGCTCGTCGCGTCGCCGAATCCCGATAGGGCGTCGGCGAGCTCGCTGTCGTTGCGCACCTTGACTGTCCCCTGCGCGCCGGCGCCGGAGCGGGGCTTGAGGATGAGGGGGTAGCCGATCTCCCGGGCGAAGTCGCGCACCTGGTCGGCCGTCTCGGCGGCGGTGCTCGCCGCAGTCGGCACGCCGGCCTCGCGAAGCGCCTCCTTCATCGACGGCTTGTCCCGGCACAGCCACGTGGTCCGCACCGAGGTCCCCGGGATGCCCCGCCACTCGCGCACCTGCGCGGCCGCCATCTGGTGGCTCTCGACGGTCGCCTCGAGGGCGTCCACCCACATGCGCTCCTGGGCCCACCTGACGGCGGCGTCGAGCTGGTGCTCATCCGTGACGTTGTCGACCTTGTAGTAGCCGACCAGGGCATCCCGCACGTCGGGCTCGAGCCAGTCCTCCGGCGTCTCCCCGACCCCGATGACGTTCGCCCCGACGCTGCGCAGGGCCTGCACGAAGCGCCGTTGGTTGCGCGGGAACGACGGCTCGACGAAGACGATGTTCACCTTGTCGAGCCTATCGGTGAGCAGCCCGGGTGGGCCGTCCTCGGAGCAGCCCGATCGGGTATGCGACACGCACCTGAGCCGCGATCCGCACCGATGACTTCGGCCGGCTCCGTCTCGGTGGAGGCGTCAGGCGCCCGGTTTCGGCGAAGGGCTGTGGGGGGGAGTCAAGCCCTCCATGGGCCAGTGATCGGGATCACACCCCCTGATCCCTCTCTCGACTTGTACTACTACTAAGCGTAGTACTACATTCCCGTAGTAGATCGCTCATAGATCTTGGACCACACCGCACGGAGTAAGGCCCAACGCAGAACACCGGGAGATCCCCGGAGGAGGAAACCACCATGGCACAGCGACTGCGTCTCGTCGGGATCATGCTCATGATCTTCGGCCTGACCTTCTTCATCGGTTCGGGCGTCGCCTTCTCGATGTACAACGACGGCAAGCACTCCCTGCAGAGCTTCTCAGAGGTCCAGGGCGTCGAGCTCTCCTACAACGAGGACGGCCAGCTCGTCGACCGCGGCCAGACCGAAGAGGCGGAAAAGATCATGACCATGCTCACGGAGGAGTGGGGCTACCCCGTCTCCGACCGCGAGATGGACGCGAACGACCCGCTCGTGAACACGGCGAGCGAGTACATGTACCAGATGGCGACAGTCGTCCACCACGTCATCAACGGCACCACTGAGATCACGCTCCAAGAAGCGCAGCTGGTCGACGCTGACGGCAACGCCCTGACCGAGCTGCAGGTCGGCGACGAGATCCTCGCCGTCCCGAGCCCGTTCCCGGCTGAGGGCTGGACCATCGAGTACCCCAACGGTGGCAAGTACTGGCAGCACTTCGACCGCACCAACCCGGCTGACGCGGCGGCCCGCGGTGAGATCTGGACCGGCACCGTCCACGGCCTCGTCGGTGAGCTCGGTGTCGGCACCGTCACCGCCTCCGCCCTCAAGCTGGCCCTGGGTCTGACCGCCCTGCTCGCCGGCCTGGGTGCGATCTTCCTCCTCACCGGTGCGGGCCTGTTCTGGACCTCCGGCGCTGCCGGCCAGACCGCCCCCCTCCGCCGCGAGGACGCCCTCGACGCAGCCCCGTCCCGCGAGAAGGACCTGGTCGGCGTCTGAGGAACGACCCTGACGAACCGTCAGTGACAACCTGACGAAACGTCAAAGACCTGCGAAGTCGCCACAACTTCGCGAAGAGGCCGGGAGCCACGAGCTCCCGGCCTCTGTCTGTGTCGTGAGGGTCCAAGAGGCAATCGACCGCGAGGACCGGCCCGACGGATCCGGAGCGCTAGCCGCACGAGCAGAAGTGGGTGGCCGGACCCGTCTCGCCCCCCGTCACCTGACCGGAGGAATGGTCTCCGGACTGCGCCACTCTGTGTCCGGCAGCAGGGCGATCCGTCTGGCGATCTCGACGGAGACGACTGCCGCCAACGCGTACTTCAGTGCCGCGAGAAGTAGTTGGTCGCCGGGTGCGACCACTTCGAGAGCGAAGCCGGCGCCGGCTGCGGAGAGGGACGATACTGACGAGTATGAGCCCGTTGCCGACGGGAACCGTGACGCAGCGACGCAGCGACGGCCGCGTCGGGCTCGCTCAGCGCTGCTTCGACAAGGAGCGGCACGTCACGGTCGGCCAGGTCGGAGAGGGAGAGGGCGAAGCGGTGGCGGGTGGACGGACTGGCTGCGTCGAGTCCGCGCAGGAGCCCAACCGTGCGCAACACATCCGTCCAGTCCGACGGGTCGCTGCTCTGGACGCGCTCGAGCGTCCCCAAGAGCTCCTCGTGCTGCCGAAGCCGTTCGCGCGTGCGGTCGATCAGCTGCTGCACCAGCGAGACGGGGACGAAGTCCGGGGTGTCGAGGACGGCTGCCACCTGCTTGAGGGTGAGGCCGAGGGAGCGGAGTCCTTCGGCGTAGAAGAGCCGCCGCAGGTCCTCCTCGGTGTAGTGCCGGTAGCCGCTCGCTGTGCGGCCGCTCGGCGACACCACACCGGTCCGGTCGTAGTGGCGCAGCATCCGGGAGCTGATCCCGGATCGCTGCGCCACCTCGCCGATCAGCACAGGTCGGCGCCGATCAGAGGCGCGCCTCGCAGCGTGTGCGTCCGCTCGGCCGCCTGGACCGCGAGCTCGAACCCGGACTCCGGATCCTCGATCAGCGCCACAGTGGCGACCGCGTGCATCCGGACCACGTCGTCCGAGGACTCGAGCGCCGCGTCGAGAACCGGGGTCGATGCCTCGCCGAGCGCCATCAGCGCCCGGCTCAGACTGAGCCAGACCTCGCGGGAGCCCCGCCCGAGCTGGGTACCCAGCACCTGGGTCAGCCAGGCCCGCTCGCTGTCGGGGACCATACCGACCGCCGCACGCCAGGCGGCCCGGGCCACCTGGTCGTCGGCGTCGGTGAGCAGCTCTGTGCCGATCGAGGACCAGGCCCGTCGGTCACCGATCTTGCTGAGCGTATGCAGTGCCTGGCTTCGCGCCTGGGCCGACGGCGCCGTGAGCTGGCCAAGGAGGGCGTCCACCACGGCGGTGCGATCCTGCTGGGTCCGGGCGTGCTGGGTCAGTGCCCAGGTGAGCATGTCCCGGACGAAGAAGTCCGACTCGACAGCGCACCGGTCGATGAGCACCTCGATGAGCTCCGGCAACGGGTTCGAGCCGACGTGCATGGCTACCTTTAGCCGCACCGATGTCTCCTCGGACTCCAGGGCAGCAGTCAGTCGCGCCACCACGTCAGTACGGCGCTGCCTCATGCCGTCCTGGCTGCTGTGGTTGTTCGCGTTGCTGCTACTCGCATCGTCCTGGGTCATGGGGACCACCTCCACTGCCCATGAAAGACCTTGACACTATGTCAAGGTCAAGAGCTCTTGAGTGGGGTCTCGAGGGTCGTGCGATGTCTGGGCCCCCCACATCGCAAACTTCGTCGGTCATCGCACCACTACCTTGACCATGCGAAGTCGCCCTTCCTCTCCGGGGGAGGAAAGGGAGCCGCACTACCGCAGCCCGATACCGTCGACCGATGCTCCACGTCGCTTTCCTCCGCAACGTCAACCAGGGTCAGCGGGGCCATCTGACGACCATCGAGCTCCGCGACGCCTTCGCGGTCGCGGGGTGCGGCGATGCCGTGACCTTCCAGAGCAACGGCACGATCGTCTTCAGCTCCGACGACCCTGAGGCCGTGATGGATCGCGTCCTCGCAGTCCTCACGGCACGCTCGGGACGCGAGCAGGAGGGGTTCGCCATGGCGTTGTCCGACCTGATTGAGATCGTCGACCGCCACAGCGGACCAGTGGGCACGTCGCGCGCCGAGCTCACCCTCCACGCCGGCGGCACCCTCGACGTCACCGACCCCGCCCTCCTGAGCGAGGCGGCCCGGCGCGGATCCCAGGTCCTCGACGCGGGGGACGGTTGGATCGTGTCCCTCAACGAGCGTTTGCACGAGAGCAACGCCACCCCGATCATCGAGCGGGTCACGGGTCGCCCCGCGACCTCGCGAGGGATGCCGACGCTGATCCGGCTGGTCGCCCGCTTCGATCAGGGCTGACCGGCGGTCGTCACCCGATCAGAAGGCCCCCCGACGCCCGGCCCAGGTCTCAGATGGCCGCGATGCGCCACGATGCCGTGACCGACTGGCCGGGTTCGATCGTCAGCAGGCCCGTGTCGTAGTCGTAGCGGTCGGCGTTGTAGGCGTCCGGAGCGCAGGTCATCGGCTCGACCGCGAGGCCGGCGCGGTGGCCCGGCTGGGCCGGCCCGCCCGGCAGGTCGGCGGTGTGGATCTGCACCCAGGGACACCTGTCGTCCCAGCTCAGCTCGACTCCCGTGCCATGGGGGTCGGTGAGGCGCACGGTCGCCGTCCCGTCGGCGTCACGGTCGAGGTCGGTGTACGCGTGGTCGATCTCCACCGGACCCAGCCGCCGCGGCTCCCGGAAGTCGAACCGGTCCGCGTCGATCTCGACCGGGCGCAGACCGAGTGGCACCAGCCGGTCATCCGTGACCTCGAGGACCTGGGCTGCCGGCAGCGAGAGGGTCCACTCGTCCAGGGGCGCTGAGCCGGCCACGAGATAGGGGTGGGGCCCCGTGCCGAACGGGGCGGCCTCCGGGGACTCGTTCGTCGCCCGCACACTCTGCTTCAGCCCGTCGTCCCCGAGCTCGAACGTCGTCTCGACGCGCACCCGCCACGGGTAGCCCTGCTGCGGCTCGATAGTGGCGGACAGGGTGAGTCCATCCCCTTCAGCCGCAACGACGCTCGCGAAGTCGAGCCAGGCTGCGAGGCCGTGGAGCGCATGACCCCGGTCGGGCTCGGTGAGGGCGACCTGCTGCTCCTGGCCGGCGAAGGCATACCGACCGTCGACGATCCGGTTGGGCCAGGGCGCAAGGACCGCTCCGCGGTATGCGGGGCGCACCTCATCGGCGTCGAACGGCACGACGAGGTCGCGGCCTTCGTAGGTGAGGCGGCGCAGCGTCGCCCCGACCGAGGCGATGTGCGCCTCGTACGGCCCGGAGGAGAGGACGTACTGGGTGCCGGAGCGGGGGACGGGGGTCATGGGCGGGTCCTTTGCAGAGAAGTCAGCGAAGCCGGTGGGTGATGCCAGGTCAGAGCCGGTCCATCAGGCGGTTGTTGATGAGGTCGGTGAAGACGGCCTCCGCCGCACCGATGAGCAGCCGGTCCTCGGCGAGGGCCGCGGGAAGGATGCGCAGGTCCTCGGCGCAGGCGGGCATGCACTGCGCGCGAACGAGGTCCACGAGGCCGGGCAGGTCGTGCTCGGCGATGATCGCCAGGAAGCCGCCGAGCACCACGACGGCCGGGTTGAGGACGTTGACAGCGTTCGACAGCGCGGTCGCGAGGATGCGGCGCTGCCTCTCCACCTCGGCGCGGGCGTCTTCTCCGCTCGCCTCCTCGAGGGCGGCAGCCAGCTCGGCGTCGTCCGCGTGCTCGAGCCTGACGACCGCGAGCAACCGGTCCCGGTTGACCTCGTCCTCGAGCACCCCGTCCGGCGCGCGCTGGTCGGTCGCCACGGAGATGCGTGGGCGGTTCTGCCCGAACTCCCCGGCGTAGCCGCCCACCCCGCCGACCGGCATCCCGTGGACGATGAGCCCGCCACCGATGCCGCTCGCGCCGCCATTGAGATAGATGACGTCGTCGATGCCGACGGCCGCGCCGTACAGGTGCTCCGCGATCGCGCCCAGGGACGCATCGTTGCCCACCGAGGTCTCCAGGCCGGTGGCCTCCGCGACGAGGTCGCGGACGGGGGCATCGACCCACTCCAGGTGGGGCGCATCCCGCACGAGTCCGTCGGAGGCGCGGACCAGGCCAGGGACGGCAACCCCCACCCCGACGACGTCCGCCTTGCGGAGCTCTGCGGACCTCCACCGGACGACCTGCTCGGCGATGAGCTCCGCCGTGCGCTCCGGGCTGAGGACGGTCTCCTGGGGCAGGCGGACGCGGGCGTGCACGTGCTGGTCCAGTCCGACCGCTCCGAGCTCGATCGCGTCGACCTCGGGGTTGGCGGCGATGGCCACGACGGACGACCGTGGCACGACCAGGGGCGAGGGCCGCCCCACCCGGCGTGACGGATCAGGCGCACGCTCCTCGACCAGGCCGGCTGCTGCCAGCTCGAGGACGAGGCCTCCGATCGTCGACCGGTTCAAGCCGGTGGCCTCGGTCAGGGTGGCGCGGGAGAGCGGACCTCTGTGGTGGACGAGCCGCAGGAGCCGCGTGAGGTTGTGCTGACGGACCCCTTCGAAGGTTCCGCCGTCAGCTGCCATGCGAGAACTGTATGAGATCGAAATGTGACCGGAAACCCAATTTGTTGGCCTTGACCACGAATCCCCCCTCCCCTACGGTGAGAAAATCAGCACTTTCGGTGAAGGTGTCGAAACTTTCGAGAGGTTCAACGATGAACAAACTCAGCATCAAGCACGTGGTTGCCGGTTTCGTCGCCGCGGGCGTGTCGCTCGGTTCTCTCGCCGCATGTAGCAGCGAGAGCCCCGACACCGCCGGGCCTGACACGGGGGAGTCGAGCGAGTCGGCATCGGCTCCGGCCGAAGAGGTGACGATCACCTGGTGGCACAACGCCACGTCCGGTCCCCTGCCGGCGGTGTGGGAGAAGGTCGCCCAGGACTTCGAAGCGGCCAACCCCGGCGTGAAGGTCGAGCAGACCGGGTACCAGAACGAGGAGCTGCAGCGCACGCTCATCCCCAACGCCCTGGCCTCCGGTGACGCCCCCGACCTGTTCCAGGTCTGGCCGGGCGGAGAGATCCGCGACCAGGTGGCCAACGGCTACCTCATGGCCCTCGACGACGCCATCCCGGACACCATCGCCTCCGTGGGCGCGACGGTGAACCCGTGGCAGGTCGACGGCAAGACCTACGGCGTTCCCTTCACCTTCGGCATCGAGGGCTTCTGGTACAACAAGGACCTCTTCGAGCAGGCTGGCATCACGACACCGCCCACCACGCTCGCCGAGCTCAACGACGCGGTCACCAAGCTCAAGGCCATCAACGTGACCCCGATCGCCGTCGGTGCGGGCGAGAAGTGGCCGGCCGCGCACTGGTGGTACCAGTTCGCACTGCACTCGTGCTCGCCTGAGACGCTGACCACGGGTGCCGCCGAGTTCGACTTCAGCGACCCGTGCTGGGTGGACGCCGGTACCGACCTGGTGGACTTCATCGCCACCGAGCCCTTCCAGGACGGCTTCCTCGGAACTCCGGCGCAGACCGGTGCCGGATCCTCGGCGGGCATGCTGGCCAACGGTCAGGCCGCCATGGAGCTCATGGGTCACTGGAACGCCGGCGTCGTCGGCGGTCTCACCCCCGACGAGGAGGTGCCGGAGTTCCTCGGCTGGTTCCCCTTCCCGGCCATCGAGGGCGCAGCCGGTGACGCCAACGCGGCACTGGGCGGCGGCGACGGCTTCGGCTGCTCGGCGGACGCTCCTCCGCAGTGTGCCGACCTGCTCGCCTACATCATGAGTGAAGAGGTCCAGAAGGAGTTCGCTGCCAGCGGCTCGGGTATCCCGACCGTGCCGGGTGCCCAGTCCGCGCTCGAGGACCCCAACCTCCAGATGGTCGCCGAGGGTCTCTCGAAGGCGTCGTTCGTCCAGCTGTGGCTCGACACCGAGTACGGCACCACCGTCGGCAACGCCATGAACGAGGGCATCGTCAACCTCTTCGCCGGTAACGGCACCCCCGAGGACATCGTCAAGAGGATGCAGGACGCAGCGGCGACGCTGTAGTCCACACTCAGCACGATGACTTCACTGACAGCACCCGGGCCCACGGACACCGTGGGCCCGGGTGCTCCACCTGCGCGACGCGTACGTCACATGCACGGGAAGGC
>JAAYCP010000185.1 GCA_012729695.1 Actinomycetales bacterium | reverse complement strand
CCCGATCCACGTCATGCGGCCAGCATCGCACCCGTCCACCGCGACAACCGAGGAGCGACGACAGCGGGCTGTGGGCCCGCCCGCGAAGCCGCGCTCAGCTGCTGGCCCGCTCCGCAAGCATCTGCTGGTTCCGCCGTGCCATGACGGCCATCCTGCGCGTGCACACGGGTGACCCGACCGGAGGCGGCGAGGAGATCGTGGGTGTGATGCGCGAGACGGTCGAGCGTGACGGTCTGCAGGAGCTCGACGAGACAATCCTCGCTTTACTGATCGGTACCCTGCTGGACCGTGCCGATCCCGACCTCCTCGGCCGTCTGCTCGACCTGACCGCTACCGGGCTCGCCGGGCATCCGTCCCCTCTAGGCGTCGGCCTGCTCGCTCTGCTCGCGAGCGGACCGTCCGATGAGGTCGTCGTGGGACTATGCAGGGCGATCGCCAAGTTCGACGCCTTCAGCGGGACTCTGTAGGTGCGGCGCGCCCAGGCCCAGCTGGCCGCCGTTCTCGCCGAGCTGGGTCAGATCGAGGAGGCCGATGACTTTCGCAGACAGGTCCGGGAGTTCTACGAGTCGCTCGTGGCGACCGCGTGGCTGCGTGAGCTCGACGCCGCTTGAGCGCCTCGGCCGGGCGCCGGCCTCGACCCTCGGTCAGCCGGGTCTCGACCTAGGGCCTTGAAGCCGTCCGAGACTTGGGAATACCGTAAAGCGCACGGCATCAGCCTCTGAAGGGCGGTCCGACATGGGCCCCGTGCAGCTGCCCAACCGACGTCTCCCCAACGGCTTCCGGTGGTGAGAAGCCATGTGCGACACCCGGATCCGAAGGTTCACCATCCGGCGGGGGATGGCCAACCTGGTCTTCGTCTGGCTCATGGTGGTTGCCGCCGGATGCAGCGGCGGAGGCGACACCGCCGCATCGCCGCCCAGCACGCCGGGGCCCTCGACGAGCAGCGCCGCCACGAATCCGGCTGTCGCGACGCCGTCCCGCATCCCACGGGTGAACTTCCCGACGGACGTCTTCGCCGGCATCGATCTCGACCCCGTCGACGCCGACCTGGCGGCTGCGCTGCAGAGTGCCCTGGACGAGATGGCTGCCGGAGGGGGCACGACCGCCACCGTCATGACGCCCAGTGGAACGTGGAGCGGTGCGTCGGGCGCCGCTGACGACGTCACGGAGCTTGAGGCGGAGAGCCAGTTCGGGATCGCGAGCGTCACGAAGACGATCGTCGCTGCCCAGGTCATGCAGCTGGTCGAGATGGACGAGCTGGATCTCGACGCGTCCGTCTCCGGCTACCTGCCGCAGGACTTCGCTTTCGACACCAACGGTGCGACGATCCGCCAACTGCTGAGCCACCGATCCGGCATCCCGGACTACTACAGCGACGCCGTCGAACAAGAGCTGTCACTCGAACCCAGTCGCGTCTGGACGCTGCCCGAGGTTCTCGACCTCGTGAGCCCCTATCGTGCCCCAACAGACAGCTCCTTCGGCTATGCGGATCCGAACTTCTTCCTCCTGGGGCTCGCGATCGAGCAGGTGCGCGGCCAGCCGCTGGCCCAGGTCCTGCGCGCCGGAGTGCTCCAGGTGGAGGGCGCGGACCGGCTCATCTACCAACCTGCTGAGGCCCCCACGGACCCGAAGGCCATGCCCCGTGGTCGGCCCCGGGCGGCGCTGGACGAGGGCAAGGGCTACCTGCCCTCGATCTCGGTTGTCAGTGCCGCCGGCGCGGCGGCGGCCATGGCGTCGGACTCGCCCTCGCTCGCACGCTGGTGGTGGGCCTTCTGTGCTGGCGAGATCGTCTCGCGGGACTCGCTGACCGAGATGGCGACCTTCTTCGACGGCGAAGGCGGGTACGGGCTCGGGGTGTTCAACCCGGCACACGGATACGCGAAGGGTATTGGCCGCGTCGGCTCAAGCCTCGGGTACTCCTCGTGGGCCGGATGTCTCACCGACAAGGAAGCGGTCGTCGTGGTGCTGACGACGCAGTCCGTGGACAATCAGGGGGCAATGGCCCGACCACTGGTGGACGTCATCGGCCGATGACCCGGGTCCGGCGTGTCGATCCGGGCATCGGTGGGGCGTGTCGGGCTTGAACCGACGACCGGCGGATTATGAGTCCGCTGCTCTAACCGACTGAGCTAACGCCCCTCGGCGGTCAAGGGTACAAGGGCACCGATTGCTGCCCCGCGACGGTTCAGCGTCATCAACGGTGTTGCCGGAAGAGCGACGCTGAAAGGCACGCCGAAATGGGGTGTGGTGCGGCTGGTGATTATGGTGCAGAATAGGCGGACGATACTCGTGATCATTCTGTGACTCATGAGGCGCTCCGGGCGGCAGCAAGCCACCCATGGCGCAGCAGCCGACAACCGCATACCGCTCGGGAGACCGAGGCACTGAAGGATCCAGGCTCACACCGGCCCGATGGCGTTGGGGAAGACGTCCATCACAGGTGAGGAGACCCGGATGTCAGTGCAACCCCGCCCTGCCGGTGCACCACAGACCGGCTGGACCCGCGGCGTCGTGTACATCCATGCGACGCCGAAGGCACTGTGCGTCCACATCCAGTGGGCGCTCGAGAGCGTGCTCGGATCCCGGGTCAGCCTCGACTGGCGCGACCAGCCGGCTGGCCCCGGCATGATGCGCGCAGACCTGTCGTGGACCGGAACCCCAGGCACCGGCGCGTCCATCGCGTCGGCTCTGCGGGCCTTCACCGGCATCCGCTACGAGATCACGGAGGACGCGAGCCCCGGCGTCGACGGATCCCGGTGGACCTACACGCCGAGCCTTGGCATCCTCCACGCAAGGACCTCCGCCAATGGCGACATCGTCCTCAACGAGGACCGGCTGCGCGAGATCATCGCGCTGGCCCAGGGGAGTGCCGAGGCGATGGCCGAGATGATCGAGGAGTGCCTGGGCGCCGATCACGACGAAGAGCTCGACATTTTCCGCTACGCCGGCGAGGGATCGCCGGTACGGTGGCTACACAAGGTCGGCTGACCGAGGTCACGCAGACCTGACTCAAGACGCACGACCGAGGCCCCCGGTGACGCCGATGTCCCGGGGGCCTCGATGTGTCCCGTGCCGCCTTGGGCCAACCCGCACCGCGGGCGCGGCGGTCTAGAGCGGGATGTTGCCGTGGTCGCCGCGTCGTTGCGGCGCGGCCGCGAGCGCGGCCACCAGAGCAGACCGGGTATGCGTGGGCTCGACGATCTCGTCCACCACACCCATCTCGACGGCACGGGGGAGGCCACCGGAGAGCTTCTCGTGCTCCTCGGCGAGCTGGTGCTCGACGGCGGCCCGTTCCTCGTCGTCGACCTCGGCGAGCCGGCGACGGTGGAGGACCCGGATCGCCGCCACCGAGCCCATCACGGCCACGTGCGCCGTCGGCCAGGCGAAGACGCGGGTCGCCCCGAGGGACCGGGCGTTCATGGCGATGTACGCGCCACCATAGGTCTTCCTCGTCACCAGGGTCACGCGCGGCACCGTGGCCTCGGCGAACGCGTGGAGCAGCTTGGCGCCACGACGGACCACGCCGTCCCACTCCTGGCCGACACCGGGCAGGTAGCCCGGCACGTCCACGAGGACGATGAGAGGGACACCGAAGGCGTCACACATCCGGACGAAGCGCGCGGCCTTCTCGGCGGACGGTGAGTCCAGGCAGCCGCCCAGTCGCATCGGGTTGTTCGCGATGACACCGACCGTGCGTCCGCCGAAGCGACCGAGCTGGGTGACGATGTTCGGCGCCCACTTCTGGTGCAGCTCCTGGGTCGGAGCGCCCTCGTCGAGCAGGTCCTCGACGACCGGGTGCACGTCGTAGGCGCGCTTGCTCGACTCGGGGAACTGGGCGGACAGGTCGCGGTCCTGCACGGACGCGACATCGAACTCACCCTGGTTGACGAGGAGGTCGCAGAGGAGACGACCGCGCGCATACGCATCCTCGGTGGAGTCGGCGAGGACGTGCACGACACCGGACCGGCGACCGTGCGGCTCCGGCCCGCCCAGCCGGAGAGCATCGACCGACTCGCCGGTGACCGAGCGCACGACGTCGGGTCCGGTGACGAAGATGCGACCCTCGGGCGCCAGGATGACGATGTCGGTGAGGGCGGGGCCGTACGCGGCACCGCCGGCAGCGGCGCCGATGACGATCGAGATCTGCGGGACCTTCCCCGACGCGCGGGTCATGATCGCGAAGACCTCGCCAACGGCGTGCAGGGACGCGACGCCCTCGGCGAGCCGGGCGCCTCCCGAGTGCCAGATCCCGACGATCGGCACGCCGTCGGCGAGGGCACGCTCGTAGGCGCGCAGGATGACCTTGCACCCTTCGATGCCCATGGCGCCGCCCTGGATGGTGGCGTCCGAGCAGAAGGCCACCGCCGGGGCGCCGTCCGCGGTCCCGGTGGCGGCGAGGAAGCCCGAGTCGTCCTCATCGCTGATGAGCTCCATCGAGCCGGGGTCGAAGAACGCCGCGAGGCGGGTCCTCGGGTTGCGGGGGTCGTCCGCCTTGTCGATCCGCGGCCGGGTCGCCGCCGATACGGTCGCGGAGGCCTCGTTCGGTTGGCGCGCCATGTCTGTCTTCTTCCGGCTCAGAGGCTCTTGATGACAAGGGCGACGTTGTGCCCGCCGAAGCCGAAGCTGTTGTTGAGCGCTGCGATGTCACCCCCGGGGAGGGTGCGGTGCTCCTTGCGGACGACGTCGAGGTTGATCTCGGGGTCGAGGTCGTCGACGTTGATCGTCGCCGGGGCGGTGCGCTCCTTGACCGCCATGACGGTCAGGATCGTCTCGAGGGCGCCGGCGGCGCCGAGCAGGTGGCCCGTCATCGACTTGGTCGAGCTCACGCACATCCCGTCGGTCGCGTCCCCGAAGGCTCGGCGGATCGCGTTGTTCTCGGCGATGTCGCCGACCGGGGTGGAGGTGGCGTGGGCGTTGATGTGGACGATGTCCGATGCGGACAGCCCGGCCCGCTGGACGGCCTCGACCATGGCCCTCGACGCGCCGGCCCCCTCCGGCTCCGGCGCGGCGATGTGGTGCGCGTCGGCGGACATGCCGACGGAGGCGATCTCGGCGTAGACCTTCGCGCCCCGGGCCCGGGCGTGCTCCTCGGACTCCAGGACGAGGACGGCTGCGCCCTCACCCATGACAAAGCCGTCGCGCCCCGTGTCATAGGGCCGGGACGCGCGCTCGGGCTCGTCGTTCCGCGTCGAGAGGGCCTGCATCTGGGTGAAGCCGGCGAAGCAGATCGGGTGGACCGCTGCCTCGGTGCCGCCGCAGACGACGATGTCGGCGCGGCCCGACTTGATCATCTCCATGCCGAGGCCGATGGACTCCGCGCCCGACGCGCAGGCCGAGACAGCGGTATGCGCACCGGCCCGGGCGCCGAGGTCGAGCGAGACGGCGGCGGTGGCCGAGTTGGGCATGAGCATGGGCACCGAGAGCGGGAACACCCGTCGGGTGGACCTGCTCTCCTTGAGGGTGTCCCACTGCGTCAGCAGGGTCCACACGCCACCGATGCCGGTGCCGATGACGCCTGCGAGCCGCTCGGGGTCGACCTCGGGGGAGCCCGCGTCGGCCCACGCCTCGCGGGCGGCGATGAGGGCGTACTGACCGTTGGGGTCGTTGCGACGGATCTCGACCTTGCTGAGGACCTCACCGGGCTCGGTGTGGATCGTCGCGGCGAAGGTCACCGGCAGGCTGTACTCCTCGACCCAGTCGAAGGTCATCGGGCGGGCACCGGAGCGCCCGGCCAGGATCGCCGACCAGGTCTCCGGGGCGGTCCCACCGACAGGTGTGGTGGCGCCGAGGCCGGTGACGACGACGCGCTTGGACGTGCTCACGTGCTTGCTCCTCGAGACGAGAGGGTGTGATTCAGGATGGGGTGGGGGCAGTGATGGGGCCATGGTCGGCCCGCGTGCCGGGGTGGCGTTGTCTGCGCGGACGGTCCCGCTGACTGCTGTCGGTGGTCCCTGCTGTCGGTGGTCCTGACACAGCCCCGCCGCTCAGCGGGACCGTCCAGCGCGATGACGCGTGGGTGCCTCAGGCGTCCTGGTTGGCGGCGATGTAGCTCACAGCGTCGCCGACGGTCGCGAGGTTCTTGACCTCCTCATCGGGGATGCGGACACCGAAGCGGTCCTCGGCGTTGACGACGATCGTCATCATCGACAGGGAGTCGATGTCGAGGTCGTCGGTAAAGGACTTGTCGAGCTGCACGGACTCGGCGTCCAGGCCGGTCTCCTCGTTGACGATCTCGGCGAGGCCCGCGAGGATCTCCTGCTCGGTCATAGCCATGGTGTGTCTCCTTGTGGTGATGCTGGTTCTGTTGTGCGAGTGGGGTTGTGCGAGTTGGGTTGTGCGGGTGTGGTGCTGGTGGTGCGTGGTGGTCCGAGGGCCCGCGGACCGGCGGGAGTCTGGTTGGGGGCTAACGGCTGTCGGCTCTCGTGGGCTCGGTGCTCATCCTGCGTCCGTGGCTTTCGGCTTCCCGGTGGTTCGGTCTCCGGTCTCCTGTGGTTCGCCTGCACGTGTTGGCCGGCGGTCAGGGGAGCCGGATCACCTGTGCCGCGTAGGACAGGCCGGCTCCGAAGCCGAGCTGCAGGGCGAGTCCGCCTCTGGGCGCGAGGCCTTCACGGATGAGCCGTTCGGTCGCCAGAGGCACAGATGCCGCGGACGTGTTGCCGGTCGTGGCGATATCGCGAGCGATGACGACATCCTCCGGGAGCTTCAGCTGCTTGGCCATCGCGTCGATGATGCGCATGTTGGCCTGGTGCGGGATGAAGGCGTCGAGGTCCTCGATCTTCACCCCGGCGGCATCGAGCGCCCGCTTGGCCACGGGGGCCATGCCCCAGACGGCCCAACGGAACACCGTCTGGCCCTGCATGACGATCGCGGGCCAGCCGAGGTCCTGGTCGCGCACCTCGAGCCAGCTGTCGCGCTGGGCGATGACGTCCCACTGCGAGCCGTCCGAGCCCCAGATCGTCGGGCCGATGCCCTCTGTCTCGGACGGGCCGATGACGGCAGCGCCCGCTCCGTCGGCGAAGATGAACGCCGTTCCCCGGTCAGTGGGGTCGGTGAAGTCGGAGAGCCGCTCGACCCCGACGACCAGCGCATACTCTGTCGTGCCTCCGCGGACCATGTCGCTGGCGAGCGCAACGCCGTGGCAGTAGCCGGCGCAGGCGGCCGAGATGTCGAACGCGGCAGCCCCGTCCGCCCCGATGCGCACGGCGAGCAGCGGGCCGGCAGCCGGCGTCTGGTAGGGGTGGGTGACCGTCGCGACGATGACGCAGCCGATCTGCTCAGGCGCGATGCCGGCCATCTCGATGGCTCCCTTGGCGGCGGCCTCGGCCATGTCGATGACACTCTCGCCCTCACCGGCGAAGTGCCGCGTGATGATGCCGGAGCGCTCCCGGATCCACTCATCGGTGCTGTCGAGCACCTCGCAGATCTCGTGGTTGTCGACGACTCTCCTGGGACGGTATGCCCCGACGCCCAGGACCGCGGCGTGCCGGGATCCCGGACGGGTCGTGATCTTGCCCGTGCCCTTGGGCTTGGGCCCCACCTGCTCAGGGGCGGGGGCCTTCTTGCGACGCAGTGGCATGCTCTCAGCCTTCTTCCGGGTGGAGACGGAGGACGGGCTGACCCGGTGCCACGGGGTCTCCGTCCTCGGCGAGCCACTCGACGATCGTGCCGCCGTGTGGCGCGGTGACGTCATAGGTATCGCGCAGGGACGAGACGGTCGCGATGACCTCGCCGGCCCGCACGCTCGTGCCGAGGGCGCCGTTGGAGTGGGTGAGGGTGCCCTTGGCGGGTGAGATGACCATCCGCCAGGCGGGCTCGATCTCGGTGTTCCGGGCCTCCGCGTGCTTCGCGACCATCGCGTGCGCCTTCTCCAGGTCGTCCGGGGTGCGCAGCGCGAGCGTCTCGACCCCTGGCAGGGCGCGCTTGGCGAGGTTCGTCAGCGTGCCCGCGGGCGGCACCTCGATGAGCCCGGTGACGCCCAGCTCGGCGAAGGTCTCCATGCACAGGTCCCAGCGGACCGGGTTGCTGACCTGCGACACGAGCCGACCGAGGACCTCGCGCCCGCTGTGGAGCACGGAGCCGTCCGCGTTGGAGACGAGAGGGACCCGGGCATCGTGGGTCGAGATCGCCTTCGCGTACCCCGAGAGGATGTCGACCGCAGGTGCCATGTGCTCGGTGTGGAATGCGCCGGCGACGGACAGCGGGATGACGCGCGCCTTCTCCGGTGGGTTCTCGGCGAGCGCGGCCAGCTGCTCCATCGTGCCGGCGGCGACGACCTGGCCGGCGCCGTTGTTGTTGGCGGCCGTGAGCCCGTGGGAGGCAAGGACCTCGGCGACCTGCGCCGGGTCACCGCCGATGACGGCGGACATGCCGGTGGGGCGCACGGCGCTGGCGGCAGCCATGGCCTTGCCGCGCTCCCGGACGAAGACCATGGCCTGCTCGGCGGAGATGACCCCCGCGGCGCTGGCAGCGGTGATCTCGCCGACTGAGTGACCCGCTCCAGCCCCGACCTTCCGGAACCCCTCGGCGGGGTGCTCGAAGAGGGTCAGCATGGAGACCAGGCCGGCCATCACGAGGAGCGGCTGGGCCACGGCGGTGTCCTTGATGGTCGCCTCGTCGGAGGTGGTGCCGTGGGCAACGAGGTCGAGACCGGCGACGGCGGAGAGCCACTCGGCACGCTCCCGCACACCGGGGATCTCGAGCCAGGGAGTCAGGAAGCCGGGCTTCTGCGAGCCCTGGCCAGGGCAGACGATGACAAGCACCCTTCTAGGTTCACTGGTGCACCGTGACCTAACCGTGACCGAAGAGCACCAACAATGAGCGCCTGGATTGGAGGAATCCTCCAAAGCGGGCCTGGGCTGCCGCCCATCAGCTCCAGGAGGCAGTTCGGGGTCCAGACGGTGGTTCAGAGTCCGGAGGCGGTTCAGAGGCAGGAGGCGGTTCAGAGTCCGGAGGGTGCCCTCACCCCGCGCGGCAGGTGCGCGAGCGCGAGGGCGATCCGGACCGTGAACGCGTCGTGCGGGTCGGCCAGGTCGTAGCCCGTGACGTCGACGATCCGACCCATCCGGTAGCGGACCGTGTTGGGGTGCACGAAGAGCCGGCGGGCGGTGGCTTCGAGGCTGCCGCCGGTGTCCAGGTATGCGGTGGCCGTCTCGAACAGATGGCCGCCGCTCGTCTCGAGCAGGGCCCGGACGATCCGGTCTCCGAGGGCGGCACGGGCGGGTTGGTCCCCGATGAGCGCACGTTCGGCGAGGAGGTCGTCGGAGCGGGCGGGGCGGGGGGCTCCGGGCCAGGCAGGGGCCGAGGTGTGGCCCGAGATCGCGGCCCGCGCCGACCTCCCAGCGGCGAAGAGGTGGGGGACGACCGGGCCGACGACGACGGGGCCGTCGCCGAAGACAGGGAGCATGGAGCGTGCCGACTCGAGGTCGTCCTCGACGTGGGCCACGATACAGATGAGGCGTGGACCCTGTACGGTCGCCAGGGCGGTCATCCCCAGCCGATTCGTATGGCGGTGAACGATATCCACCGTTCCGACGCCCCGCACGCCGCGCGGGGGAGTGGCGCCGACGACGACTGCGACGTCGGTCGCGGAGCCCCAGCCGAGAGCAGCCGCCCGGCTTCGGATGGAGTCATCCGCCTCACCGCGCAGGACCGAGTCGACGACGAGACCCTCCAGTCGCGCGTCCCAGGCTCCGCGCACCTCGGCGGCCGCCGCATACACCTCCGCGGCGGCGAAGGCGATCTCGCGTGAGTAGACGAGCACGGCCTCATGGATGGCCCGGCGGTCCTTGGGTGGGACAAGAGCCTCCACCTCCCGCTCGACGACAGCCACGACGGTGCGGATGAGGTCGAGGGTCTGGCGCAGGCTGATCGAACGCGTCAGCTCCTGGGGCGCCGTCCCGAAGACGTCGGAGGTCGTGTGCGTGTCCGTGCCGTCTGTCTCCAGCCAGGCGAGGAAGGACGTGATGCCGGACTGGGCGACGAGCCCGATCCAGGAGCGGTCCTCCGCCGAGAGCCGGCGGTACCACTCGTGCGCGGCCTCGACCTCACGCGTCGCCGTGCGCGCCAGATCGCCTGCGGCGCGGGCGATGCGTTCCCGGGACCGGTCCGAGATCTGTTGGCGGGGCGAAGCCATGCGAGCAGCCTAGTTGTACGCCCCGCACAATTCGCTCTGTCGCCGCAGCGGCCGTACCAAAACGTTCCTATTGGCACGTTCTGGTACGGCGGGACCGGACAAGAACGTTCCTATTG
>JAAYCP010000184.1 GCA_012729695.1 Actinomycetales bacterium | reverse complement strand
GCAGCAGCAATCCTCCTCACCAGCGCGTCGCCGCTCGTGGGGAAGATGGCTGTCGCGATAGCAGCAGCAATCCTCCTCACCAGCGCGGCGGGAGCTGGCCACGAGGACGGACTGAGCCCCAGGAAACAGCGAAGGCCCACCTGGAGAACCAGGTGGGCCTTCGTCACGACGTAGCCCCGACGGGATTCGAACCCGCGCTACCGCCTTGAGAGGGCGGCGTGCTAGGCCACTACACAACGGGGCCGTGACACGAGGAGAAACCTTACCGGTAGAGGAAGATTCTTCCCAATCGACACCGGTGGGCGGCCGTGGAGACCACCCGGATGTCTGGCTGGGGTACCAGGACTCGAACCTAGAATGACTGAACCAGAATCAGTAGTGTTGCCAATTACACCATACCCCAAGGGGTATCACCGCCCCATTCGTACGTACCAGGCGCGCCTGGTCTCACAGGCCTTCCGAAGTACGTCCGCGCGGGCGACGAACCGAGGGACGATACTACCCGTCCCGTCGGGTCCGCCCAAATCCCGCACTCCCTACCCCGCGTTTGGTTCGTTCTCCCCCAGGTCGGAGCGCTGTAGCGCTCCGGTGTGATGACAACGAACCCGTTGGATGACAACGAACCGGTCTGGCGCGAAGCCGGACCCAGCGGTGGCCGTCAGAGAGACGCGCGCAGGCGACGCAGGCGGGTCAGCGTGGAGTGCTTCCCCAGGATCTCCATCGACTCGAAGAGCGGCGGGGAGATGCGCGCCCCGGAGACCGCGGCGCGCAGCGGGCCGAAGGCGAAGCGGGCCTTGATACCCAGCCCCTCGACGATCACGGAGCGCAGATCGGCCTCGATCCGCCCGGCGTTCCAGTCGCTCTCCGAGCCGAGCACGCCATACCCCTCGTCGCTGATCTGCTCCAGCGCGCCGATCGCGGCGTCGAGTACCTCGGCGGCGTTGTCGGCCAGGGAGGAACGGGCGTCGTCGGAGACCTCGAGCTCGTCGTCCGCCATGAAGAACGGCGCGACGAGGGGTGCTGCCTCCTTGAGGGTCCCGATCCGGGTCTGGATGAGCTCGGCCACGTCCTTGAGCCGGCCCAGCTCACCGAGCGAGGGGTTGCCGGAGAGGACGCCGGCCTCCTCGAGGAAGGGCAGCAGGCGGGCCGTGAAGTCACCGAGCTCGAGCTCGCGGATGTAGACGCCGTTGAGCCAGAGCAGCTTCTTCATGTCGAAGATCGGGCCGACCGGGTTGACCTTCGACCAGTCGAAGCGGTCCGAGAACTCACCGAAGGTGAACACCTCACGGTCGGTCCCGTCCGCCTCCTGCATCGGCGGGTAGGCGAGGAGGGCGAGGAAGTTCACGAGCGCCTCGGGGAGATAGCCCTCCTCCTGGAACCACGTGAGGCGGGCCGCCGGGTTCTTGCGCTTGGAGATCTTGGACTTGTCCTCGTTGCGCAGCAGCGGCATGTGCGCGAACTTCGGCGGGGTGAGACCGAGCATCTTGTACAGGAGCAGGTGCTTCGGGGTCGAGGAGATCCACTCCTCACCACGCACCACATGCGTGATGTCCATCTCGTGGTCGTCGACGACGACGGCCAGGTGGTACGTCGGGAAGCCGTCCGCCTTGAGGATGACCTGGTCGTCCGGGAAGGGCGCGCTCACCTCGCCGCGGATGAGGTCCTCGAAGCTGAGCTCGACGTCCTCGGGCACCCGCATCCGGACGACGGGGGTCTCGGAGAAGCCGCCCAGCTCAGCGCGCTCCTCGCGGGTCTGGCCGAGGCAGAGGCGGTCGTAGCCGGTCGGTTGCTTGAGCCTCTGCTGACGCTCGCGCATCTCCTGGAGTCGCTCCGGCGTGCAGTAGCAGTAGTAGGCGTCGCCGCTCTCCAGCAGCCGCTCGACGTAGGGGCGGTAGGTGTCCAGCCGCTCGCTCTGCCGGTAGGGCGCGTACGGCCCCCCGATGTCCGGCCCCTCGTCCCAGGTCAGGCCGAGCCAGTGCAGAGTGTCGAAGACCTGCTGCTCGCTGTCCGCGCGGAACCTCGCCCGGTCGGTGTCCTCGATCCGCAGGACGAACCGGCCGCCCTGCTGGCGGGCGTAGGCCAGGTTGAACAAGGACATGTATGCGGTGCCGACGTGCGGGTCGCCGGTCGGGGACGGGGCGACGCGCAGGCGGGGAGTGGGGGCGTTCATAGTGACGTCGATTCTAGGTGGCGCGGAGAGGCGCCGGATCAGCGTGCGACGAAGGGGTTGGACAGGACGCCGATGTCCTCGATCTCGACCTCGACACTCTGACCCGCGACCACAGGCCCGACGCCGGCAGGTGTGCCGGTGAGGATGACGTCGCCGGGGAGCAGGGTGAAGGCGCGCGACGCATACGAGACGAGCGCGGCGACCCCGTGCACGAGGTCGGCGGTCGTACCGTCCTGGACGACCTCCCCATCCAACCGGGTGACGAGCGAGAGCCGGCTCGGGTCGAGATCGGTCTCGATCCACGGGCCCAGCGGGCAGAAGGTGTCCATGCCCTTGGCGCGGGCCCACTGGCCGTCGCCGCGCTGCAGGTCGCGGGCGGTGACGTCGTTGGCGCAGGTGTACCCGAAGATCACCTTCGACACCTCCTCGGGCTCGACGTCCTTGCACAGCCGCCCGATGACGACCGCCAGCTCGCCCTCGTAGCTCACCTCCGAGGTGAGCGGCGGGATGACGACGGGGTCGCCGGGGCCGACGACTGCGGTGTTCGGGATGAGGAACATGAGCGGCTCGGCCGGGGCCTCGTTGCCCATCTCGGCTGCGTGGTCGGCGTAGTTCCTCCCGATCCCGATGACCTTGCTGCGCGGGATGACCGGAGCGAGGAGCCGCACGTCCTCGACAGCGTGGGTCGTGCCCGTCAGCTCGATCTTCGTGTAGAGCGGGTCACCGGTGATCTCGGCGATCTTCGTTCCCGTCGCGTCGACCAGTCCGTATGCGGGGTCGTCTCCTGTCGTGAACCGTGCGATACGCATGACGCAAGGGTATGCGGGGCGCGCCTCCCCCGGTGACCGGGCCGAGCACGGGTGGGCCTGGGTGATCGCCCACCGGGTGCGCGCCCTGTCGGCGGCCAGGTGCGGTCCGAGCCTGGTTCGGGAGCGCGGACTCCCGCGACGGTGGACCTACCCTGGTGCGGTGACCGTCGTCGACCGCGCCACCTGGCAGCGCCTTGCCACGGAGCACGAGGCCCGCGCGGACTCCCTGACAGCGGCCCACCGCGAGCGTCGGGTGCAGGGCCGTTCGCACCCGGTGGCCGACTTCCTCTTCGTGTACTACAACAACCCGCCTTCCCGGCTGCGCCGTTGGCATCCGGGACCGCACATCATCCTGGCGGAGGCCGCCGACGAGCCCATCGCCATGTGGCGGCACTTCCGCACCGACCCCGACGGCTCGGTGGCCCTGGACCTGGACGCGTTCGTGGAGGCGCGGGGCTCGACGGTCCGCTTCGTCCGCGAGCTGCTCTCCCGCACGCTGTCCCGGCCCGCTCTCACCGGGTGCTTCGGCCTGCACGAGTGGGCGATGGTGTACGGCGTGGACCAGGACGAGGTGCGGCACAAGCGGTGGCCCCTGCGCCTCGGTTCCGACGGCACGGACGAGGTGGTCCGCAGCCATCAGCTCCGGTGCACACACTTCGACGCGGTGCGCTTCTTCACCCCGCAGGCGATCCCCCTCAACGCGGTCCAGCCGACCCGGGACGAGCAGCTCGACCTGGAGCAACCAGGGTGTCTGCACGCCGGGATGGACGTCTACAAGTGGGCGTTCAAGCTCGCCCCGGCCGTCCCCGGTGACCTCGTGCTGGACGCCTTCGAGCTGGCCGCCGAGATCCGCGTCCTCGACATGCGCGCCTCCCCCTACGACCTGCGGGACCTCGGCCTCGAGCCCATCGCCATCGAGACGCCGGAGGGCAAGCGGCACTATGTGCAGGCCCAGCGGAAGTTCACCGCGCGGGCCAATGGCCTGCGGCACCGGCTGCTCGCTGTGTGCGACCGCATACTCTCAGGGGCCGGTGCGCGACAGCTCTAGGCAGTCTGCTGCGGTAGCGTTACCGCAGTCATGCCGTGACGTCGCGGCGACCGCGACGTCACCCCTCGTCGGGTCGCAGCCTCGTCACGCAGCCTCGGGCCCGCACCACCACTGCGAGCCCGCCCTGATCGTCTGCATGGAAAGGTCACCGGTGGACTTCATTCAGCCTCCCTCCCCTCTCGAGGCACCCAGCACCCACGACACCGTCCTCGGCCCGGTCCACCCGCCGACCCACCCCTTCGCCAAGGGACCGGTGGAGCTGCCGCGCAAGACCGTCGACGGCTTCGTCGAGCTGTTCCTGCGCAAGCTCAACATGGCGCAGGGCGTCCTGCTCAGCCGCGCGACGGTCAACGACCAGTACCTCGCACTGGCCAAGACCGTCCGTGACTACCTCGTCGCGAGCTGGCTGGAGACCGGGACCCACAACCGGGCGAACCCGACCAAGATGGTCGGCTACCTCTCGGCGGAGTACCTGCTCGGCCGCCAGCTCGACAACGCCCTCCTGGCGACCGAGCTCACCGACATCGCGACGAACGCCCTCGCCCAGTGCGGCATCGACATGGACCTCATGCGGGCCCAGGAGGTCGAGCCCGGCCTGGGCAACGGCGGCCTCGGCCGGCTGGCGGCCTGCTTCATCGACTCCCTGGCGACGATGAACGTTCCGTGTATCGGCTACGGCATCCGCTACGAGTACGGCATCTTCCGCCAGACCTTCGAGGGCAACCGCCAGGTCGAGCTCCCTGACTCGTGGCTGAGCCTCGGGTCGCCGTGGGAGTTCCCGCACCCCGAGCGGGCGGTCCAGGTCGACTTCGGTGGGCGCACGGAGACGTACACGGATGAGTCCGGCCGGGAGCGTTGCCGGTGGATCCCGGACTGGAACGTCCAGGGCATCCCCTACAACATCATGGTGCCGGGCTACCGCAACGGTGTCGTCAACACGTTGCGGCTGTGGAGCGCTCGCGCGACCCACGACTTCGACCTGCAGATCTTCAACGCCGGGGACTACGCGCAGGCCGTCCGGGCGCAGACCTTCGCCGAGAACATCTCGAAGGTTCTCTACCCCGAGGACTCGACCCCTCAGGGCCGCGAGCTGCGTCTGCAGCAGCAGTACTTCTTCGTGGCGTGCTCGCTGCGCGACTTCATCGACCGCACCCTCGACGACGGCTTCGACCTGCGGGGGCTGCCGGACCGGATCACCTTCCAGCTCAACGACACCCACCCGGTCATCGCCATTCCAGAGCTCATGCGGATCCTCGTCGACCTCAAGGGGTTCGAGTGGGACGAGGCGTGGGACATCACGCGACGGTGCTTCGCATACACGTGCCACACCCTGCTTCCCGAGGCCCTCGAGGTGTGGCCGACCGCGCTGCTGGAGCGGCTGCTGCCGCGGCACCTGGAGATCATCTACCGCATCAACGAGGAGTTCCTCGCCAAGGTGCGCGAGCAGAACCCGGGCGACGAGCTCCTCGTGCGCCGCATGTCCATCGTCGCCGACCACCCCGAGCGTGCGGTGCGGATGGCCTACCTCGCGACGGTCGCGAGCATGAAGGTCAACGGCGTGGCAGAGCTGCAGTCCCAGCTCCTGCGCGACAAGGTGCTGCCCGACTTCTCCCGGATGTGGCCGGAGCGCTTCACCAACGTCACCAACGGCGTCACTCCGCGCCGCTTCCTCAGGCTCGCGAACCCCGGCCTGAGCAACCTCATCACCGAGGCCCTCGGAAGCGAGTCGTGGGTGACCGACCTCGAGCAGCTCCGCGGCCTCGAGCCGCTCGCCGACGACCCGTCGTTCCGGGCCCGCTTCCGGGACGTCAAGCGTCGCAACAAGGACCGCCTGCGCGAGGCCCTCATCGCGAGGGACGGCCTCGACCTGCCCCTCGACGGCATGGTCGACGTCATGGTCAAGCGCCTGCACGAGTACAAGCGGCAGACCCTCAAGCTCCTGCACGTCGTCTCGTCCTACGAGGGCGTGCTCTCGGGTCGGATCGACATCGACTCCTTCACCCCACGCGTGTGCATCTTCGGCGCGAAGGCCGCTCCTGGCTACTACATGGCCAAGGAGATCATGTTCCTCATCAACTCCGTGGCCGAGACGATCAACGCCGACAAGCGGATGCAGGGCAAGCTCTCCGTCGCCTTCCCCCCGAACTACAACGTCACCCTCGCCGAGGTGCTCATCCCCGCCGCGGATCTCTCCGAGCAGATCTCCCTCGCCGGCAAGGAGGCCTCCGGCACCGGCAACATGAAGTTCGCCCTCAACGGCGCGCTGACGATCGGCACCGACGACGGCGCGAACGTCGAGATCCGCCAGCTCGTCGGGGACGACAACTTCTTCCTCTTCGGCATGAGCGAGCCGGAGGTCGCCGCCCTCCAGGAGAACTACGTCCCGACGGACTACTACCGCCAGGACGAGGTGCTCCGGGCGGCCATCGACCTCATCGCGAGCGGGCACTTCACCCGCGGCGACCGGAAGGCCGCCGCACCGGTCATCGACGACCTGCTCTACCGGGACCGCTTCATGGCCCTGGCCGACTTCCGCTCCTACCTCGACGTCTCGGACAAGGTCGAGAAGGCCTACGCCGATCCCGACGCCTGGTCCCGCTCGGCGATCCTCAACGTCGCCCGTACCGGGTACTTCAGCTCGGACCGGTCGATGGTCGACTACCTCGCGCGGATCTGGCGCGCCCAGGACTGAGGGTTGGGCCGCGAGGGGTGGGGACCGGTCGGAGTCGACCGCTCCCCGCCCCTCGTCACGTAACGGGTTGAACCCGCCTCAGCGTGGCTCGACCCCGGCGCGCAGCAGACCGTAGGTGATCGAGTCGACGAGCGCCATCCACGAGGCCTCGATGATGTTGGCGGCGACGCCCACGGTGGTCCACGTCGTCGCACCGTCGCTGGTCTCGATGAGCACGCGGGTGACAGCGTCGGTGCCGTGCGATGCGTCGAGGATGCGCACCTTGAAGTCGATCAGCTCGAACTTCTCCAGCTCGGGGTATGCGGCGGCCAGGCAGGCGCGCAGGGCGTGGTCGAGCGCGTTGACCGGACCGTTCCCCTCCCCCGTCTGCACCTGGCGGACACCGGCCGCAACGACCTTGACGGTCGCCTCCGACATGGCGGCATCCGTGGCGCGGCGGTCGGTGATGACCCGCCAGGACTCCACGTCGAAGAAGTCCGGCACGAGGCCGAGATCGCGGCGCAGGAGCAGGTCGAAGGAGGCGTCGGCCGCGTCGAAGGTCCAGCCCTTGAGCTCGAGGTCCTTGACCCGGGCCAGGATCGAGGCGATCGCGGCCTTGCCCTGCTCGGACTCTGGATCGAGGTCGATGCCGACCTCCTTGGCCTTGAGCTCGATCGAGGCCCGGCCGGCCATGTCGGAGACGAGCATGCGCATGTCGTTGCCCACCAGCCTCGGGTCGAGGTGCTGGTAGAGGTCGGGATCGACCTTGATCGCACTCGCGTGCAGCCCGGCCTTGTGGGCAAAGGCGCTCGATCCCGTGTAGGGCTGACGGGAGTAGGCCGGGACGTTGGTGATCTCGCTGATGGCGTGCGAGATGCGCGTCGCCTCGCGCAGCTGCTCGGGCTCGACCAGCTGCAGGCCCTTCTTGAGCTGCAGGTTGCCGACGATGGTGACGAGGTTGGCGTTGCCGGTCCGCTCGCCGTAGCCGTTGATGGTCCCCTGGACGTGGGTGGCCCCCGCGTCGACGGCAGCCATCGAGTTCGCGACGGCACAGCCGGTGTCGTTGTGGCAGTGGATGCCGACCTTGGCACCGGTCGCCTCGAGGACGTCGGCGACGACGTCGGCGACCTGGTCCGGCAGCATCCCACCGTTGGTGTCGCACAGAGCGACGAGCTCGGCGCCGGACTCCATCGCCGCGCGGACTGCCTCGAAGGCGTAGTCGCGGTCGAGTCGGTAGCCGTCGAAGAAGTGCTCCGCGTCGACGAAGACCCGCCGTCCCTCGCCGCGGAGGAAGGTGACGGTGTCGCGGATCATCTCGAGGTTCTCGGCCAGCGTGGTCCGCAGGGCCCGCTCGACGTGCTCCGTGTGGGACTTGGCGACGAGCGTGATGACGGGGGCACCCGAGTTGAGCAGCGCGAGGGTGAGGGGGTCCTCGGCCGCGCGTCCGCCGGCGCGGCGGGTAGAGCCGAAGGCCGCGAGCGTCGCGTTGCGCAGCTGCAACTCGGTCTGGGCCCGGTGGAAGAACTCGGTGTCCTTCGGGTTGGCCCCGGGCCATCCGCCCTCGATGTAGCCCACTCCGAGGTCGTCGAGGTGCCGGGCGATGGCCAGCTTGTCGGCGACGGAGAGGTTCAGGCCCTCCTGCTGCGCGCCGTCGCGCAGGGTCGTGTCGTAGACATGCAGGTCGGCGACCTCGAGGGAGCCGGGGGCGGGCGATGCGTCGGTCGTCATCGTTCTTTCGCTTCGTCAGGAAGATCTCGGTCGGCCGCGGTCCACGGCCCTGGGGTCGGAGAGGTCCCACCCGAGGTGCCGCGGGCGCCACCATCGACGAGGACCCGGCCGGCCGGGTTCACCTCGACGCCGGCGCCACGCGCGCAGCCTCACGTGAGCCGCTCCCGATGTCCATTGTCGACCAACGCTGTGCCAGGTCCCGCCCTGGGGTGTGGGCCGGTCCTGTCTGCTCCGCCGGCCAGGTCTTCTCAGGTGTGAAACCTTCCCGACAAAGCAAAAGACCCCCCGGGTGCGGGAGGTCTGCGCGACGAGCTGGGCTCGTCGCGCTAGTCGATAATGACGGCCGCGGTCGCGGCACGGAAGGTCATCACGAGCCCCACTCTGCCAAGGCGATCACCGCATACCCAGTGGTGTCCACATGATGGGCAGTCGCCGCCCGGTGGACCGGACCACACGCGCGCCGTTATAGTCAATCTGACTAATCGGAGGTGCAATGACAGGCACAGTGGTGACTCCCGGTCTACTCACCGACAAGTACGAGCTGACCATGCTCAGCTCGTTCGTCGCCGACGGCACCGCTGACCACCCTGCGGTCTTCGAGCTGTTCGCGCGGCGCCTGCCCGAGGGGCGTCGCTTCGGGATCCTGGGCGGACTCGGTCGGTTCCTCGACGCGCTGCCGGAGTTCACCTTCACCGCCGAGGACAAGCAGTGGCTGATCACGGACGGCGCACTCACGCCTGAGGCGGCCGACTGGCTCGGCGACTTCCGGTTCTCCGGCGACATCCTCGCCTACGCCGAGGGCGACCTCTACTGGCCGCACTCCCCCGTCCTCACCATCAGCGGACGCCTCGGGGAGTGCATCCTCCTCGAGACACTCGCGCTCTCGATCTTCAACCACGACACCGCCATCGCCTCGGCCGCGGCCCGCATGACCATCGCGGCCGAGGGGCGCCCGCTCATGGAGATGGGGAGCCGGCGCGCGCACGAGGAGGCGGCGGTCGCGGTCGGACGGGCCGCATACCTCGCCGGCTTCTCCGGCACCTCCAACCTCGCCGCCGGCAGACGGTATGCGGTGCCCACCATCGGCACGGCGGCGCACGCCTTCACCCTCGCCCACCGCAGCGAGCGCGACGCCTTCGAGGCCCAGATCCGGGCGCTCGGCGTCGGGACGACGCTGCTCGTCGACACCTACGACATCGAGGAAGGCATCCGCACCGCGATCGAGGTGGCTGGGCCGGAGCTCGGTGCGATCCGCATCGACTCGGGTGACCTCGCCGTGGAGTCGCGCCGGGCGCGCATCCTTTTGGACGAGCTCGGTGCGACGTCGACGAAGATCATCGTCACGAGCGACCTCGACGAGTACGTCATCGCTGCGCTCGCCGATGCGCCGATCGACGGCTACGGAGTCGGCACCCGAGTGGCGACGGGGTCCGGCCACCCGACAGCAGGCATGGTCTACAAGCTCGTGGCCGTCGCCGACGAGCTCGGCGGCGAGCTGCGGTCGGTCGCCAAGTCGTCGGAGTCCAAGGCGTCCCTCGGCGGCCGCAAGACGGCCTACCGCTTTCCCGATGGCAGAGAGTTCTTCTCCCGCGACGGCCACGTCCCCGAGGGCGCGGACCCGGTGCAGCACCACGTGGTCCGGGCCGGCGAGATCATGCCCCAGCCCACCCTGGAGGAGAGCCGCGAGCAGGTGGCCAGAACCCTTGCCGAGCTGCCCCACGACGTCCGTCAGGTGAGCCACGGGACCGCCCGCCAGACCGTATCCGAGGAGGAACCGTCATGACCGAGACAAGCGCGCACATCGAGGGGACAGAGGAGGCGAAGCGGGCGCTCCTCGTCGTCGACGTCCAGAACGACTTCTGCGAGGGAGGCTCCCTCCCGGTCGAGGGCGGCCGTGAGGTGGCCGCACGTATCAGCAGGCTCGTCAACAGCGAGCACTCGTATGCGCTCGTCGTCGCCTCGCGCGACTGGCACGAGCCGGAGTCGAGCAATGCCGGCCACTTCGACGAGTGGCCTGCGCACTGCGTCCAAGGCACCCCGGGCGCCGAGTACGCACCGGAGCTCGACACCACGGGGGTCGACGTCCATGTCCGCAAGGGCCAAGGGGTGCCCGCATACTCCGCCTTCGAGGGCGTCACCGACGACGGCCGAGCTCTCCTGGACGTCCTGCGGGAGCAGGGCATCACCGCAGTCGATGTGTGCGGGATCGCCACCGACCACTGCGTGCGGGCCTCCGCCCTCGACGCCGCCGAGGCCGGGCTCACCGTTCGGCTCCTGGAAGGGCTGCACGCGGGGGTGGCCCCGGATACGGTCGCGAGCGCCCTGGAGGAGATGCGGGCGGCCGGATGTATGGAGGTATCACCATGAGTGCCCCGACCGACTACGACACCAGCGCCTACCCTCCGTTCGCGGTGACGGTCGACCTCGCGGTCTTCACGATCCGCGACGGCGCCCTGTCCCTGCTCCTCGTCGAGCGCGCGAACGAGCCCTTCGCCGGCCACTGGGCGCTGCCGGGCGGGTTCATCGACGTCGACGAGGACGCCCTCACGGCGGCCAAGCGCGAGCTGGCCGAGGAGACCGCGCTCGGCGAGCTGTCCGTGCACCTCGAGCAGCTCAAGACCTACTCGGCCCCGGATCGGGATCCGCGGATGCGCGTGGTCTCCATCGCACACGTCGTCCTGGCGCCGAACCTCGCTGAGCCGCAGGCCGGCTCGGACGCCAGCGACGCGCGGTGGTGGACCGTCGAGGACGTGCTGGACGAGGACGGACCACCCCTCGCGTTCGACCACGCCGAGATCGTCGCCGACGCGTTGGAGCGGGTCCGGTCCAAGCTCGAGTACACCACTCTCGCAACACAGTTCGTCACCGAGCCCTTCACGCTCGCTGAGCTGCGCGCGGTCTACGCCGCTGTCTGGGGCGTCGCGCCCGACCTGGGCAACTTCCGCCGCAAGGTGCTCTCCACCGACGGCTTCGTGGTCCCGACCGATGAGCGCGGCAGCTCCTCCGGCGGCCCACGTCCCCTGCTGTTCCGGCGCGGCCCCGCGACCTACCTTCAGCCGGCGATGCTCCGCCCCTCCTGACCGTGTTTGGTTCGTTCTTCCCCAGATCGGAGCGCTGTAGCGCTCCGATCTGATGACAGCGAACCGCTCCTCGGCGGTCAGCGCGCTCAGCGTGCGGCTGCTCGAGGAGTGGCAGACCGGGCCCGCAGCTGCGCTTGGGCAGCCCGCACCAGGGCCGCGACCCGTCCGGGCGTGAAGAGGTCCCGCCAGGTCACCCGCACCACGATGTATCCGAGGGCGCGCAGGGCGTCCTCTCGTCGCTTCTCGCGGATGAGCGCGTCCCGCCCGTCGGCGTCGCCGTACTTCCCCGCACCGTCGAACTCCATGACGATCCAGTCGTCCACGAGCGCATCCACCCTGGCCACGAACTCCCCGTCGGGCGTGGTGATGACGACCTGGATCTGCACGTCGTGCCCCAACCCGACGAGGATCAGTCGCATCAGGCTCTCGCCCGGAGACTCCGACGCACCGTCTACGGACTCCATCAGCTGACGCCCGCGCGGTGCCAACCTCCGCAGCCCGACCCGACGGCGCTCGAGCGACTCCGGAGTGACGAGTCCGCGGTGCAGGGCAGCATCCGCCGCGACGATCGCGGTCGTCAGACCGTCACGCGCGACCGTCTGGAAGATCGCGGTCTCGATGCTGACCGACGGGGCGCCGCCGATCGTGATGCCCTTCTCCCCGCTCGGCAGCGGATAGGTGACGACGTCTCCCCGGCGGAAGCGCTCCTTGCCGGCCCCGCACAGCAGCACGGTGGACAGGTCGGCCCTCACGAGTGGCAGCTGGGCCAGGGCGAGCGTGGATCGCGCTGCCGCGCAGGACGCAGGTCGACCCCGCAGGATCGCCCTGACCCGGTACGCGTGCTCCTCCTCGCGGTTCCCGCCGGAGGTGGGCAGCGCATACACACCGCGTCTGGGTCGGGTGAGTCGACCGGCCCGGACCAGCCGGGTCAGGTCGTTGTCACTCATCCCCCAGCGGAGAGCCTCGACTCGTGAGAACACGCCACCGGCTGCTTCGGCCATGGTCATGCAGTGGTCGTCCATCGCCCCACGCTGGACCGGACCTGCGACGTCGGCAGCCGCCGTCGGGGCGATGTGGACGACACACGCGAGCAGGCGGGCTGCTGTGAACTTCCCCGACCACGTCCCAACCGGGTCGTAGTCATCACATCGGAGCGCTGTAGCGCTCCGATCTGGGGAAGAACGAACCAAACGCGATTAGGGGCGCCACCACGGTTTGGTCCGGGGTGGCTCGGCGACCGCGACGGGCTGGCCCACGAGCGGGATGACGTATGCGACGCCCGCCTCCTCCGCGGCCGTCACGAAGCGCTCGGGAGGGTCGGACCAGGCATGCGGCGCCAGCGCGAAGGTGCACCAGTGGATCGGAGCGAGCAGCCCGGCGCCGAGCTCGAGCCCGGCCTGCACGGCCTCCTCGGGGTTGAGGTGCATCGCCCGCCACGCCGGGTCGTACATGCCGATCGCCATGAACGCCACGTCGAACGGACCGTAGGCGTCCCGGAGCTCCTCGAACCCGGAGAAGTACCCCGTGTCGCCAGAGAAGTAGACCGATCCGGCGGGCGAGCGGGCCGCCCACGAGGACCACAGGGTGTTGTTCCGGTGCAGGCCCCGTCCCGAGAAGTGCTGGCACGCCACCGCCGTCAGCTCGATGGAGCCCACGCGGTGGCACTCGTCCCAGTCCAGCTCGATGGTGTTCCGCGGCTCCACACCCCAGCGCTCGAGGTGGGCACCCACCCCGAGCGGAACGACGAACTCGCAGACAGGCTGCAGCTCGTGAATGGAGCGGATGGTCTCCATGTCGAGGTGGTCGTAGTGATCGTGGCTGATGACGACTGCCCGAAGTGGGGGCAGGTCGGAGAGATCGCATGGGATGGCGTGCAGCCGGCGGGGTCCCACGTGGGGGCTGGGCGAGCAGCGTTCGCTCCACACCGGGTCGAAGAGCAGCCGCTCGCCGCCGAGCGAGACCAGGACCGAGGCGTGCCCCAGCCAGCTGAAGTGCAGCCCCTCGGTAGGCAGCTCGACCCCCTCGGAGGCCAGGGGCACCGGCGCATTGGGCCCCCGCTGCGGTCGCTCGATGAGGAAGCGGCGCGCGACGTCCCGTGCTCCGATGCTGTCGGCAGCCGGGGTGTCCCCCGCCCGACGGTCCCGGTTGCGGAACCTGCCATCGCGCCACTGTCGGGAACGCTGCATCCGGGTCAGTCGGTCCCCGTCCGGGATCCCGCCGATCTGGGTCCCGACGTTGCGCCCCGTCCGGGTCGCCGCCACCGCCAGGGCGCCGAGAGCACCGGCAGCGCCAGTCGCGATCGCGAATCGGGTGCGGGTGCTCATCCGACCATTCTCCGGTACTCCGAACGCCGGACGCAGGAAGGCTCACCCTGCGGGCACGGCTCTACGGTGAGGGAGGTCCACTCGGATGAGCATGGCTGCCCGGTGGCAAGGCTCACCCGGCGAGCAACGGCTCCACGGTCACGGCCACCCCGTCCTCGTCGTTGCTCGGGGCGACGCGGTCCGCAGCCGCGAGCACCGACGGGTGCGCGTTGGCCACCGCCACCCCCAGCCCAGCCCACTCGATCATCGGAAGGTCGTTGGGCATGTCCCCGAATGCCCACACGTGCTCCGCTGCGACCGACCGCTCGGCACTCCACCGCTCCAGCGCGGCGGCCTTGGTCACCCCGAGGGGATTGATCTCCGCGAGCCCCGACACACCTGAGAAGGCGAGATGGCCCCGACCCGCCAGCACGTCCTCGACGGTGCGGAGGAAGTCCTCGGTCACGAGCTCCGGCGCGAGCGCCAGGAGCTTGCCCACCGGAGCGGAGAGCAGGACGTCGAGGTCACCGCGCGACATCGGGAACGTCCGGTCCTCGCGTGCCGGCGCCCAGGCCGTCTCGAAGAAGGCACCGACCGCCGTCTCGGTCGCCAGGGTCACCGACGGCACCTCGGCACGCAGGTCCGTGATGATGTCGGCGATGACGTCCCGGTCGAAGCCGTGGGCCTCGATGACCTCCCGCTCGGCCACCGCATACACGAAGGCGCCGTTGCCGCAGATCGCGATGCCATGCCTGCCGACGACGTGCTCGAGGTCGTGCAACCAGCGCGGCGGTCGCGCAGTCACCAGGACGGTCTCGATCCCCCGCTCCGGCAAGGCGGCCCACACCTGGGCGCTGCGCTCACTCACCGTCCCGTCAGTACGCAGGAAGGTGCCGTCGAGGTCGGTGGCGATGAGCCGGGGAGCAGGTGGTCTCACTGAGGACCACCACACCAGACAGACATCGAAGCAGGTGCCGAGCCGGCAGCAGGACGAGGCAGCTCAGACGAGCCGGGTCATCCAGCCGTGGGTGTCCTCGGCGCGGCCGTACTGGATGTCGAGCAGCCGCTGCCGGATGGATTTGGTGACCTCACCGCCGGACTCGCCCGCGGTCGAGGGAGCGGAGCCACCCTCCCACCGCAGCTCGCCGACCGGGGTGACGACGGCGGCGGTCCCGCAGGCGAAGATCTCCTGGATCTCACCCGAGCGGACGCCTTCCTTCCAGACGTCGATCTCGATCTGCTCCTCTCGGGGGTCGAGACCGATCTCCTTGGCGAGCTCGAGGATCGACGCACGCGTGACGCCCTCGAGGATCGTGCCGGTCAGTCGCGGAGTGAGGATGCGGCCGTCCTTCATGACGAAGAACAGGTTCATCCCGCCGAGCTCCTCGATGTAGGTGTGCGTCGAGGAGTCGAGGAAGACGACCTGGTCACAGCCGTGCTCGATTCCCTCGAGCTGCGGAGCGAGCGAGGCCGCATAGTTGCCGCCACACTTCGCGGCGCCCGTGCCGCCCTGGCCGGCCCGGGAGTACTGGGTCGACAGCCACAGCGACACCGGCTTCAGACCGCCGGAGAAGTATGCGCCGGCCGGGGAGGCGATGACCGAGTAGGTGATCTCCTTGGCCGGCCGGACGCCGAGGAAGGCCTCCGACGCATACATGAACGGGCGCAGGTAGAGGCTGAACTCCCCCGCGTCGTGAGCCGGCACCCAGGCCTGGTCGACCTCGACGAGGGCGCGCAGGGAGGCGAGGAAGTCCTCCTCCGGCAGCTGCGGCAGTGCCAACCGGGTGGCGCTGCGGTTGAGGCGCTGAGCGTTCTGCTCCGGCCGGAACGACCAGATCGAGCCGTCCGCGTGCCTGTAGGCCTTAAGCCCCTCGAAGATCTCCTGGGCGTAGTGCAGCACCGCGGCCGCCGGCATGAGCGTGATCGGGCCGTACTCGACGACCTTCCCGTCGTGCCACCCCTGTCCCTCGGTCCACGTCGCGACGACCATGTGGTCCGTGAACTGGGTGCCGAAACCTGGGTTCGCGAGGATCTCCGCGCGCTCGGCATCCGAGCGCGGGTTCGCGGCTGGGGTGACTGGGAAGGAGAGTGTCATGTGACCAAACCTACTCTCTAGGCGCGTCCCTGGCGGGTTCGCTGAGTCGTCCGTGTGACAGCCGCGGGGTGACAGCCCTGGGCTCGCCAGGCGCGTGGGGGTGGCGCGCCTGGATGGCCGGTGTCTGGCTGACGCGTCTGGGTGGCCGGCGTCCGGGTGGAGCCGTATGCGCTACAGCCGGGCGGCGATGGCGTCACCGACGGCCGTGGTCGAGCGGACGGCGTCGCCGCGCTCGGCCAGGTCGGCAGCGACGGCCTCCTCGACGCGCGTGGCCGCGCCGGTGAGCCCGACGTGGTCGAGCAGCATCGCGACCGACAGGATCGTCGCGGTCGGGTCTGCCTTGCCCTGCCCCGCGATGTCCGGAGCGGAGCCGTGGACCGGCTCGAACATGCTCGGGACGCTGCGGTCGGGGTTGATGTTCCCGCTCGCAGCCAGGCCGATCCCGCCGGCGATCGCCGCCGCGATGTCGGTGATGATGTCGCCGAAGAGGTTGTCGGTGACGATGACGTCGAAGCGACCGGGGTCGGTGACGAGGAAGATCGTCGCGGCGTCGACGTGCTGGTAGGCGGTCTCGACCTCGGGGAACTCCTTGCCGACGGCCTCGACAGTGCGCCGCCACAGGTGTCCGGCGTGCGTGAGCACATTGTGCTTGTGGACGAGCGTGAGGTGCTTGCGCGGACGGGCCTGGGCGCGGGCGAAAGCGTCGCGGACGACTCGCTCGACGCCGAAGCGGGTGTTGACGCTCACCTCGGTCGCGATCTCGTTCGAAGTGTTCGTGCGCAGGGAGCCGCCGTTGCCGACGTAGGGGCCCTCGGTGCCCTCCCGCACCACGACGAAGTCGATGCCGTCAGGCGCCACGCTCGCGACGTCGAGCGGGCTGCGCACGCCCGGGAACAGCGTGGCCGGACGCAGGTTGACGTAGTGCTCCAGGGCGAAGCGCAACGGCAGCAGCACGCCCCGCTCGAGGATCCCGCTCGGCACGCTCGGGTCGCCGATGGCGCCGAGGAGGATCGCGTCGTGGCCGCGCAGCTCCTCGAGGACGGAGTCCGGAAGCGTCTCCCCCGTGGCGTGCCAGCGACGCGCACCGAGGTCGTACTCGGTCGTCGTCACACTCACCCCCGAGGCAGCCGCCGTGAGGACCTTCAGTCCCTCGGCAACGACCTCCGGACCGATGCCGTCTCCCCCGATGACGGCGATGTCGAGCGAAGTCGGGATGCTCTCAGTCATAGCTGGACAGACTAGAGCGACGTCCCGGTATGCGGACCTTGCGTCTCGCGAAACGGTCACCGCAGTCGGTGGGCCGGCTGGGTCGGCCAGCCACCGCATACGTCGTGGTGTCGGGAGGTGCGCCGGTGACCGGCTTCCGAACGCGCGACCGGGTTGCAGGCCGGTGACCGTGCAATTGCCGGGTCACGCGGGGACAACCCGGCCACCTGGGCATATCCCGGTCACCCGGCACAACCGGGTCAAGCAGCTGCGACCGTGCCGCGCGGTGAACCCCTCACCATGCGAACGGGGCCCACCCGGCAGCGCCGGACGGGCCCCGTTCATCGGGTTGGGCTCACTCGTCGGTGTGGCCCTGCTCGCGCAGGTCCATCGACTCCTGCAGCGCCTGGCGGGCGCGCTGTGCCTCTTCGCTCATGACAGTCTCCTTGATCGCGTCGTCGCTGGTTCGTGGTGAGTGTGATGTGGGTGCTCGAGCCCCTGGTGAGGGGCGAGCCACTCGTGTCGGTCAGTCCGCAGCGCTGCGGCATCGCGGGATCACCGCGACGAGGGGACCGACTAGCTCACCTCGTCGCGGCTGCGAATGAGTACGCGCCGCGAGGTCATGGAATCGACGGTACGCCCGTGCTCGAGCGCCGGATACCGGATATCCGCATCATGGACGCTCGTTCCGCCCGATGAGAGCGACGTCACGTGGACGAACCGGGCCGGACGACCCGTCAGTCGAGGTTGGCGACCTGGACTGCCTCGGTGTCGACGACCTCGGCGATGGAGGCCAGGACGTCGTCCGGGATCCGGGAGTCCAGGGTGAGCGCGACGAGTGCCTCGGTGGCCTCGTCGTTGCGAGCGACCTGCATCGAGGCAATGTTGACGTTCGCGTCGCCGAGCAGGCCACCGATCTGGCCGATGACACCGGGCCGGTCCTCGTAGGTGAAGAACGCCATGTGGCGCGACAGCGGGATCTCCAGGTCGAAGCCGTTGACCCCGATGACCTTGGGCACCATGCGCGGGCCCGTGAGCGTGCCGGCGACGGAGACGATCCGGCCGTCGGCGAGGGTGCCGCGCAGCTCGGTGACGTTGCGGAAGTCGTAGGCGTTGGGGTCGGTCAGCAGCCGGACCTGGACCCCACGCTCGGCGGCCATGAGCGGCGCGTTGACATAGGTGACCGGGTCGTCAGTGATGTCGGTGAAGAGGCCCTTGAGCGCCGAGAGCTTCCAGATGCTCACGTCGTGCTCGGTGATCTCACCCTTGACGTCCACGTCGAGCTGGACCGGGCACGCGCCGGCGAGCGCGGTGAAGATCCGACCGAGGTTCTCCACGAGAGCGATGCCGGGACGAACCTCCTCGGGCACGTGGCCACCGTCGACATTGACCGCGTCGGGGACGAGGTCACCGGAGAGCGCGAGGCGGACCGAGCGGGCGACAGCCACACCGGCCTTCTCCTGCGCCTCGTCGGTGGACGCCCCGAGGTGCGGCGTGACGACGACGGACTCGAACTCGAAGAGCGGGCTCGAGGTCGTCGGCTCCTGGGCGAAGACGTCGAGGCCTGCACCGGCGACTCGACCCTCGCGGATCGCGTCGGCGAGCGCCTCCTCGTCGATGATGCCGCCGCGGGCCGCGTTGACGATCCGGACGCCGGGCTTGACCTTGGCGAGCGCGTCCGCGTCGAGGAGTCCCACGGTCTCGGGAGTCTTCGGCAGGTGGACGGAGATGAAGTCCGACTGGGTGAGGAGCTCGTCGAGGCTCACGAGCTGGGCGCCGAGCTGGCCGGCGCGCTGGGCACTGGCGTACGGGTCGTAGGCCAGCAGCTCCACGCCGAAACCCTTGAGCCGCTCGGCGACGAGCTGGCCGATCCGGCCGAAGCCGATGATGCCGACGGTCTTGTCGAGCAGCTCCACGCCGCCGTACTTGCTGCGCTTCCACTGGCCCTGCTTGAGGGCCTCGTTCGCCGGGGCGATGTTGCGGGCACAGGCGAGCAGCAGCCCGACGGCGAGCTCGGCGGCGGAGGTGATGTTCGAGGTCGGCGCGTTGACGACCATGACGCCGGCCTTGGTCGCGGCGGGGGTGTCGACGTTGTCGAGACCGACTCCGGCGCGTGCGATGACCTTGAGCTTCTTCGCTGCCGCGATGGCCTCGGCGTCCATCTTCGTCGCGGAGCGGATGAGCACGGCCTCGGCGTCGGCGAGCGCAGGGAGGAGCTCCTCGCGGTTCGCTCCGTCGCAGTAGCGCACCTCGAAGTCAGGCCCCAGCGCATCGATCGTCGCGGGTGAGAGCTCTTCGGCAATGAGGACGACCGGTTTGGTCACGGGTGCGCTCCTAGGCTGTGCAGGTTGGATGAAGCGGAATCGAGGGTATGCGACGCGCCCGCGATCGGGCACGTCACCGTCGGTCCACGCCCTTGTGAGCCGCCTTCAGTCTAGGGAGTGCCCGGCATCCGGACGCTCCCGCCCGGGATACGGACGACGCCGGCGCCCTGACGGACCAGCAGGACGCCGGGAGAAGGGCCTTCGAGCCGATCCGGAGCAGGCTCAGGGCTCGACCAGCTCGACGCTGTTGCGTCGACGCAGTCGGGCAGACAGGACGACGACCGTCCCGACGGCGGAGGCCGCCAGGGCGGCCCACCACCACTCGATGCGCCCGAGCAGAGCACCCACGAAGGCCAGGCCGACAGTCGTGTAGAGCACGGACCAGAGCAGCGCGCCGGCCGCCACAGCGGGCAACCATCTGCGCTGAGGCATCCGGAGCGCCCCTGCCGAGAGGTTGATGGCGCTCTGCACGCCGACGGTGAGGAAGCCGAGGGCGACGACGGGCGGACCGACGGCGCGCACCCAGTGCTCGGCGCGCTGCATCCCGGGGCGCTCGAGCATCCCGGCAAATCGGGAGCGCGCTCCCCCTGCCCGGATCACGCGGCCGATCCAGTAGGTCCCGTTGCCCCGGAGAAAGGCAACGAAGAAGAGGAAGGCGAAGACGCCCCAGGCCGGCCAGCCCTGAACCATCTCCAACATGGGGACAAGCCTAGGCAACGATTATGAGGACGCCCGGCGACGGTCCTCTCGCCCGCCGCTGCGGCGGGGTCAACCGACCCGCCTCACGCGTGACGTCGGTCCTCATGGACGCGTCGCCAGCGGGACCAGAGCACCATGATGAGGATGACGACGACTGCCAGCCCGATGAGCGCCGGTGCGTGGCCCACGAGGAGCGCCTGGAGCGCGGCGACTCCGACGATGGCCTGCATGATCGCCCACGGGAGCGACACGACCCCGAGCGCGAGATAGAAGCGGGAGAGCCGCATACGCAGTCCTCCGCTCACGATCTGCGAGGACGCGGAGACCCCGTAGACCGGGTACGAGAGGATGATCGCTCTCGGCCCGAGGCGGCCGACTTTGTCCTCGGCGCGGGTCAGGGCCCCGGGTGAGCGACGCTCGGTCCACGCCTCCAGCCGCCCACCCGGCCGACCTCGCATGAGGACTCCCAGCAGGTAGTAGCCGCCGCCCCGGACCAGGGCGAAAGCCCAGAGTCCAAGGGCGGCGACGGGGACGGAGAGTCCGGCGAGGAAGTCGGTCAGCGTGCGGCCGACCCCTCGACGTAGTCGGCGTCACGCTCGGTGTCGAGCCAGGCCATGAGCTTGCGCAGCTCGCGGCCGGTCTTCTCGATCGGGTGCTGGGCACCCTTCTCGCGCAGCGCCTTGAACTCCGGCGCGCCGGCGTCCTGGTCGTCGATGAAGCGCTTGGCGAACGCACCGCTCTTGATGTCGGCGAGAACGGCCTTCATGTTCTCCTTGACGTGGGGGTCGATGACCCGCGGGCCGGAGATGTAGTCGCCGTACTCCGCGGTGTCGGAGACCGACCAGCGCTGCTTGGCGATGCCGCCCTCGATCATGAGGTCGACGATGAGCTTGAGCTCGTGCAGGCACTCGAAGTAGGCGACCTCGGGCTGGTAGCCGGCCTCGACGAGGGTCTCGAAGCCGTACATGACGAGCTGGCTCGCGCCACCGCAGAGGACGGCCTGCTCGCCGAAGAGGTCGGTCTCGCACTCCTCGGTGAAGGTCGTCCTGATGCCGCCGGCGCGCAGGCCGCCGAGGGCCTTGGCGTAGGACTTGGCCACCTCGAGGGCCTGGCCGGATGCGTCCTGCTCGACGGCGATGAGCACCGGCACGCCACGGCCGTCGACGTACTCACGCCGGACGATGTGGCCCGGGCCCTTCGGGGCGACCATGATGACGTCGCTGTCGCTCGGCGGGGTGATGTACCCGAAGCGGATGTTGAAGCCGTGGCCGAAGAGGACGGTCGAGCCCGGGTTGAGGTTCGGCGCGATGTGGTCGGCCCACACGTGGCGCTGGACCTGGTCCGGGGTGAGGATGACGACGAAGTCGGACTCCTTGACCGCGTCGGCGACGGTCTTGACGGTCAGTCCCTCGGCCTCGGCCTTCGGGATGCTCTTGCTGCCCTCGGCGAGGCCGACGCGGACGTCGACGCCGGAGTCACGCAGGCACAGGGCGTGGGCGTGCCCCTGGCTGCCGTAGCCGATGACGGCGACCTTCTTGCCCTGGATGAGGGACAGATCGGCGTCGTCGTCGTAGAACATCTCGGCCATAGCGGTGGCCTCTCCTTCGTTGTCAGATGTGCAGTGATCGGTGTGCAGTGATTCGGTGGTCGCACTGACGTGTGTGACCTGGTCGAGCTGAGGTCGAGTCGGTGGTCAGGCTGGGTTCTGGGTCGAGCGTATGCGGTGGCCCGGCGCTGTGGACACCTCGCCCGAGCCGTGGACGCACCGCCCGGGGGTGTACCAAAACGTTCCTATTGTCACGTTCTGGTCCGGCCGGGGGTGTACCAGAACGTTCCTATTGGCACGTTCTGGTACGCCCACCTGGGGGTGCCTGGGTCGGGGTCAGGCCGTGCGCAGGGCCCGGTCGGTCATTGAACGCGCGCCGCGGCCGATCCCGATGTGCCCGGACTGGACGAGCTCCTTGATGCCGTAGGGCTCGAGGACGTCGAGCAGCGCCTTGAGCTTGCCGCCGTTCCCGGTCGCCTGGATGGTGAGCGTGTCCGGGCCGACGTCGATGACGGCGGCACGGAACAGCTCGACGGTCTGGATGATGTGCGGGCGGTGCGCCGCATCCGCCTTGACCTTGATGAGCATGACCTGGCGCTGCACCGAGGACGCCGGGTCCAGCTCGACGACCTTGATCACCTCGATGAGCTTGTTGAGCTGCTTGGTCACCTGCTCCAGCGGCAGGTCCTCGACGTCGACGACGACCGTCATCCGCGAGATCTCGGGGTGCTCGGTCGGTCCGACCGCGAGCGAGTCGATGTTGAAGCCGCGGCGGGCGAAGAGGCTCGCGATGCGGGCCAGGACGCCGGGCTTGTTCTCGACGAGAACCGCCAGGGTGTGCTTGCTCATCGGTCGCTCTCCTTCGGCTCGTAGCCCTCGGGGTACAGCGCGGACTGCTCCATGCCGTGGTGGATGCCGCTGAGGTCGGCGTCCAGGTCCTGCTCGGTGGCGGGGTCGTCCTCCCGGTCCCACTTGGGCGACATGCCGCGGGCGATCTGGATGGCGTCGTTGCTCACGCCGGCCGGGACCATCGGCCAGACCATGGCGTCCCGCTCGACGACGAAGTCGATGACGACGGGCACGTCGTTGATCTCCATCGCCTTCTGGATGACCGCGTCGACGTCCTCGGCGTGCTCGCAGCGCAGACCGACACAGCCGTATGCCTCGGCCAGCTTCACGAAGTCCGGCACCCGGGAGCCAACCGAGGTGTGCAGGTCGGTGTTGGAGTAGCGCTCGTTGTAGAAGAGCGACTGCCACTGGCGGACCATGCCGAGCGAGGAGTTGTTGATGATCGCGACCTTGATCGGGATGTTGTTGATGACGCAGGTGGCCAGCTCCTGGTTCGTCATCTGGAAGCAGCCGTCGCCGTCGATCGCCCAGACCACGCGGTCGAGGTCGGCGGCCTTGGCGCCCATCGCGGCGGGCACGGCGTAGCCCATCGTCCCGAGCCCACCGGAGTTGAGCCAGCTGTTCGGGCGTTCGTACCTGACGAACTGGGCGGCCCACATCTGGTGCTGCCCGACACCGGCGGCGTACGTGGCGTCGGGGCCGGCGATGGCGCCGAGCCGCTCGATGACGTACTGCGGCGAGAGGGCGTGCGGGTCCTCCGGCGGCGTGTATCCGACGGGGTACTCCCTCGCCCACCGGGCGGTGAGCTCACGCCACTCGCGGTAGTCACCGACGCGGCCGGCCTCGTGGTCGGCCGTGATCTGGGCGATGAGGTCCTCGATGACGGCCGCGCAGTCGCCGACGATCGGGACGTCCGCCGCGCGGTTCTTGCCGATCTCTGCCGGGTCGATGTCGGCGTGGATCACCTTCGCGCCCGGGGCGAACGTCGAGAGCTGTCCGGTGACCCGGTCGTCGAAGCGGGCGCCCAGCGCGATGATCAGGTCACTCTGCTGCAGACCCGTCACAGCGGCGACCGAGCCGTGCATCCCGGGCATCCCGAGGTGCAGCGGGTGGCTGTCGGGGACCGCGCCGCGCGCCATCAGGGTGGTGACGAGCGGGATCTGGGTGAGGTCGACCAACCGGCGCAGCTGCTCACTGGCCCGGGCCCGGATGACCCCGCCACCCACATACAGGATCGGACGCTCGGCCTTGGCGATGAGCTTGGCGGCCTCGCGGATCTGCTTGCCGTGCGGCTTGGTCACCGGGCGGTACCCCGGCAGGTCGATCTTCGGCGGCCACGAGAAGGTCGTGTGTGCCTGGAGGGCGTCCTTCGTGATGTCGACGAGCACCGGGCCGGGGCGCCCGCTCGAGGCGATGTGGAAGGCCTCGGCCATCGCGCGCGGGATCTCGTCCGCCTTCGTCACCAGGAAGTTGTGCTTCGTGATCGGGAAGGTGATGCCGCGGATGTCGGCCTCCTGGAACGCGTCGGTCCCGATGGCGGCGGAGCTCACCTGGCCGGTGATGGCGACGACCGGCACCGAGTCCATCCACGCGTCGGCGAGCGGCGTGACGAGGTTCGTCGCCCCGGGGCCGCTCGTGGCCATGCAGACGCCGACCTTGCCGGTCTCCACTGCATACCCCTCGGCGGCGTGGCCGGCGCCCTGCTCGTGCCGGACGAGGATGTGGCGCACCTTGACCGAGTCCATGAGCGGGTCGTACGCGGGCAGGATCGCTCCGCCGGGGAGCCCGAAGACGGTGTCGACGTCCAACGCCTCGAGGGACAGGATCAGGCTCTGCGCGCCGGTGACCTCGACGGGCCGCTTGGCCGCCACGTCACTGGGGGTTGCTCGGGGTGGGGTGGGGGTGGGTTGCGTGGCCATGTCGCTCACGTCAGTCCCTTCAGCTCTGGAGTCGGTATCTGATGGTTGATGGCTGGTGGTTCGGTGGTGGTTCGGTGTCTGGTGCTTCGGTACGAATTCGGTTGGTGCTGTGCGTGGTTCAGGTCCGGTGCTCGGGCGCCTGCGTCGGCACGACGCTCGCGTCCCGTGGCCATTGTCTCGCGGCATGAAAAAACCCTCCCGTCCGGATGGACCAAGAGGGGTGCGCGCTCGAGAACGGCGACGTTCGCGTCAGCGAGCGCGCTGCCTAAGTACGAGGACGAGAGCCATGGCCACAACTCTGGTCGGCGCGGCAGGGGCTGTCAACGGTGGGTAGCCTCCGTCCCACCATGCGGGCTCGTGGGGTCGGTCACACCGTCGCGGTCGACCGGCGTACCACTCTCCCGCCAAACCGGGCCCCCCTTGCAGTTGTATGGGCGGCTCCCCGCGCTCTCCCCTACCGCTCGGCTCGGCGCAGCTGCTCCAGCAGCTCCGGCCCGCGGCGGTCGAGCCGCTGACCTCCGGCGACCACGCCGGCGATGACGAAGGAGCAGCCCGCAAGGAGGCCGGCCACGACGAGGGCCGCGGTGAGCGCACCGGTGTCGGGAAGCACGAACGTGGCCACACCCACCGGCACGACGACCAGCATCGGGATCGCGAACGCCGCCATCCCCGACAGAGCGGCCTCGGCACCCATACCGGTCGTGCTGGCGAAGGGGCTGCCTCCCGGCGGTGGGGCATTGCCCGGGAAGAGCGACCCGACGTAGGACGCCGATCCGAGGGAGGCGCCGAGGGCGACGAGTACGCAGGCGAGCCAGCGCTCGCCTCCGGTGAGGAGTCCGAGAGAGGCGAGCACCGCATACAGGATCGTCATCGCGGGGACGAAGAGCACCAGGGCGGCAGCGACGCGGCCGAGGCGGTCCTGCCAGCCCGGCGCGCCGGTCACGATGTGGAGGGCCCAGGCAGTGCCGTCGAACGCGAGGTCGTTGAGCACCTGGAGGCCGGCGAAGACCGCGAGCATCACCAGCGCGAACAGGGCCGTCCACTGCAGATCCGTCACCACGGCCTGGCCGATGAGGATTCCCGGCATGATCACCGACTGGACCGCGATGGCCACGAGGCGGCTGTCCCTGCGCCACATGGCGAGCCGCCGCGCCGCGATGACACCGACGGGGCCGAGGCCGGCCCAGCGCAGGATGAGCCCCCTGCCGCGGACGCGGCTGCCGCCGACGGAGGTGAGCGACGTGGTGAGGGCGCGGCCGATGAGTCGCACGTACAGCCACCAGAGGAGGGTCAGCAGCACCAGCACCAGGGTGGCCGCGACGACGGCCCTCATCGGACGGCCGAGAGCGACGTGGAGCGGCAGGCTCCACGCCCAGCCCACTGGCGTCCATCCGGCTGCTTCGGCGAGCCGGACGGCATCGATGTCGGTGAGCTCGACCCCGGCGCCCGGCCGACCGAAGTAGATGCCGCTCATCGCCGGCACGAGCGCCAGCACCGAGATGGCTACGGCGCTGATAGCACGTCCTGCCCGGGTCCTCATGATTCCTCCGAGTCCGGTTGCGACGACCCGGGCCAGCAGGACCGTGGTGAGCACCCCGAGTGCGGCGGCGACCAGAGCTGCCACTGCCGTGGCGAGCGACTGGGACCAGGTGATGACACTGCTCAGGGTCGCGACGGTGAGCAGGACCGGAGGGACCCCGGTCAGCGTCGCGGCCAGCAGGCCGCGAGCGAGCTCGCCCGGGCGCACCGGGAGGAGTGCGAAGCGCGAGGGATCGAGCGTCGACTCGGCGGCCCCACCGAGCACCGAGAGAGCGGTCCAGCCGAAGGTCACGAGCGCGAAGGCAGCGACGACCCCGCTGCGGAGCTCGATCGGCGTCGCGCGCAGGACCACGAGGGCGCCCACCGCGAGGAGGGTGAGCCCCAGCGCGAAGACGGCGCCGATGATGGTCGCGACGAGCAGAGCGGTGTTGCGCCGGACCAGCCCGGACCAGACGCGCCAGCGCAGGCGGACGATCAGTCCAACCACGTGAGACCCTCGCCAGTGTCGCCGCGCGCTCCCACCAGCTCGAGGAACCGCTCCTGCATGGTCTTCCCGGCGCGGACGTCGTCCAGTGGGCCGTGGGCGAGGACGCGTCCGGCGGCGACGACGGCGACGTGGTCACAGAGTCCCTCGACGAGCTCCATGACGTGGCTCGACATGACCACGGTGCGGCCGCCGGCGACCAGCTTGCGCAGGATGCTGCGGATCACCTGACCCGACACCGGGTCGATCGACTCGAACGGCTCGTCGAGGATGAGCAGCTCCGGAGCGTGGATGAGCGCACAGGCCAGGGAGATCTTCTTCTTCATGCCGGCGGAGTAGTCGGCGACCATCAGGTCCTGGTCCCCGTCCAGCTCGAGCACGCCGAGGAGCTCGGCGGCGCGCTGCTCGACCACTCGTGGGTCCATCCGACGCAGCGCTCCCGTGTACGTGAGGAGCTCGCGTCCGGTGAGGTGCTCGAACATCCGCAGGCCGTCGGGAGCGACCCCCATGATGGCCTTCGCCGCTGCGGGGTCGGCCCAGACGTCGGTGCCCAGCACCCGCGCGGAGCCGGAGGTCGGGCGGAGCAGGCCCGTGGCCATCGACAACGTGGTCGTCTTGCCCGCGCCGTTGGGGCCGACGAGCCCGTAGAGCGTGCCTCTCGGCACCTGCAGGCTCAGGTCGTAGACCGCCCACTTCGGCCCGAACGCCTTGGACAGCGAGAGGAGCTCGAGCGCGGGACCGCGCTTCGTGCCCGGGCTGTCCATGATGGGCACCCTAGACGGTCACGGGTTGCGCGGGCGCGCGACGCTCGGCCTGCTCTCCCCGAAGCCAAACGGTCGGGGCGGAGCAGGTCAGGCTGACGCGGAGCCGGCTCAGAGGTCGGGCACCCGGCGCACTGCGCCGTCGGAGGCGGAGGTGGCCATCGAGGCGTAGGCGCGCAGCGCTGCGCTGATCGGCCGGTCCCGGTCGATGGGGGTCCACGGCCGCTCGCGGGCCTCCTGCTTCGCCCGGCGCTCGGCGAGGACGTCGTCCGGCACGTCGAGGTGAATCGAGCGGTTCGGGATGTCGATGACGATCGGGTCGCCGGTCTCCACGAGGCCGATGGCTCCACCGGAGGCGGCCTCCGGGGAGATGTGACCTATCGAGAGGCCACTCGTGCCGCCCGAGAAGCGACCGTCGGTGATGAGCGCGCACTTCTGACCGAGGCCGAGGCCCTTGAGGAAGGAGGTGGGGTAGAGCATCTCCTGCATCCCCGGGCCACCCTTGGGGCCCTCGTAGCGGATGACGACGACGTCGCCCGGCTGGACCTCCTTGCCGAGGATGCCGTCCACCGCGTCGTCCTGGCTCTCGTAGACCCGCGCGACGCCCTCGAAGCGCCAGATCTCCTCCGGGACACCGGCGGTCTTGACGACGCACCCGTCCGGAGCGATGTTGCCGTGGAGCACGGCGAGACCACCGTCGGCCGTGTATGCGTGGGCCCGGTCGCGGATGCACCCCTCGGCTGCGTCGGTGTCGAGTGAGGCCCACCGGTTCGTCGTCGAGAACGCCTCGGTCGTACGGACCCCACCGGGCGCTGCGTGGAAGAGCTCGAGCGCGGCCTGCGAGGCAGACCCGCCACGGATGTCCCACTCCGCGAGCCATGTGTCGAGGGACGGGCTGTGGATCGCGTGGACGTCGCGCGCGAGGAGTCCGGCTCGGTCGAGCTCGCCGAGGATGGCCGGGATCCCACCGGCGCGGTGGACGTCCTCCATGTGGAACTTCTGGCTGTTGGGGGCGACCTTGGACAGGCACGGCACCTGCCGGCTGATCGCGTCGATCTCCTGGATCGAGAAGTCGAGGTCGGCCTCCCGAGCAGCGGCGAGAAGGTGCAGGACCGTGTTCGTGGAACCACCCATGGCGACGTCGAGCGCGACCGCGTTGCGGAAGGCGTCCATCGAGGCGATGTTGCGCGGGAGGACCGACTCATCGTCCTCGTCGTAGTAGCGCTTGGCGATCTCGACGACGATGCGGCCGGCGGTGAGGAAGAGGTCCTTCCGGGCCGCGTGCGTGGCCAGGGTGGAGCCGTTGCCGGGCAGGGACAGCCCGATGGCCTCGGTGAGACAGTTCATCGAGTTCGCCGTGAACATGCCGGAGCAGGAGCCGCATGTCGGGCAGGCGGAGCGCTCGATCTCGTCGAGCTGGGCGTCGCTGACCGATGCGTCACTCGCCGCGACCATGGCGTCGATGAGGTCGAGCTTGGTGTGGACGACGCCGTCGACGGCCTGGGTCTTGCCCGCCTCCATCGGCCCACCGGAGACGAACACGGTGGGGATGTTCAGGCGTAGGGCGGCCATGAGCATGCCGGGGGTGATCTTGTCGCAGTTGCTGATGCACACGAGCGCGTCGGCGCAGTGCGCGTTGACCATGTACTCGACCGCGTCCGCGATGAGCTCCCGGCTCGGGAGGGAGTAGAGCATCCCCGCGTGGCCCATGGCGATGCCGTCGTCGACGGCGATGGTGTTGAACTCGCGGCCCACTCCCCCGGCCTCCGCGACGGCCCCGGCGACGAGCTGGCCCATGTCCTTGAGGTGGACGTGCCCCGGGACGAACTGGGTGAAGCTGTTGGCAATCGCGACGATCGGCTTACCGAAGTCGCTGTCCGTCATGCCGGTGGCCCGCCAGAGGGCGCGGGCACCGGCCATGGTCCGACCGTGGGTCGAGGTACGAGAACGCAGCGCTGGCATGGTCCCGAGTCTAGGGCCGGGCCCCCTACCCCGACCCTCCCGTCTCACCAGGGAGGCGGCAGCCCACTCACCCGAGGCGACCTGGTCGAGGACTACGCGCCACCGCTCGGCCGCGCCACGTGGAAGCGGTCGAGACGCGCGGAGGCCGGGCCCAGGTCGGACCAGTGGCCGGAGTAGGACAGGATCGCGATCCCGGTCGTCGGGTAGCCGTGGCCGAGGGCCTCGTGCGCCTGCTCGCTGCCCTCCCCGTCGGCGAGGATGCTCGCCAGATAGGGGATCCCGGGTGCGTGGCCGACGACCATGACGACGTTGGCGTCGGTGTCGGCGTCCCGGATCACGTCGAGGAGCCGCTGGGCGCTCGCGTTGTAGACGCGGGAGTCGTAGCGGACGTCCGCCTCACTGCAGCCGGCCTCCCAGATGGCCTCGCACGTCTGCCTGGCGCGGGTGGCGGAGGAGCAGAAGACCTCATCGAGCCCGATACCGAACTCGCGCAGCCAGCGGCCCGCCTCGCGGGCATGGGCCCAACCGTCCTCGGTGAGCTCGCGCTCCTCGTCGGCGGATCCTCCTGACGCGGCCTCACTGTGCCGGACCAGGACCAGCAGTCGGTCTTCAGACGCCCTCGTCATGACGCAAGCATGCCACTGCACGCGGAGCTGTTACAGGTGGGGGGAGAGCTTCCCCGATCCCGGACCGTGCACGATGTGGGGCACCGAACCGGTCGCGGCGTATGCGCGCAGCTGCTCACGCAGGTAGCGCACCGCTCGGGGCCGGAACGCCGTGGTCGGCCCGCCGGTGTGGGGGCTGATGAGCACGCCCGGCGCTTGCCACAGTGGGTGGTCGGGCGGGAGGGGCTCGGGGTCGGTCACGTCCAGGGCGAAGCGCAGGCGCCCGGCGTGGCTCAGGATCGCGTCCGTGTCGGCGACCCTGCCCCGGGCGACGTTGACCACCACCGCTCCGTCGGGGAGCGCACTGAGGACGGTGTCATCGACGAGACCCGTCGTCGCGTCGGACAGCGGAACGGTGACGATGAGGACCTGCGCCGTCGGGAGCACCCCGGCGAGCTCCTCGACTCCCAGCACCGTGTCGACAAGGCCGTCGCCGGGCCGGGCACGGCTGGCGATCCCGGTCATCCGCACCTCGAACGGCTGCAGGCGGGCAGCCACCGCCCGCCCGATGGCGCCGTAACCGAGGATGACGACGTGCCGGTCGGCGAGGGAGTCGTAGACGCGCGAGGCGGCCCACGTCCCCGACTGCGCGTTGAGCACGAACTCCGGGACGGAGCGCAGCGACGCGAGCGCGAGAGTCACGGCGAGCTCGGCGGTGGAGGTGTCGTGGACACCCACGGCGTTCGCCAGGTCGACCGACGCCGGCAGGGCCTCAGGCAGACCGTCGTAACCGGCGGTGAGCACCTGCACGAGCCGCAGAGTCGGCATCCTGGCGAACAGCGACCGGTCGTACTGCTGCATGTACGGCGGGACGCACACCTCGATCTCGTCGTGCCGATCGGGCAGGGATCGAAGGTCGGAGGCGATGAGCTCCACACCATCGATCGAGCCGACGTCCTCGACCCACGACGGATCGGGAAGCGAGGCGACGATGCGGCCCGGGAGGTGCATTCCCTCACCCTAGGGGCCGCGCGGGGATAGGTTGGAGTGCACGCAGGCGACTGCGCACCACCACGCCGCCGGTCGAGGACGACCGTGCCAGATGAGAGGTCACCCCATGGCAGGATTCGACGACATCCTCAGCTCCCTCCCGATGGACCAGCTGGCTGCCCAGCTCGGCGTCGACGAGGCCACCGCCCGCCAGGCCGCATCCACGGCCCTGCCTGCGCTCCTCGGAGGCCTGCAGGCCAACGCCGCTGACCCGCAGGGCGCCGCCTCGCTCCAGCAGGCCATCGGCCAGCACGGCGACGACCTCTTCGGCGAGCGCATCGATCTGGGCCGGGTCGACACGAGGGACGGCGAGAAGATCAGCTCCCACATCTTCGGCGGCAACCAGGAGCAGGTCGTGCACGCCCTCGGCGGTGCCGGCGGTGGCCTGGGCGGAGACCTCATGAAGAGGCTCCTGCCGATGCTCGCGCCGATCGTGCTGTCCTACCTCGCGAAGCAGATGCAGGGACGCGCGGGTGGCCCGGGCGGCGGGGCCACCCTGCCGACATCCGGCGGTCAGCGTGACGCGGGCGCTCCGGGCTCGCTGCAGGACCTGCTGGGTGAGGTCCTCGGCGGTGCCGCGGGCGGTGCCGCCCAGACCGGAGGCAAGTCCGCGGGCGGCGGCTCGATCATCACCGACATCCTCGGTGGGCTCCTCGGCGGCGGCCGCCGCTGACGGGGCTACGTCAGCTTGCCGATGATGAGCTCGCGGACGGCGGCGGCGTCAGCCTGCCCCTTCATCGCCTTCATGACCTGACCGATGAGAGCTCCGACGGCCTGCACCTTGCCGTCGCGGATCTTGTCGGCGATATCGGGGTTCGCCGCGATGACCTCGTCGACGGCGGCCTCGAGCGCACCGGTGTCCTGAACCAGCTCCAGACCGCGGGCGTCGGCCACCTGGGTCGGGGTGCCCTCACCCGCAAGGACCCCTTCCCACGCCTGGCGGGCCATCGAGTCGTTGAGCCGACCGCTCGTGATGAGGGACTCGAGCTCGACGACGTGAGCCGGCGTGACGCCCAGGACCCCCGCATACGTCGGGACGTCCTGACCCTCGGCGTTGGCGCGGCGAGCGATCTCACCGGACCACCACTTGCGCGCCGCTGCCGGTGACGCGCCAGCCGCGACGGTCTCCTCGATGAGCTCGACGAGGCCGGCGTTGACGACGTCGCGCATCTCCAGATCGCTGAAACCCCAGCCGTTCTGGAGCCGCTTGCGCCGCTCGGTCGGGGGTTCCGGAAGGGTGGCGCGGAGCTCCTCGACGAGCTCACGGGACGGAGCGATCGGCACCAGGTCGGGCTCGGGGAAGTACCGGTAGTCCTCCGCGTCCGACTTCACGCGACCCGAGGTGGTGACCCCGGTGTCCTCGTGCCAGTGGCGGGTCTCCTGCACGATCGAGCCGCCCGAGGAGAGGACGGCGCCGTGACGGCACATCTCGAAGCGCACCGCACGCTCGACGGAGCGCAGGGAGTTGACGTTCTTGGTCTCGCTGCGGGTGCCGAACTGGGAGGAACCCTTCGGCATGAGGGAGAGGTTGACGTCGCAGCGCATCGAGCCCTGCTCCATCTTCACGTCGGACACATCGAGCGCCTTGAGCAGGTCACGCAGGGTGGCGACGTATGCGCGGGCCACCTCGGGCGCCCGCTCCCCCGCACCGACGATCGGCTTGGTGACGATCTCGATGAGCGGGATGCCGGCGCGGTTGTAGTCCACGAGGCTGTGGGTCGCGCCGTGGATCCGGCCCGTGAGGCCACCGATGTGGGTCGACTTACCGGTGTCCTCCTCCATGTGCGCGCGCTCGATCTCGACGCGGAACACCTCGGTGCCCTCGCCGTGCTCGGCCGGGACCTCGACGTCGAGCCAGCCGTTGAAGGCGATCGGCTCGTCGTACTGGCTGATCTGGAAGTTCTTCGGCATGTCCGGGTAGAAGTAGTTCTTCCGGGCGAAGCGGCACCACTGCGCGATCTCGCAGTTCAGGGCCAGGCCGATCCGGATCGCGGACTCGACGGCCACGGCGTTGACGACCGGCAGGGCTCCGGGAAGGCCGAGGCAGACCGGGCAGACCTGGGTGTTCGGAGCAGCGCCGAACGTCGTCGGGCAGCCGCAGAACATCTTCGTCGCGGTGTGCAGCTCGACGTGCACCTCCAGCCCGAGGACCGGGTCGAATGCGCTCGTCACCTCGTCGTAGTCGAGGACGGCTTCGGCGCTGGCGGCCGTGCCGCCGGTCATGGTCGTCATACTCAGGCCTCCGTGGTGTGGGTCGCGGGGACGGCGGCGGGAAGCGGAAGGGACTGGACGTCCGGCGCGCGGCCGAGCAGCGACCCGCCCCACTCGGCCTCGAGGCGCGCCTCGAGGGCGGCGCCCACCGCATACAGCCGGTCGTCTGCCATCGCGGGGGCGAGCACCTGGAAGCCGGTGGGGAGACCGTCCTCGGGCGCCAGGCCACTCGGCACCGAGATGCCCGGGATGCCGGCGAGGTTCGCCGGGATGGTGGCGATGTCGTTGAGGTACATCGCCATCGGGTCGTCGAGCTTCTCGCCGAACCGGAAGGCGGTCGTCGGCGCGGTCGGTGACACGAGGACATCGGCCTGCTCGAACGCGGCGGCGAACTCGTTCGCGATGAGGCGGCGCACCTTCTGGGCCGAGCCGTAGTAGGCGTCGTAGTACCCGCTGGAGAGCGCATACGTGCCGAGGATGATGCGGCGCTTGACCTCGTCACCGAAGCCGGCGTCACGGGTCGCCGCCATCACCTGCTCGGCACTGGGGTCCTCGATGCCCTCCGGCCACACCCGCAGGCCGTAGCGCATGGCGTCGAACTTCGCGAGGTTGCTCGAGGCCTCACTCGGGAGGATGAGGTAGTAGGTGGCCAGCGCATACGTGAAGGACGGGCAGGAGACCTCGACGACCTCGGCGCCGGCATCGACGAGGTGCTGGACGCTCTCGTCGAAGCGCTGCTGCACCCCCGCCTGGAAGCCCTCGCCGCTGAGCTCCTTGACGATGCCGATCCGCGTGCCGCTCACGTCGGCCCGGCGGGCGGCCTCGACGACGGGCGGGACCGGGCCGGCGATCGAGGTGGAGTCCATCGGGTCGTGGCCGCCGATGATCTCGTGCAGGAGCGCAGCGTCCAGGACGGTCCTCGTGCAGGGGCCGGCCTGGTCCAGGGAGCTCGCGAGCGCCACGAGACCGTAGCGGGAGACCCCGCCGTAGGTCGGCTTGACGCCGACACTGCCGGTCACGGCCGCAGGCTGGCGGATGGAGCCGCCGGTGTCGGTGCCGATGGCCCAGGGTGCCTGGTGGCTGGCAACGACTGCGGACGAGCCACCGCCGGACCCGCCGGGGATGCGCTCGAGGTCCCATGGGTTGCGGGTCGGTCCGTAGGCGCTGTGCTCGGTGGAGGAACCCATCGCGAACTCGTCCATGTTCGTCTTGCCGAGGATCGGCAGGCCCGCGTCCTTGAGGCGGCGCACGACCGTCGCGTCGTAGGGCGGGATCCAGCCCTCGAGGATGCGCGAGCCGCACGTCGTCGGGAGCCCGCGGGTGACGAGGACGTCCTTGACAGCGATGGGGACGCCGGCTGCAGCGTGCAGCGTCTCCCCCGCCCGGCGCTTGCGGTCGACCTCGTCGGCAGCGGCGAGCGCGCCCTCCTCGTCGACGTGGAGGTATGCGTGGGTCCGGTCGTCGACGGCCCGCGTCCGCTCGAGGTGGGCCGCGGTCACCTCGCGGGCGCTCACCTCACCGGAGGCGAGGAGGTCGGCGAGCTCGGCGGCGGTGCGGCGCGTCAAGTCAGCAGAAGTCATGGGTCACGGTCCTGGAAGGTGCGGATGGCGGGAGGAGCTGGGGGTGCGGAGGCTGGCGTCTTCGCGAATCGATGTGGCTCGTCAGTCCTCGTCGAGGATGCGCGGCACGGAGAAGCGCTGCTCCTCGGCCTCCGGCGCCATGGCGAGCGCCTCCTCGGGAGTGAGCGACGGGGTCACGACGTCGGGTCGTGAGACGTTGACCAGGGGCAGCGGGTGACTCATCGGCTCGACGTCCTCGATCGGGGCGGACGACACCGTGGCCACCGACTCGAGGATGATCGCGAGCTCTCCGGAGAGGTGGTCGAGCTCGGCCTCGGAGAGGTCGATGCGGGCCAGCGACGCCAGGTGCGCGACGTCGGCACGGGTGAGTTCGGACATACGGAGCAGTCTAGGCACCCCGGGGAGGACCCTCCGCATCGGCGCAGGCGGGCGGACACCGCCCGAGTTCCCCGTGCCGGTTGGGCGCGCGATGACAGGAAGTGCCGAGGGGCACGCCACTAGGCTCGGGCCCGTGACTCGACTGCTGCACCTCAGCGACACGCACCTGCACGCGCCCGGTGCGCGCACGATGCACCCCGAGATCGACTCCCGGGCCAGGCTCGAGGAGGTGCTCGACCGGGCCCGCCCCTACGGACCATTCGACGCGGTCGTCGTCACCGGGGACGTCTGCGACGACGGCAGCGAGGAGGGCGCACGCGCCGTGCGCGAGCTCGTCGAGGGCCTGGCGCCCGTCGTCCTCGCGGTGCCCGGCAACCACGACCTGTCGGAGCCGGTGCGACGGGCCTTCGGTGAGCCGGGTGCGCAGGTCGGTCCCTGGCGCTTCGTGGGCGTCGAGACCCAGGTGGTGGGAGAGGTCGCCGGTGTCGGCCAGCCGGTGGTCGAGGCGCTGGCCGGGATGGACGGGCAGCCCACGGTGCTGTTCATGCACCACCCCGTCGAGTCGCGCAGCACCCACGAGTGGTTCACCCTGAGCGGTCACGAGGAGGCGGTCCGTGCGGTCGCAGAGCACCGCGGCCCGCTGGTCGTCCTCTCGGGGCACACGCACGAGGGGTACCGGGGACGCCTCGGCGAGGCCTACCTGATCGGGTCTCCCTCGACGTACTACTCCATCCGTCATCGGGGGGACGAGTTCGACTTCGTCCTCGAGGAGTTCGGCACGGCGGTCGTGACACTCCCTGAGCCGGGTGCCGAGCCGGCCGTGGACGTCCTCCTGCTCACCGACGACCAGCTCGTCGTCGAGGACCGCATCGACCTACCCGGGACGCACCCCGCGACCGACCGGCAGGAAGGACCGTGAGCATGCCCACCGGCCACGTCGCCGCCGCCGAGCGGGCGGCGATCTGCGACACCTTCCTCGAGGTGGGTCCGGATGCTCCGACCCTGTGCTCACCCTGGCTCACGCGTGACCTCGCCGCCCACCTCGTGCTGCGGGAGCGGCGTCCCGGCATCGCCGTCGGCGCGTGGGTCCCCATCCTCAGCGAGCGCCTCGAGCGGGAGCAGCGCGAGCTGGCCCTCACCACCCTGTGGACTGATCTCGTCGAGCAGGTCCGTGCCGGACCGCAGGGCTGGCACCCGACCAAGTTCCCTGCGGTCGACGAGGCCGTCAACGGCCTGGAGTTCTTCATCCACCACGAGGACGTGCTGCGCGCCCGACCGGGCCACCCGGTGCGCGAGCTGGACGCCGAGACGGAGTGGGGTGTCTGGCACGCGCTCAAGCGCACCGCCAAGGTCCTGTTCCGCAAGGTGGGCGCCGGACTCGTCCTCGCCGCACCCGGCTACGGACGGATCGCCGTGAAGGCACCTTCGAAGAAGGGATCGGTCACGGTGACGGGCACCCCCGGCGAGCTGGCCCTGCTCGCCTTCGGCCGAGGCGCGCACGCCACGTACGACGCACGCGGGTCGAAGCCGGCGATCATGTCCCTGCAGACCGCCTCGCTCGGTATCTGAGGTGGGAGCATCTGAGGTGGGAGCATCTGAGGTGGGAGCGCATCCGGGTGCAGGGCCGGCGCCATGGTGACCGAGCCGACGACCTTGCAGGTGATCCTCGAGTTCATCGGGGTCTTCGTCTTCGGTCTCACCGGTGGACTCGTCGCCCTACGCGCCCACCTCGACCTGTTCGGCATCCACGTCCTGGCCGGTGTGACCGCTCTCGGCGGTGGGATCATCCGTGACCTGCTCCTCGGCGCGACACCTCCTGTGGGCGTCTCGGACTGGCGCCTCGTCGCCACCGGTCTCGCCGCAGGTCTCGTCGTCTTCGCGCTCCACGACCGGATCGACGACGATCGCGACGCGGCCGGTGGGAAGGAGGTCGGAGAGCGCCCGCCAGGTGTGCTCCGACGTCTGCGTGCGGCCGGCATCCTCACCGCCCTCGTCAAGGTCCTCGACGCAGTGGGGCTGTCGGTCTTCGCCGTGGCCGGAGCGCTGAAGGCCATCCAGCTCGACAGCCCCGCCCTGACCGCGATCATCGTCGGCGGTGTGACGGCGGTCGGCGGCGGCATGATCCGTGACGTCCTCGCCGGCCAGGTGCCCGAGGTGCTCCAGCGCGAGCTCTACGCCGTTCCCGCTGTCGCGGGTGCAGCGCTCATCGTCGGTCTCGACGCCGTCGGCCTGCTCAACCCGGTGACGTTGTGGCTCTGCGTGGCCCTCGTCTTCGTCACCCGCATGGTGGCCGTGGCACTGGACCTCAACATGCCGAGGCCTCGCAGGCCCTGAGCCCGGCCAGGCCACCGGCAGCGGTCAGTCGCAGACCAGCGGGCGAAGACCAGCGACCCTCGACCGCTCCACCGCGACGCGCGTGTCACCATCGCGCTCCATGTCATGGTGCGGCGTGTCATGGTGCGGCGCTGGGCGTCTGATCAGTCGAGCTCGAGCGCGTCCGGTCCTTCGGTGACGAGCACCTTGAACTGCTCGGCGTTGAGGATCGGGATGCCGAGCTCCTCGGCCTTGGCGAGCTTGGAGCCTGCTCCTGGGCCGGCGGCGACGAAGTCGGTCTTCTTCGAGACACTCGAGCCGGCCTTGCCGCCCGCAGCGATGATGGCCTCCTTCGCACCGTCGCGGGTGAATCCCTCGAGGGACCCGGTGGCCACGACGGTGAGTCCGGAGAGGACACCCTCCGTGTCGACCGCGGCGCCGGGGCCGGGGTGGCCGGGGGTCTCGAACCGGACTCCGGCTGCGCGCCAGGCGGCCAGGATCTCCTGGTGCCAGTCGACCGCGAGCCACTCCACGATGGCCTCAGCGATGGTCGGGCCGACGCCCTCGACCTGCGCCAGCTCCTCGGCGGAGGCGGCCTCGATCGCGGCGAGCGAACCGAAGTAGTCGGCGAGCGCGCGGGCTGCGACCGGACCGACGTGGCGGATGTTGAGGGCGACGAGCTGGCGCCACAGCTCCTTGGTCTTGGCCGCCTCGAGCTGCTCGATGAGGGTGATCGCCTGGGCCGACGGGTGCAGGACCTTGTGGTCCTTACGGATCCCGGCCTTCCTGCGCTCCGCGGGGGTCATGTCCTCCGCCCCCGGAGGGTAGGTGAGCTCGACCCGCTGGAACGGCTTGCGGATGACCGGCTCCCCGGTGCGCTCGTCGATCTTGGGCTCACCGGTCTCCGCGTCCCGCACGACGACCTCGATGGGGATGAGCTCGTCGAGGGTGAGGTCGAAGAGGCGTGCCTCGGTCTCCAGCGGCGGCTCCGCCGGCACGCTCGGCTGGGTCAGTGCAGCGGCGGTGACCTCACCGAGGGCCTCGATGTCGAGGGCGCCGCGCGAGCCGATGTGCTCGATCCGTCCGCGCACCTGGGCCGGGCACGAGCGTGCGTTGGGGCACCGCAGGTCGACGTCGCCCTCCTTCATCGGCCGGAGCGGGGTCCCGCAAGCGGGACAGTCCTTCGGCATGACGAACTCGCGCTCGGTGCCGTCCCGCAGCTCGACGACCGCACCGAGGATCTCCGGGATGACATCCCCGGCCTTGCGGAGCACGACGGTGTCCCCGATGAGCACACCCTTGGCCCGCACGACGTCCTGGTTGTGCAGGGTGGCCTGGCGCACGACGCTGCCCGCGACGTGGACCGGCTCCATCACCGCATACGGCGTCGCCCGACCGGTGCGACCCACCGCGACCTGGATGTCCAGCAGCTTGGTGTGCACCTCCTCGGGTGGGTACTTGTAGGCGATCGCCCACCGCGGCGCCCGGCTCGTCATGCCGAGCTCGTCGTGCAGGGCGAGATCGTCGACCTTGACCACCACACCGTCGATCTCGTGCTCGACCGAGTGCCGCCGCTCCCCGTAGGACTCCACGAAGGCGACCACCTCCTCGACGCTGTCCAGCACGCGGAAGTAGGGGCTCGTCGGCAGCCCCCAAGAGGCGAGCAGCGCATACACCTCGCTCTGCGTGCGCACCGGCGGGTCCGCCCACGCACCGATGCCGTGCACGTACAACGACAGCGACTGCAGGCGCGCCTCCCCGGCCTCACGCTCCAGGCCGGACTTCTTCTCGAGCAGCTGCCGCAACCCACCCGAGGCGGCGTTGCGCGGGTTGGCGAAGGTCGGGAACCGCCGGGTCGCCCGCTCCCACTCCACCTCCTCGGCGAAGTCGCCGCGACCGCCGCGCGCCTCCCACCGCTCCCGCGCCTGGGCGACCGCACGCTCGCGCAGCTCCTCCTGCAGCGCATTGAGCCGCTCGAACGCCTCAACCGGGATGAACGCCTCGCCACGCACCTCGACGACGTCCGGGTGCCCGGACCCGGACAGCCGCTCCGGCACCGCACCCATCCGCAGCGCGTTCGCGGTCACCACCTCACCGGTGCGACCGTCACCGCGCGTCGCCGCCGACGTCAACACACCCTTCTCGTAGCGCAGCGAGACCGCCAGCCCGTCGATCTTCAGCTCGGACAACCACGACACCTTCCGACCCGCCGCCGCCTCGGTCTTCGCGCACCACGCCCTCAGCTCCTCCACCGAGAAGACGTTGTCCAGACTGAGCATCCGCTCCAGGTGCTCGATCGTCGGCAGCCCACTGCTCGCCGTCCCCTGCACCTGCATGGTCGGCGAGTCCTGGCTCTGCAGCTCGGGATGCGCCCGCTCCAGCTCCTCCAGCTCACGCACCAACGCGTCGTACTCGGCGTCCGAGATCAGCGAGGTGTCCCGGTCGTAGTACGCCCGGCTCGCCTCCTCGATCCGCTCACGCAGCTCCTGCGCCCGCGCGTACGCCGCCGAGAGGTCGCCTCCGCTGTCCACCATGACCGATATCGTGCCACCTGCCACCGACACCCCTGCCGGGTCTGCGCTCTCGGCGAGGCGGCCTCCTGCGAGAGGGTCCGTCCTACTGCGCGAGTGCCTCCACGAGGCCTGCGACCAGCTCGTTGGTCCGCAGCTCTTCCTGCGGAACGCCGGGGCTGAAGCCCATCCGGACCACGACGAGCTCGGCGGACGGCACGACGAAGACCCGCTGACCGTCATGGCCACTCATCCAGTACGCGTCGGCCGGTAGCTCGGGGAAGCGCAGCGAACCGTCCTCCCGCCTGTTGAGCCACCAGCTCAGACCGTATGCGTCGGCGTCGGTCTGCGGGGCACTCACCGGAGTCGTCGACAGCGTCATCCAGTCCTCCGGGAGCAGCTGCGCGCCGTTCCACGCACCGTTGTCCAGCGCGAACTGACCCAGTGCCGCCCAGTCCCGCGGCGTCGCCCACAGGTAGGAGGAGCACACCGGGTTGCCGGCGCCGTCGGTCTCCCAGACGGCCGAGGTGAGACCGAGGGGACGGAAGAGCAACTCGTCGACGAGGCCGACATCGGACCCTGCGAGGTCGAGCAGCACCGAGCAGAGGATGTTCGTGCTGCCGCTCGAGTACTGCTGCACCGACCCGATCTCGTGCGCGAGCGGCTGTGAGGCGGCGAAGCCGG
>JAAYCP010000183.1 GCA_012729695.1 Actinomycetales bacterium | reverse complement strand
GGGGTGGTGGGGGAGTGGGCGGACAAAGGGATCGGCGCCGACCACCCGTGCGGGTGGCCGGCGCCGAGCCGTGTTCAGTCAGGCGATGTGCAGTCAGGTGATCCCGGGGATCAGGACTGGGCTGAGCAGGCCTGGTCGTAGGCGAGCTGGTCGAAGGTCGTGCCGCTGTAGAAGCCGGTGAGGGCCGTGGTGCCCAGCGGGTCGGACTCGTCCGGCTCGAAGACGATCATCTCGCTCACTGCGACATCCTTGCCGTCGCCGCCGAAGGTGATCGCGGGAGCCATGCCCTGGAAGTCGACGCTCAGGCCGTCGATCGCCGCGCGCACGCCGGCGCGGGTGAGGTCGCCGTTCCCAGCGGCCTTCTCGAGCAGAGCGTGCATCGGGTAGTTCATGATCCAGCCGATGACGTAGCCGCCGTTGACCGGAGGCTCGTCGTTGAGGGCGGCACGCATCGCGGCGTTGCCCTCGCTCTCGCCGACCCAGGTCTCGCTGATGCCCATGTGGTTGTAGAGCGCCTTGAGGGCAGGAGCAGCGGCGGACTGGAGCAGGAGCGGGTTCCACGTCGGGAGCGAGCCCATGAAGCGACCGGTGAAGCCACCGGCGGCGAGCTTGCCGACGATCTCGGCGTTCTCAGCCGGGCCGACCGCGAGGACGACGACGTCCGGGTTGGCTGCGGCCACCGCGGACACCACGGCGTCCTGGTTACCGGTGACCTGGTTCGGGCCCGTCGGGATGACCGTGACGTCCTCGACCCCGTTGGCCTCCGCCCACAGCTGGACACCCGCAGCGGAGTCGCCGCCGTAGTCGCCGGGGTAGCCGACCGCAGCGACCGAGGTCGGCTTCGAGTGGTTCTCGGCGAACCAGTCGAGGCCGATGACGGCCTCGGTGCAGTACGAGTAGCCGAACTCGAGGATCAGGCCCCTGTCGTTCTGCTCGAAGGCGTAGCCGGACCACCACGAGGCGGGCACCGCGACGATGTCGTTGGCGTCCATGTCATCGAGGACGGCCTCGGTGTTCACGGTCCCGAGGGACTGCGCGATCGCGAGGATGTTGGACTGGATCTGCTGGTACGCCTGCGCGTGCTCGGCCGGCTGGTACTTCGTGTCGCGCGTGTAGGTGTCGACGTCGACGTCGAAGCCCTGGATGCCGCCGTTCTCGTTCACCACCCGCCAGTAGTCACGCTGGGCCTGGACGATGTGGACGGCCAGAGCCGAGAAGGGCCCCTCGGTGATGTCCGAGAGGATACCGAGGTAGATGCACCCGTTGCCCGGGTTGACCGCATCCGGACAGGGCTCTTCGGTGACTCCTTCACCGAACTGGATCTCGCCGGCGGCGTCGCCGTCGGTGCCGTCGGTCGTCTCCGAGGCCGTGCCGTCGTCGGTCGGCGGGTCCTCGTCGACGGCCGAGCACCCGGCCAGGATGAGCGCGCCGGCCGCCGCGGCCGCGAAGGCCTTGGTGATGGGTTTCCTCATGTTGAGCTCCTTTGATCTCGTGAGGGCGAGTGATGTGCAGGTGGTGCTGGTTCTGGTGGGGTGCTGGGGGTCGGGCCGTTCGTGGCGGCGGGTCGGACGCTCACTGCTGAGGGTGAGCGGGGGCTGCTGGGGGAGGGCCGGGCCCGGCTGCTGAGTGGGCGTCAGTAGCTGAAGGGCCAGGCCTTGAAGTACGTCCGCACGCGGTACCAGAGGCCGAAGAGACCTCGAGGCTCGAGCGTGAGGAAGACGATGATGAGTGCGCCGAAGAGCAGGGTCTCGAGCTGGAAGACGTTGATGAGACCGCCGCCGGCGGAACCGGAGACGAAGGGCAGGTAGGGAGCGAGCCACTCCAGGACGCGGGGGAGAAGGACGACGAAGGCGGCCCCGATGAGGGATCCCGTCACCGTCGCGACACCACCGATGACGATGACGGCGAGCATCTGGATCGCGAGAAAGATGTTCCACTGCTCGGGCGCGATCCGGCCGATGAGCATCGACATCAGTGCTCCTGCCACTCCGGCGAAGGCCGAGCTGAGCATGAAGGCCAACGTCTTGGTGCGCAGCAGGTTCACGCCCATGATCTCGGCCGCGATGTCCCGGTCCCGCACGGCGGCGAAGGAACGACCGGTGCGACTGCGGGCGAGGTTGCGCGCCATGACGCCCAGGCCGATGAGCAGGACGAGACAGATCAGGTAGAGCGAGATGTCCTTGTTGATGATGACCGGACCCACCGCATACCGGACCGACAGGTCACTGCCGAAGAGCACCGGCTGGGCCACGCCCCGGCCGACGCCGGAGCCGCCGGTCAGCGAGGTCCACTGCTTGAACAGCTGCTCGCCGAGCATGAGCAGGCCGAGGGTGAGGACCGCGAGGTAGAGGCCGCGCACCCGGACGGCGAGAGGCGCGACGATCAGCCCGATGATGGCGGGCACGATCGCCGCGGCGATCAGGGCGATGGACAGGTCCAGCTCGAGGCCCCAGACGACGGAGCCGGGCTTGCCCGCCACGACGGCGGCGGTGTACGCGCCGATCGCCATGAAGAACGGATGTCCGAGCGAGATCTGCCCGGCATACCCCGTGAGCAGGTTCAGCCCGATTCCGGCGATGGCGAACGTCATCGCCAGGGAGAACAGCAGGAGCAGGTCGCGGGCGAGGAAGAACGGGGCGATGAAGGCGACGACGACGGCCGCCAGGGTCCACCACCGCTTGGCCGGAGTGTTGAGCAGGGCCTGGTCGGCCGCATACGTCGTGACCAGGCGGGGGCGGCCGCGGCGGGCGGAGGCCGGGACCTTGCCGCCGCCCTCGGAGGACCGGAGCGAGCGGGAGTAGCCGGTGAGCCGCTCCAGGCCGCGGGCCTCGGAGACCACAACGGGGGAGTCCTGCTGCGGGGAGGGAGTCTCTTGGGACGTGGTCGCGGTGGTCATACCCGCTGGACCTCCTTGGTGCCGTAGAGGCCGTAGGGACGCACGAGTAGGACAAGGATCATGACGACGTAGGGCACGACGTTCTCGAAGTTGGGTCCGAGCCACGAGGCGTAGATGGGTTGGTAGGCGCTCGTGACGGCGGAGATGAGGCCGACGAGTAGGCCACCGATGACAGCGCCCTTGAGTGAGTCGATGCCGCCGAGGATGAGCGCCGGCAGGGCCACGAGGGCGAAGAGCGAGTCGGTCGCCTGGACGACTGTGCCGTTCGCGGCCAGCAGGATCCCGGCCAGCGCGGCCAGCGCGCCACCGATCGCCCAGGACAGCGAGAACACCCGGCCGACGTCGATCCCCTGCGCGAGGGCGACCTCCTGGTCCAACGACGTGGCGCGCATGGCCAGGCCGATCCGGGACCGGCTCAGCCACCACCCGAGGGCGGCGAGGACCACCATCGCGATCACGAACCGGGCAATCGTGTTGTGGGCCACCGCGATCGAACAGCCGGTGTCACTCGAGACCAGGCAGAACCGGTTCAGCTGCCACGGGTCGTTGACCGTGCGTGCGGCAGCGTCGAAGAGCCGGAAGGCGAGGATGAGCAGGATGGTGAAGAGCCCGACCGTCACCAGGGCAGCCGCGAACACCGGTCGGCCGATCATGGGCCGGATGGCCACGCGCTCCACCGCGATCGAGATCAGGGCCACGACCGCCATCGCGAGCACGACGGCGAGGTAGAACGGCAGCCCGAGGGAGACCGCGAAGTAGGAGCAGAAGAACGAGCCGAGGATGAAGAGCCCGGGCTGGGCGAAGTTCAGCACCCCGGTGGCCCGGAAGATGATGACGAAGCTCACCGCGAGGAGCGCGTAGACCGCCCCCGTGCCGAGCCCGTTGATGATGGCCTGGATCAGCGTGTTCATCCGCTCCTCCCGAGGTCGGCGCCCGGGTACTCGGTGGTCCCGGCATACATGTCGTCGATGAGGTGCTGCACGGTCGCGGCGAACGCGCGGCGCTTGAGCTTCTGCGTCGCGGTGAGCTCGCCGTCCTCGTGGTCCAGCTCCTTGGCCAGCATCCGGATCTTGCGGACCGCCTCGACGCGGGCGAAGCGGGTGTTGACGTCGCGGACGACGTCGGCGATGAGCTCGATGACCTCGGGCTTGCTCGACAGGTCGCGATAGGTCGTGTACTCGATCCGTCGCCTCGATGCCCAGTCGGCGACGGTGTCGAACTCGATACCGATGATGGCCGTGAGGTACGGCCGCTTGTCGCCGATGACCACGGCTTCCCGGACGTAGGGGGAGGCCTTGATGGCGTTCTCGATCTCGCTCGGGGAGATGTTCTTGCCGCCGGCGGTGATGATGATGTCCTTGATCCGGTCGACGATCTTCAGGTGGGTCCCGTCGACCCACTCGCCGACGTCCCCGGTCCGGAGCCAGCCGTCCTTGGTGAAGACGTCCGCGGTGGCACTGGGCTGGTTCCAGTAGCCGATGAAGTTGCCCCGGTGCCTGGTGAGGACCTCTCCGGTCTCCGGATCGAGGGTGAGCTCGATCCCCGGCTGGGCCTCGCCGACGGTGCCGAGCTTGACCCGGCCCGGCCGGTTCGCGGTGGCGACAGCGGTGTTCTCCGTCATGCCGTACGCCTCGTGGATGAGGACACCGAGTCCGAGGAAGGACTCGAGGACGTCGACCGAGATGGGGGCCGCACCGGAGATCGCCATCCGCACCTTCGCCAGACCGAGGTGACGCCGCAGCTTGCGGCCGGCGAGCATCCAGGCGATGAAGGTGAGGATCCGGGACGAGGCGGTGTGGGCGCCACCGGCTGCGAGCCGCGCCTTGGCCGCCTTGCGTCCGAGCCGGTCGGAGATGCCGTACACGAAGCGCTTGAGGGGGGTGGCGTTGGCCATCCGGATGGCGATGGTCGCCTGGATCTTCTCCCAGATGCGGGGCACCGCCGCGAGCACCGTCGGCTGGACCTCTCCGAGGTCGGAGACGACGGTCTCGATGGACTCCGCGAAGTGCACGATCGTCGCGTTCCGCAGCCCGCCCCACGTCGTCACGCTCCGCTCGAGGACGTGCGAGAGCGGCAGGTACGAGACGACGACGTCGTCGTCGGTCAGGCCGGTGGAGCCGAACATCCCGTCGTCCTCGGCGAAGACGTCCGTTCCGTACGCGATGTTGTCGGCCGAGAGCATCGCGCCTTTCGGCGGACCGGTGGTGCCCGAGGTGTAGATGAGCGTGATGAGGTCATCGGGCGTCTTCTGCGCGTCGACCCGCTCGAGCAGGTCCGGGTCCGTGGCCCGCAGGGCGGCACCCCGGGCGATCGCCTCGTCGAGCGAGATGAGCCTGGGGTCGTCGTAGTCGGAGAGCCCACGGCTGTCGAGATAGACGATCCACTCCAGGGTGTCGACCTCGTCGATCACCTCGAGGGCCTTGTCCACCTGCTCCTGGTCCTCGGAGATGATCACCTTGGCGCCACTGTCGCTGAGCAGGTAGCGGATCTCGGCGACGGGGTTGGTCGAGTAGAACCCGACGATGACCGCGCGCAGCATGTTGCAGGCGATGTCGGTGTAGAGCCACTCGGGGCGGTTCTCGGACTGGATCGCGACGCGGTCCGTGGGACCGACGCCGAGGGCGGCCAGCGCATACGCGACCATCTCGGTGTTCGCGAGGTAGTCGCTCCACGTGATGTCGCGCCAGATCCCGTGCCGCTTCTCGCGCAGGGCGACCCGGTCGGGCAGCCTGGCGGCGTTCTCGCGCAGCTGCCGCGAGAGGTGCCACGTGCCCTTCGCCGTCGTCGCAGCCTCGGCCGGTTTGGTCAGGGTCGTCATCGCGTCACCCCTGGGTGCTCACTCTCGAACTCCTCGATGACATCCTCGGTCGCGCCGCCGAGGTAGGCCGCGATGACCGCGGGATCCTGCTGGACCTGGGCCGGTGCGCCGAGCGCGATCCGCTGACCGAAGTCGATGACCATGACCCGGTCGGCCAGGTCCATGACGAGGCGCATGTCGTGCTCCACCATGATCATGGCGATCTTGAGCTGGTCCCGGATGTCGAGGATGAAGCGCGCCATGTCCTCGGTCTCCTCCGAGTTCATGCCCGCGACCGGCTCGTCGAGGAGGAGGAGCGCCGGGTCCATGGCGAGGGCCCGGCCCAGCTCGATGCGCTTCTTGATGCCGTAGGGGAGGATCCCGACCGGCATGTTACGGACCGCGGTGAGGTCGAGGAACTCGATGATGTTCTCGACATCGCGGCGGGCCTGCAGCTCGGCCTTGCGGGCCGGCGGGAGCCAGAGCATGGCCTGCCACCACCGGCCGCCGATCTCCTGGTGGCGACCGAGGAGGAGGTTCTCCAGGACGGTGAGGTTGTCGAAGAGCTCGATGTTCTGGAAGGTGCGCGCCACTCCCTTGCCGGCGATCGTGTCCGGTCGCAGACCGATGAGCGACTCGCCGCGCAGCCGGATCGCGCCCTCCTGCGGCCGGTAGACCCCGCTGATGCAGTTGAACGTCGAGGTCTTCCCGGCACCGTTGGGGCCGATGATCGCGAACAGCTCACGCTCGCGGACGTCGAACGACACGTCGTTGAGGGCAGTGTTCCCGCCGAAGCGCAGGGTGAGGTTCTCGGCCTCGAGCAGGGTGGCGCCGCCAGTGTGCTGATCGGTCATGACAGCCACCGCTTCCGTCGCTTGTAGTGCTTCACATCTCGCAGCGAGGCCGTCTCCTCGCCGCTGCCGCCCAGGTAGAACTCCTGGATGTCGGCGTCACTGCGCAGGGTCGCCGCTGGGGCATCCATGACCGTCAGACCGTTCTCCATGACGTAGCCGTGATCGGCGATCGAGAGCGCCATCGCCGCGTTCTGCTCGATGAGGAGCACGCCGGTTCCGGACTTGTTGATGCTGACGATGAGGTCACGGATCTGCTCGACGATCTTGGGCGCCAGCCCCAGGCTCGGCTCGTCGAGAAGGAGGTACTTCGGCTCGGACATCATCGCCCGCCCGATCGCGAGCATCTGCTGCTCACCGCCCGACAGGTAGCCGGCGCCGGCGGTCCGACGCTCGGCCAGGACGGGGAACATCTCGTAGATCCGGTCGTACTTCTCCTTCAGGCCGGCGCTGCCCTGGGTGTGGGCGCCGACCCGCAGGTTCTCCTCGACGGTGAACTCGGCGAAGACCCGCCGGCCCTCCATCACCTGGCTCACCCCGGCACTCACGACCGAGGCCGCCTTGCGGGTGTCGAGCTTCTTGTCGTCGAGGCTGACGTGGCCGCGGGTGATCTTGCCGCGGTGGATGTCCAGCAGGCCCGTCATGGCACGCAGCAGCGTGGTCTTACCGGCGCCGTTGGCGCCGAGCACCGCGACGATCTGGTCCTGGGGGACGCTCAGGCTGGCGCCACGAAGGGCCAGCATCACGTCCTCATAGACCACTTCGAGGTTGTGCACCGCGAGCGACATTGCTCTCCTGTGCCGTAGGGGGTCGGGGGTTGGAGACGAACGTAATGAATCCATCCGTCTGGCGGGGCGAATAGCGCTCCGGCAACGGTGGCCGTTATCCAAATGTGACCGGTCAGTAACCGCCGCTGACCGGCGGCTCGATCACTCCGCCTCGAGGAGGAACACGGGGATGCGTCGACCCGCCTGCGTCGCGGTGACGACGTAGTCGGCATAGGGCGGGAAGGCCGCCACGCAACGCTCCCACCACTCGTCATACTCGGCCCCTGAGATCTCCCGCGCGACGGCGGGCCAGGAGTGCGTGCCGTCCATGATCTCGACCCGCGGATCGGCCCTGAGGTTGTGGTACCACTGCGGGTGCTTCGGCCCGCCGCCGACCGAGGCGACCGCCGCATACACCCCGTCGTGCTCGACCCGCATGAGCGGCACCTTGCGGACCGCACCGGACTTCGCGCCGCGCATGGTCAGCAGGACGACGGGTCGGTTCTGGATGTGGACCGACCGGGTGTCGCCGGTCTCCTCGATCCGCTCCACCTGCCGGCGCACCCACCCCGTCGGGCTCGGACGGTATGCGGTGGCCGGCTCAGGCATCCGAGCTCCGCTTCCACAGGTTGATGCCGGCGTCCACGGCGTGCTGGTCGATGGCCGCGAGCTCCTCGTCGGTGAAGTCCAGGTTGTCGACCGCGCCGAGGGAGTCGTCGAGCTGGGTGACGCTCGAGGCACCGATGAGGACCGAGGTCACCCGGCGGTCGCGCAGCGCCCAGGCCAGCGCCATCTGCGCCAACGACTGTCCGCGGGAGCTCGCGATGCCGTTGAGGGCGCGGATCCGGGCGAGGGTGTCCTCGCTGAGCAGGTCCGTACTGAGGGACTTGTCCTGCGCGGCCCGCGAGCCCTCCGGGATGCCTCCCAGGTACTTGTTCGTGAGCATCCCCTGGGCGAGGGGGCTGAAGGCGATGCAGCCGACGCCCTCGTCACCGAGGACGTCGAGCAGGTCCTCCTCGATCCAGCGGTTGATCATCGAGTAGGACGGCTGGTGGATGAGCAGCGGCGTGCCGAGCTCACGCAGGATCGAGATGGCCTCTCTCGTGCGCTGGCCGGAGTAGGACGAGATCCCGATGTAGAGCGCCTTGCCCTGCCGCACGAGGGAGTCGAGGGCACCCATCGTCTCCTCGAGGGGAGTGGTCGCGTCGAAGCGGTGGCTGTAGAAGATGTCGACGTAGTCCAGGCCCAACCGCTTCAGCGACTGGTCGGCGCTGGCGATGATGTACTTGCGCGAGCCCCCGCCCTGTCCGTAGGGGCCGGGCCACATGTCGTAGCCGGCCTTGGAGCTGATGATCAGCTCGTCGCGGTAGGGACGGAAGTCGCGGGCGAAGATCGTGCCGAAGTTCCGCTCAGCGGAGCCGTAGGGCGGGCCGTAGTTGTTCGCCAGGTCGAAGTGCGTGACACCGCGGTCGAAGGCCCGACGCAGGATCGCCTGCTGGCGCTCGAGCGGCACGTCGTCGCCGAAGTTGTGCCACAGCCCCAGCGAGATGAGCGGCAGATCGAGCCCCGACCGACCGCACCGGCGCATGCCGATCCCGTTCTCGTAGCGGTCTGCTGCGGCCACATAGTCCAGTTGGTGATACGTCATATGGACCATCCTGTCACCGCTGCGAGGGCGCGGCTATGGTTGCCCCTGGTCATGAGTGCCAGCGTCAAGCCCCGGCTTGCTGGCCGGCAACCCTCCATCCGCGGTGGGGTGCCCCGGGTGATGACCCGGCGGGCGTACGCGCCCGCAAGCGCGGGAACCCTCCCGCACGTCCTGTTCCGTCGCACCGACAAGGAAGCACCACGATGAGCGAGAACTGGTCCTTCGAGACCAAGCAGATCCACGCCGGCCAGCAGCCGGACTCGGCCACCGGAGCGCGCGCGCTCCCGATCTACCAGACGACCGCCTACGTCTTCAACGACACCGAGCACGCAGCGAACCTGTTCGCGCTCAAGGAGTTCGGCAACATCTACACCCGCATCATGAACCCCACCCAGGACGCGGTCGAGCAGCGGATTGCGGCACTCGAGGGGGGCGTAGGCGCCCTCCTGGTGGCCTCCGGCCAGTCGGCGACCACTCTGGGCCTGCTCAACATCGCTGAGGCCGGTGACCACATCGTCGCCTCCGCCGCGCTCTACGGGGGCACGTTCAACCTCCTCAACTACACCTTCCGGAAGCTGGGGATCGAGGTGAGCTTCGTCGAGGACCTGAACAACCCCGACGAGTGGCGGGCAGCGGTGCGGGAGAACACCAAGGCCTTCTTCGGCGAGACCATCGCCAACCCCAAGGCGGCGGTGCTCGACATCGAGACCATCGCGGCGGTCGCCCACGAGCACGGCGTCCCCCTGGTCGTCGACAACACGGTCGCGACGCCGTACGTCATTCGCCCTCTCGAGCACGGTGCCGACGTCGTCATCCACTCGGCGACGAAGTACCTCGGCGGGCACGGCACCGTCATCGCGGGTGTCATCGTGGACGGCGGGAAGTTCGACTACACGCAGGACCCGGAGAAGTTCCCGAACTACAACCTCCCGGACGAGAGCTACCACGGCCTCCGCTACGGCCCGGACCTCGGTGTTGGCAGCGCCTTCGGCGCCAACCTGTCGTACATCCTCAAGGCCCGTGTCCAGCTCCTGCGCGACATCGGCCCGGCCATCGCCCCGTTCAACGCCTTCCTCCTCGCGCAGGGCCTCGAGACGCTCAGCCTGCGCATCGAGCGGCACCTCGAGAACACCCGGCGGGTCGCCGACTTCCTCAACGGTCACCCGCAGGTCGAGTCCGTCCAGTGGGCCTCGCTCGAGGACAGCCCGACGAAGGCGCTCGCGGACAAGTACGCACCCAAGGGAGCCGGTGCCATCCTCTCCTTCGAGATCGTCGGAGGTCGCGAGGCCGGCACGAAGTTCGTCGAGGCCCTCACCCTGCACAGCCATGTTGCGAACCTCGGTGACGTCCGCTCACTCGTCATCCAGCCCGCGACCACCACGCACTCGCAGGGTGGCGACGAGGACCGCCTCGCTGCCGGTGTGACCCCTGGCCTCGTCCGCCTCGCGGTCGGCATCGAGCACATCGACGACATCCTCGCCGACCTCGAGGCCGGCTTCGCCGCTGCTGCCGGCTGACGGCTAAGGGCGGTAGGGCGGGTCCTGCTGACGGGACCCGCCCCCGGGCGACCGCCTACCGGCTGCGGCCGGCTGTGGATAACTCCCGGGCCCGATCGTCCACGTGTGCCACCGTCATGGCATGACGACGCTACGGGTGGATGGTGAGGCGATCCGGACCCTGGGGGCGGACCTGACCGTCCTCGCCGAGGTGCTTGCCGCCCTCGGTGAGGGCCAGGCCGCCCCCGGCTCCGTCACCGGGCACGCCTCGGTGAGCGCTGCACTCGATGAGCTGCTGGGGAACTGGAGCATGCTCCGACGCCGGCTCAGTGGAGCCCTCGACGACCTCGGTGCGGCAGCCGCGCAGGCGGGCACCGCATACCTCCTCGTGGAGAACGGGATCGTCGACTCCCTGGGCTGCACCCCGGCAGCGTGCCCGGCCTCGAGCATCCAACGATGACGCGCGGGCAGGTCGTGCCGGTCACGGGCGATCCCGGCGCCGTCGTGGAGCTCGCCCACGGGCTCGAGGATCTCGCGACACGGATCGCGGCCATCAACGCCCAGCTCGTGGATCTGCGCACCATGGCGGTCTGGGAGAGCCCGTCGGGGGAGCGCTTCGCGGCAGCGCTGGGGGAGCTCCCGGACATCTTCGACCTGCTCGTCCTGCGCTACCGGGGCGCGGCGCAGGCGCTGCTCGAGTGGGCCGCCCACCTGCGGGTCGCGATCGATCGAAGCACGAGCGCGGAGGAGGCGCATCTCGCGGCACATATCGAGCTCGACGCGGTCGCCCGGGACCTGCAGGCGGCATCCCTGGATCCCACCAGCGCCTGGTACGAGCACCTGCGCACCCGCCAGGTCCTGGCCCTGCACCGGGCGGCCGAGGCGGAGGGTCTCGCGTCACGCACCTGGCTCGCCCACCACGACGCCGCCGAGGAGTGCGCCCAGCGGCTGCGCCTGGCAGCGGCGGACACCATGGTCGACGGCACCATGTATGCGTCGGTGCGCTCGGTCCGCTCGCTCGCCATGGGAGTGAGCGCCGTCCTCGGGGTCGTCGGTGCGGTGCCCTCCCCGGTCCAGCCCTTCGCGGCCGCCGCTGCGGGAGTGGGTGCAGGCGTCACTCTCGGCGCAGACCTGCTCCTTCTCATCGGCTACGGCGAAGGGTCGTACTGGGAGGTGGCGAAGTCTGCCGGCCTCCAGGGGGCAGGCCGCGCTGTGGGTCCGCTTCGCAAGGCTGCCGGGGTCGGTGCGGTCAAGGGGGCCGACGGACGCTGGGTGGGCACCGAGCTGCGCACTGCGGACCGGCTGCGTGCGGGACGGGCCGAGCTCCTCGCGGATCTCTCCCGCCAGCGGGTGGCGCTGCGGACACCGGTCGCTGATCGGAAGCAGTACCCGCGTGCGGTAGGCGGGACGAAGCCGCCGATGATCGGACCGCAGCAGCAGCTCCACATCCGGACCCTGCGCGTCCTTGAGGACCGCATCGAGGCCAAGGTCCTCGGCATCAACAACCGGTGGCAGATGGCCACCGCCAATGGCCGCAATGCCGTTGTCCTGCAAGGAACTTCAGACGCTCTCCGGGTCGGTGCCCTGGCCGGCACCGTGAATGAGACTGTCCGGCAGACCGCCAGCGTCCGTGAGCACGTACCTGGCTCCGAACAGCGGACCCGGGAGCGGACCGACGAGCGGTGGCGGGAGTGGCGGACCGGCCTGGGCCGGTGACCGGCCGCGCGGGTGGTGAGTGCGGCTGCGGGGGAGGCGGTGAGACGCCAGGTCTCACATCCCGGAACGGGCTTCGTGTCGAAGTGGACAGTCGGCCGGGGAGGCTCGCTATGGTGAGGGCCAAGGTCATGAGTGCCAGTGACAAGCCCCGGCTCGCTGGCCGGCAACCCTCCTTCCGCGGTGGGGTGCTCCGGGTGACGACCTGGTCGTCGAGTAGATGCTCGTCGGCAAGCGCGGACTCGTGGTGACACTCCTCGGGTCCACCGGACCAGGAGTTCCTCCATGTCGATTACCGCCCACCGTTCCTCGCTGAAGTCTGCTGTCGAGCTCCGCCCCGTCGAGCCCAGCCCCCTTCCCCTCACCCTCGCGTCTGGGCTGACCTGTCGACTCGCAAGTGGTGACATCGTCGAGCACGCCAACCTCGACCACGGCGCCTCGGCCCCCGCCCTCGTCGCGGCCAAGCAGGCCGTGGACACCGCGACCCGCACCTACGCCTCGGTGCACCGCGGCAAGGGCCACGCCTCCCAGATCTCCAGCCGGCTGTACGAGGCCGCGCGCGAGGAGGTCGCGCGGTTCGTCGGTGCCCGCAGCGACGACATCGTCGTATTCACCCGGCACACGACCGACTCGCTGAATCTCCTTGCCTCCGTGCTTCCTTCGGGCACCAAGGTCTTCGTCTTCGAGTCCGAGCACCACGCGACGCTGCTGCCGTGGGATCCCGCCGACACCATCCGGCTGCGCATCCCTCACTCGGTGGAGGAGGCCGAGGAGACCCTCGACCGGGCGCTGCGGGACAATCCCGCTGAGCACCGACTGCTGGCCATCACCGGAGCCTCGAACGTCACCGGTGAGCTCTGGCCCCTGCACCGGCTGACGCCCGTGGCCCGGCGCCATGGCGCCCGGGTCGTCGTCGACGCGGCGCAGCTCGCACCCCACCGCCGCATCGACCTGCGCCTCCTCGGCGCCGACTGGGTCGCCTTCTCGGGTCACAAGGTGTATGCGCCCTACGGCGCCGGCGTGCTCGCCGGCCGGCGCGACTGGCTGGACGCGGGGGAGCCCTACCTCCTCGGCGGTGGCGCCTCGCGGTCGGCCACGGTGGACGGGGTGGAGTGGCAGTGCGGCCCGGCTCGCCACGAGGGCGGCAGCCCTAACGTCCTCGGCGCCGTCGCGCTCGCGGCCGCCTGCGCCACGCTGAGCCGCAACCTCGAGCGGATCGAGGCGCACGAGGCGAGTCTCTTCGACGGGCTGCACCGCCGGCTCGCGGAGGTGCCCGGAGTCCGCACCCTGAGCATCTTCGGACCGCACCACGAGCGGGTGCCCGTCGTCGCGTTCACCGTCGACGGCTACGACGCCGATCTCGTGGCTACGGTCCTGTCGACCGAGCACGGTATCGGGGTGCGGGACGGGAAGTTCTGCGCGCACCTGCTCGTCGACGAGCTCCTCCACCGCGACCCGCAGGCCCCCCAGGCGGACGCCGCGGTACGGGTGAGCCTGGGCCTGGGGAACCGGCCCGAGCACGTCGAGCGGCTCGTGACCGCAATCCGTGACCTGGCCGAGCGGGGGCCCCGGCGCCGCTACTACCGGGACGCCTCGGGCGTCTGGCGCACCCCGGGGGTGCCCCCGGTCGAGGTGACGCTGCCCTGGTGACGCCCCGCCTATCCTGGAGGGGATGCCCAGGGCCGAGGTGAGATCGGGCGGGCGGCGCTCCCACCCGTGGCAGGGCCGACCCGACCTGCTCGGCTACCCGGATGACCTTCCGGTCAGCGCCGCGCGCGAGAAGATCCTCGCGGCGATCAGGGAGAACCAGGTCGTCGTCATCGCCGGCGAGACCGGTTCGGGCAAGACCACCCAGATCCCGAAGATGTGCCTCGAGCTGGGGCGGTCCGCCATCGGCCACACCCAGCCCCGTCGGATCGCGGCCCGCTCCGTCGCCGAGCGGATCGCCGAGGAGCTCGGGGTCGAGCTCGGCGATGAGGTCGGCTACCAGGTCCGCTTCACCGACCGCTCGTCCGCCCGGACCCGCCTGAAGGTCATGACCGACGGCATCCTGCTTGGTGAGCTGCAGCGCGACAAGGACCTGCGCCGCTACGACACGATCATCATCGACGAGGCGCACGAGCGCAGCCTGACGATCGACTTCATCCTCGGCTACCTCAAGTCGCTCCTGCCGCGCCGACCCGACCTGAAGGTGATCATCACCTCGGCGACGATCGACCCCGAGCGCTTCGCCCGGCACTTCACGACCGACGAGCAGCGTCCGGTCCCCGTGCTCACGGTGTCGGGTCGGACCTACCCCGTCGAGATCCGCTACCGCCCGCTCGTCGACCTCGACGACGAGGGCACCCGTCGCACCGCTGACCGCGACCAGGTCACCGGCATCATCGAGGCCGTCGAGGAGCTGTGGACCGAGCGGGCTCCCGGACCAGGGGGAGAGGACATCCTCGTCTTCCTCTCCGGGGAGCGCGAGATCCGTGACGCCGCAGACGCGTTGCGCGGCCTGGACCTGCCGCGCACGGAGATCCTGCCGCTGTACTCCCGGCTGTCGGCGGCCGAGCAGCACCGGATCTTCCAGCGGTCGGGCAACCGCCGGATCGTCCTGGCCACGAACATCGCCGAGACCTCCATCACCGTGCCCGGAATCCGCTACGTCATCGACACCGGCACGGCCCGCATCTCCAGGTACAGCCAGCGCACGAAGGTCCAGCGACTGCCGATCGAGCCGATCTCGCAGGCGAGCGCGACCCAGCGCTCGGGACGGTGCGGCCGGCTCGCGGACGGGATCGCCATCCGGCTGTACAGCGAGGAGGACTTCGAGGCCAGGCCGGAGTTCACCGACCCCGAGATCGTGCGCACCTCGCTCGCGTCGGTCATCCTCCAGATGACCGCGCTCGGCCTCGGCGACGTGGCCCGCTTCCCGTTCATCGACGCGCCCGACTCGCGCCAGGTCGCCGATGGCATCCGGCTGCTCGAGGAGCTGCGCGCGATCGAGGTCGACGACCGACGCGGTCGGCGAGGTGGTCGCCGACGCCTCACCGCATACGGACGTATGCTCGCGCGACTCCCGATCGATCCCCGCCTCGGGCGGATGCTCATCGAGGCCGACCAGCGCGGATGCACCTCCGAGGTCCTCGTCATCGTCGCTGCCCTCTCGATCCAGGACGTGCGGGAGCGGCCGAGCGACCAGCAGGCCCAGGCCGACCAGGCGCACGCACGCTTCAAGGACAAGACCTCCGACTTCGCCTCGATCCTCTCGCTGTGGCGCTACCTGAAGAAGCAGCAGAAGGCGTTGTCGGGCAACGCATTCCGTCGGATGTGCCGGTCCGAGTTCCTCCACTACCTGCGGGTGCGGGAGTGGCAGGACCTTCACGCCCAGCTGGAACGGGCCTGCAAGGACGTGCGGATCGATCCGAAACGGGCGACGTCGTCCGGGGATCAGGAGCCGGACTGGACGCGGATCCACCAGGCGCTGCTGGCGGGGCTGCTCTCCCACGTCGGCCTGCGGGACGAGCGGACGCGCGACTACCTGGGCGCCCGCGGAGCCCGCTTCGCGATCCAGCCGGGGTCGGCGCTGTTCCGCCGGCAGCCGGACTATGTCATGGCCGCCGAGCTCGTCGAGACCTCCCGGCTGTGGGCGCGCACGAACGCCCAGATCGACCCGCGCTGGGCCGAGGAGCTCGGCGCGCACCTCGTGAAGCGGACCTACGCCGAGCCGCACTGGTCCAGCAAGGAGGGCGCGGCGCTGGCCCGCGAACGGGTCACCCTCTACGGCGTGCCGCTCGTCGTGGACCGCCGCGTGCAGTACGGCCGGATCAACCCCGAGGAGGCGCGCGAGCTGTTCATCCGCCACGCCCTCGTCGAGGGGGACTGGGACACCCGCCACCGGTTCGTCGCCGAGAACGCGAGGGTGCGGGCCGAGGCCGAGGAGCTCGAGGAGCGGTCCCGACGACGCGACATCGTGGTCTCCGACGACGTCATCTTCGACTTCTACGACCGACACATCCCACCGGACGTGGTGTCGGCCCGCCACTTCGACTCGTGGTGGAAGAAGGCTTCCCGCACGACGCCGAAGCTGCTCACCATGACGCTCGACATGCTCACCCGCGACGACGCCGACGAGGTGAGCGAGAGCGACTATCCGCTGCGGTGGAGCCAGGGCGAGATCGATCTCTCCGTCGCGTACCAGTTCAACCCGGGGGCTGTGGATGACGGGGTGACCATCAAGATCCCGGTGAGCATCCTCAACCAGGTCACCGATGCCGACTTCGACTGGCAGGTGCCGGGGCTACGACCTGAGCTCGTCGCCGCCCTCATCAGGACGTTGCCGAAGGAGCTGCGCCGCAACTTCGTCCCCGCTCCCGACCACGCGGCGCGGGTCCTGCCCGGGCTGCAGGAGGGCCGGGGCCGACTCGTCGACGAGGTCGCCCGGGTGCTGAGGGAGCAGACCGGGGTGGCCGTCCAGGGCTCCGACTTCGACGAGAGCAGGCTGCCCGACCATGTCCGGGTCACCTTCGCGGTCACGGACGCGCGCGGCACGGTGCTCGGCCGGGGGAAGGACCTCGACGTCCTCCGCGAGCGTCTCGCCCCCGCTGTCCGGGCGTCGGCGAGGTCCGTGAGTGCGGCCGTCGGCATCGAGCGGTCGGGTCTGAAGGCGTGGACTCTCGACCACCTCGAGGGCGGTCGTCTCCCCGAGCAGATCCGGACGAGAGTGGGGGGCGAGGAGGTGCTGAGCTATCCCGCACTCGTGGACGAGGGCACGAGCGTGCGACTCACCACCCTGCCCAGCCTGGCCGAGGCGGAGGCGGCCACCCGGCTCGGGGTGCGCCGACTCATTCTGCTCGGGACCAGTCCGCCGTGGAAGCGGGTCCTGGCCCGCCTGACGAACACGCAGAAGCTCGCCCTGGGACGCAACCCGCACGGCAGCATCCCCGCGCTCCTCGAGGACTGTCTGGCGGCATCGGTCGACGCGATCGTCGCCGAGCGACTCCCCGAGGGCGCCGTCGTGCGCACCCCCGAGCAGTTCGCCGAGGTGATCGCCGCGGTGCGGACCCACGTCGCGACCCGGGTCCTGCAGATCGTCGAGCAGGTCGAGCCCGTCCTCAGCCTCGCCTACGAGGTGCGGGTGCAGCTGGACCGGCCGAGGCCGCCCGCCCTGTCCGTCACGGTCGCCGACGCCCGTGCCCAGCTCGACGGCCTCATCCGACCTGGATTCGTTGCGGCCACCGGGGTCCGTCAGCTGCCGCACCTGAGGCGCTACCTCACCGCCCTGCAGATCCGGCTCGAGCGCGCCGACGAGGCGCCGGAGCGCGACGCCCGGCTCCAGGAGAGTGTCGACACCGTGGAGGCGGCCTACGCCGACCTGCTCGACTCGCTCACGTCGAGCCGCGCCGGCGCGGCGGACGTCCGCGCCATCGCCTGGATGATCGAGGAGCTGCGAGTGGGGACCTTCGCTCAGAAGCTGGGCACCGCATACCCCGTGAGCGCCAAGCGGGTCCTGGCCGCGATCCGGGCGATCGCGCCCGCTCCCTGAGAGCCGGCCAGCCGGCCCGGTGGCGGGCTGCCGGCCCGCGACTGACCGGGGTCTGCCCCGCGTATGACGGTTGGACGCCGAGCTGGGGAATGCAGGCATACTGCAGACATGTTCTCGTGATGAACAGTCGTGCCGACCACGTCTTGAGAGGCATTCATGCAGGACCCACGTTCCCTGATCCGTTTCGAGGCGGACGCAACCGCCCAGGACCTCCGCCCAGGCCCGCTCGTCATCGCCATGGGCGCGTTCATCGACGCTGGTGCGACCGCGCGCCTCCTGGGCGAGCACCTCACCTCATCGAGCCGCGGACGGGTGCTGTGCTCCTTCGACGTCGACCAGCTCATCGACTACCGCAGCCGGCGCCCACCGATGGTCTTCGAGACCAACAAGTTCGTCTCCTACGACGACCCTGCCCTGCTCCTCTACTCCTTGGAGGACCGTGACGGCAGCCCGTACTACCTCCTCGTGGGGCCCGAGCCGGACTACCAGTGGGAGCGGATGGTGGAGGCGCTGCGCTTCGTCATGGACGCCCTCCAGGTGACGGTCGTCGTCTCGGCCCACGGCATCCCCATGGCGGTGCCCCACACCCGGCCGGTGGGCATCACGGCCCACGCGACCGACCCCCGCCTCATCGGCAACGCCGAGTCGCCGTTCGGCACGGTCCAGGTGCCGGCCTCCTTCGCCTCCCTCCTCGAGCTGCGCCTCGGGGAGCAAGGCAGGGACGCGATCGGCTACGCCGTCCACGTGCCGCACTACCTCGCGCAGACCCAGTTCGCCGAGGGTGCACTGACGGCGCTCAACGCGATCGTCGACGCCACGGGACTCAACCTGCCGAACGACGAGCTTGTCGAGGCGGCCGGGCTGAACCGTGCCCAGATCGCCGCGGAGGTCGAGGGCAACGAGGAGATCGCCCTCGTCATCACGCAGCTCGAGAAGCAGTACGACGCCTACCTCGAGGCCAAGGGTCTGCCCAGCCTCCTTGCGACCGACAGCTCCGACCTGCCCTCCGCGGAGGAGCTCGGTGCGGAGTTCGAGGAGTTCCTCCGTACCGTCGAAGAGGGCGACGAGGCGCCCTAGCCCTTTGCCTCCGACCAGCGTCCGATGACGCTGACGTCGGCGACGAACCGCACCCCTTCGTCGCGTCCGCGCAGCGCCAGCCAGCGTCGCGCGGCATCGTGCAGCGCCTGGTCGACGCGCTGTGCACACTCCTGGGCTGCCTCCTCAGGGACGTGCACGAGCACCTCGTCGTGCAGGCACAGCACGATCTCGGCGCCGAGGTCGGCCGTCGTCGCCCGGATGGTGGCGGCCCAGGCCTTGAACAGCTCTGCTGCGCTGCCCTGGATGATCGCGTTGCGTGCGAACCGGCCGCGCGCCGCCGCCACCGGGGGAGGGGCCTGCATCCCACGCTCGGCCCTCGGTGCGGTGTGCACCGCCCGCCCGCCGAAGGTCGTGACCGACTCACCTCTGCTCCCGCGCTCGGCCGTCTCCTCGAGGAGGCGCATGGCGATCGGGTATGCGCGGCGCAGCCCGGCGAGCGCCTCACCTGCGGTGCCGGAGCGCTGCCCGTACATGGCCGCGAGCACGGCGACCTTCGCCACCGACCGCTCGACCCCGAGCCGCTCGGCCACGGGTGCGTAGAGGTCCTGGGCGCGGGTGGCCGCCATGAAGGCCTCGTCCCCGGACACTGCCGCCAGCACACGCGGCTCGATCTGGCCGAGGTCGGCGCGGACGAAGCGGTGTCCCGGTGCCGCTGCGACCCCTGGGCGGAGCGCTGCGGGGAGGTTGTGCAGCCCGTTCTCCGCGGTCATCCGACCGGCCGCTCCGTCGCAGGCGCTCCAGCGCCCGCGCAGCCGGTCATCGGCGCCGACGTGGGCATCCAGCCAGCGCCAGCCGTAGGTCGTCGCGATCCGCTCGTCGGCGCGCCAGGCCAGCAGTGCCGGAACGACCGGGTGTGTGTCCCGGAACGCCTCGAGCGTCCACTTCCTCGTGTTGGGGACGTCGATTCCCGCTGCCAGCAACAGCTCTCGGACCTGCGCAGGGTTCCGCAGGTCCGTGCGCTCCTGGCCGGGCACGAGCCGGAGCACAGTGGCGTCGCGGGCGGCCCGGTGCTCGAGCTCGGCCTGCAGGGATGCCGGCCGCGGTCCTGCGCTCGTCGTGATGAGGTCGCTCATGGTGGCCCGGTCGATCGGCAGGCCGAAGCGCTCGAGCTCGACGCACAGCAGTGACGCAGCCGACTCGGAGAAGGCCGTGGCGAGCTCGGTGGGTCCTCGCGTCGCGAGCGCCTCCTGCTGGCGCGCCCCGACGTCGAACGCAGCGCGTGCCCACTGCACAAGGCGGGTCGGGTCGTGGGGGAGCACGGCCTCCTGCCAGCGCCCAGCCACGGCGTCTGCCCGGAGATAGCCTCCCGGCGTCGTCAGCGACTCCGGCGCCGCCGGGGTGTCGTCGCGCTCGCCGAAGTCGAAGAGGTCATCCCTCGGCCCGGCCGGTGCACCCTCCGGGTCGAGGTCGTGGACCGCGCACCAGACCTCCTGCGGACCGGCCCGCCAGCTGCCCTCCCGCAACCGGTGCGCCTCGGCACAGTCCCACAGGCGCTCGAAGCGCACCCCTGCCTCGACGAGCGGGCGCAGGTCTCCCGCGGACCAGACCACCCACCGCACGGGCACTGGCCCGGCCTGGAGCTCGCGGACCAGGCCGGCGACCTCCGTGAGCCCACCTGAGGCGACGTGCTCCGGGGACCAGAGCGCCGTATACCCACTGGGGAGGCTGACGGACAGCGCGACGGTTCGCACCTTCGGAAGAATAGGTGTCGCCGCCGACAGCGGCGGAACGCGGACGCTGCACGCGTGTCAGGATTGCTCGCGACACGTCGACCCTCAAAGGAGCAGCGACACATGGCCAAGAAGAAGGAACTGCAGAAACGGCCCGCCCTCGAGCAGGCGCAGAACCCCCAGGACGGCGGGATGCTCGGCAACGCGGCCGCCGGCCTGGTCACCACGCTTCTCGAGAGCGGGATCGACGGACGCGGTCCCTTCGACAGCGCCGAGGAGGTGGCCGCCCAGGCCCTGGCCAGCGAGGGCACCCCGGAGAGGGCGATCAAGAAGGTCGTCGCCACGCACACGCGCCTGGCCGCGATCGAGGGCTTCGTGACCGGCCTCGGCGGGTTCGTCACCCTTCCCGTCGCTCTGCCGGCCAACGTGGTCGGCTTCTACCTCCTCGCGACCCGCGAGGTGGCCGCGATCGCCAAGCTGCGCGGCTACGACATCACCGACCCGCAGATCCGCTCGGCCGTCCTGCTCACGCTCGTCGGAGCCGACGCCGACGACCTGCTGCGCAAGGCCGGCGTGGCCGGTGCCGCCGGGACCACAGGCAAGATGACCAGCCTTGCCGCGCAGGGCCTGCCCGGTCCGGCCCTCATGATGGTGAACAAGGCGGTGGGTTTCCGGCTCCTCACCCAGTTCGGCAAGCGCTCTCTCACCCGACTTGGCCGGGGAATCCCGATCGCCGGTGGCGTCCTCGGCGCTGGACTCGACGGCTTCCTGATCCGCTCGGTGGCGAACCAGGCCCGCCAGGAGTTCCCGCAGCGCTGAGAGTCGTGTGGCACTCGTCACCGGCGTCACCGGCCGGATCCGATGGCTGGCTGGGGAATCGGCGGGCCGTCCCAGACGTTCTTCGTGGTGCGGCGCCACCCGGTGCCCGACTCACTCGCTGCAGGACCCATCGCCCGCAGTGACGCGCCACCTCAGGAGGCACCCATGGCCGCCCGCTCACGCATCGTCGTCCTGTCCACCCTGTACCGCGCCGTCCGGATCGCCATGCGCCCCGGCGGTCCCGGACTCATGGCTCGGCTGGCCAGCATCCCGCGTCTCGTCCGGGCCACCCTGTCTGGTCGGTATGCGGGGCTCACCGCGGGCCGACTGGCCCTGATGGCCGCGGCGGTGGCCTACATCGTCTCGCCGCTCGACCTCATCCCCGAGGGTGCCCTGCTCCTCCTCGGCACACTCGATGACGCCATGGTGCTCAGCTGGCTGGCCGCCGCGATCGTCACCGAGACCGAGTCCTTCCTCGACTGGGAGAGCCATACAGTCGTGACCGAGCACGGCTCCTTCGTCCCCGCGCCGGCCGTTGCCTACTCCGGCGAGCAGGTCGGCCACAACGACTGGCTGGGCGGCGTCCCGGTGCGCTGACCTGGGGGGTCACCCGTCACCTCGGAGCCTCTCCACACCGACCCTGGACCATGGGTGTGTCGTCCACAGCGGACGGCGCACCCGTGACTCCTCGAGGGCACTCGGCTTGGCTCGAGCCATGAGCCCACACCACCTGTCCTCAGCACCTCTACCCGCCTCGGCACCCGCCCAGACCGTCGTGCGGATGCGATCCCCGGGGGAGATCGTGTCGGCGGTTCCATTCCTCCTCGGGTTCGTACCGGAGGACTCCGTCGTCATCATCGGTCTCCGCAGTCGGCGTCTCGGTCTCACGTGCCGCCTCGACCTAGGCGACGTTCTCGACGACGACGAGGCACTCGAAGCCGTCATGGGGGCCTTCCGGCGCGAAGGCGTCGATGGCGCCATCCTCGTCGGCTTCGGGCGGGACCGCGAGGATACAGGTCCGCCCCTTGTGGCGGCGCGCACGCGTCTGCTCGAGGCCGGCTTCGGGATCTTCGAGGAGGTCAGCGTCGTCGCTGGACGGTGGTTCCACGAGGTGTGCTCCGAGGAGCGCTGCTGCCCGCCTGAGGGGACGCCGGTCGTCGACCACGACGCCGCGCCCAGCACCCTGGCCCTCTCCGCCGCCATGGGCGCACACCTGGCGAACCGCGAGGAGGTCGCCGCGCGGTGCAGTCCGGATCAGCCCCTCCTGGTGGCCGCCATCCGCTCTGAGCTCGACCGCCTGCAACGCGCACTTCCAGACGATCTCGAGGAGGACGTCGTCGTCTCGGACCTGGTCGCCGTCCTCGGCTGGGGAGGGAATGACGAGCCGACGCCGACCCAGCGTGCGCGCGCGGCACTGCTCACCACCGTGCCGCTGGTCCGTGATGTCTGGTACGCGCTGGCCGCGCCGGGGATGATGATCGGCTACGCACCAGACCTCTCTCAGATCCATGAGCGGGTCGCCGCCGCCGGACTGGAGGGCGGTGACCTCGACCGTGCCGGGATCCTTGTCGACAGCGATGCCCGTCGCCGCGTTCTCGGCCGGCTTCTGGCCTGGGTGCGCAACCTCCCGGACGACCGCCCGGAGGCGGCCATGGGGCCGCTCGTCATCGCGGCGATGGCGCACTGGTGTGCGGGGGACGGCGCGTATGCGTCCGTCCTCACCGAGCGGGCCGGGCGCCTCCGCACCACGCCACTGGGAATGCTGCACACCCTGCACACCTGCATCGCTCACGGTCTGCGCGAACCGAGTCTGGGATGGCTGGCGCCCGAGTTCGCCGCTGCCGCCCGGAGCAGACGCTCGCGCAGGGGACGGCGGCGTGGGGGAGGAGGGCCCACACGCGTGGCATAGCCAAGGGACTTCTGGAGGCTCGCCGTTGGCCTCGCAGATCTCGCCGTAGGTCGGGTCGTCCGCGAGCCGGACGAGACTGCCCACGGGCTCGGGTGCGCTCCTATACTGACCACACGGTCATGAGTGCCAGCACGTCAGCCCCGGCTCGCTGGCCGGCAACCCTCCTCGCGGTGGGGTGCCCCGGGTGATGACCAGGCCCGCGCGAGCACCCGCGCAGGGCAAGCGCGATCCACGCCCCAGGAGGGCACAGCAGTGACGACGAGAACGTTCGCCGATGAGAGAGCCGCGTGGTCGGGGCTGCGGACGATGTCCGTGGGCGACCTCCGGCTGGAGAGTGGGCAGGTCCTGCCCGGAGTCACCGTGGCCTACGAGACCTGGGGCACCCTCGCGGCCGATGGAGGGAACGCGGTCCTCGTCGAGCATGCGCTGACCGGCGACAGTCACGTCATCGGTGATGCAGGTCCGGAGCACCCCACGCCGGGATGGTGGGAGGGGCTCATCGGTCCCGGGGCGCCGTTGGACACCGACAGGTACTTCGTCGTCGCGACCAACGTCCTCGGCGGATGTCGTGGCACCACCGGCCCGAGCAGCCTCGCTCCCGACGGAAAGGCCTGGGGGAGCCGCTTTCCGAGGATCACCATCCGCGACCAGGTCAGGGCGGAGGCGCGCGTGGCCGACCGGCTCGGCGTCACCTCCTGGCGAGGCGTGCTGGGTGGATCGATGGGCGGCATGCGTGCGGCCGAGTGGGCCGCCACCTTCCCGACCAGGGTCGACACCGCCATCGTCATCGCCTCCACCGGGGCTGCCTCCGCCGAGCAGATCGCCTGGGCGAGTGTGCAGAACCAGGCGATCCGCTCCGACCCGAGCTGGGCCGGAGGCGACTACTACGACACCGGCTCCGCTCCCACCGTGGGCATGTCCATCGCGCGGCAGATCGCTCAGATCACCTACCGCAGCGAACCCGAGCTCGCGGACCGGTTCGGAAACCGCTTCATGAGCGCGATCGACCCAGCGCGCCGCGACGTCCGCGACCGAGGCGAGGGCCGGGAGCTCTACGAGGTCGAGAGCTACCTGCAGCACCACGGTGAGAAGCTGGTCGCCCGCTTCGATGCGGGCAGCTTCATCGTCCTCAACGAGGCGATGTCGAGCCATGACCTCGGTGCCGGTCGCGGCGGAATGGCCGCTGCGCTGGCCGATTTCACAGGCCAGCTCGTCGTCGTGAGTGTGGACAGCGACAGGCTCTACCCGCCTGCCCAGTCCCAGTCGCTCGTCGAGGCCAGACCCGGTGCCAGGCATGAGCAGATCTCCTCCCCCCACGGACACGACAGCTTCCTCATCGAGCGTGAGCAGGTGGGGGAGATCATCCGCGCGGCCCTGCGACGCCGCCACGGTCTCAACGGACGCAGACACAGCGGGCGAGTCGTCACGACCAGTCCTGCGCTCACCCGGGCGCGCGCAACGGGGTAGCGTCGACGCAGTCCTGGCCGCAACCCGCGGGCTCTGACGAAGGAGAGACCTGACGCAATGAGTGTCGTCGTCGGCTACGTGAGCTCCCGCGAGGGCCAGGCCGCTTTGCGTGCGGCCGTCCAGGAGTGCCTGCTGCGGGGTTGCGGGCTCGTGGTCGTCCAGACCCCGCGTGCCCCACGCGAGGACGACGACAGCGAGCTCGCGGCCGCACGGACCCGGCTGGAGGCCAAGGGGCTGAGCCTGCAGAGCGCGGACGGCGAGGGCCATGACCCGGCCGAGGACCTCATCGATGCCGTGGAGTCGCACGGAGGCGAGCTCATCGTCATCGGTCTGCGCCGGCGCACGCCCATCGGCAAGCTCATCCTCGGGTCGAACGCTCAGCGCATCCTGCTCGACGCTCCCGTTCCAGTCCTGGCCGTCAAGGCCGAAGGCTGATACCTGCCGATCGAAGCCGCCCAGCGAAGCGGAATCGGTTCCTGGACGAGCCGAACGGGAGGACGGGAACAAGTTCGGGTGTAACGGGGTTCGAACTGAACGGAAACGGACACTCAACGATCGGCATCGGGCGTCCATCGCCTAGGTGGTGTGCCGGCTCATCAAGGCGCTCGCTTTATAATGGTCGGGAAGGACACGCCGACACCACGCACTGCGACCCTCCTCGGGCGTCACCGGATCAGCCCCCGCACCCCCAATCTCCATGCCGCAGCCGTCGATGTCCGAGTCCCGGAACATACGCCGAACGACCTGAGCTCGCAGGATCGACCTGTCCGGTCGCCGCGATCTCCACTGACGAAAGGCCCAAGGACCTTGGCTCCGTCCCGGACGACGAAGACTAGCGCGAAGACGACGACTCCCAGCACCACTGCACAGACGCCCGCCCCGAAGGGCGCTGCGAAGGCTGCCGCCTCGAAGGTGGCCGCGACCACGACTGCGACAAAGAAGACTGTGACCAAGAAGACCGCGACGAAGAGCGCCCCCGCCAAGACCACTGCCGCCAAGAGCACTGCCGCCAAGAGCACGGCAACGAAGGCGGCACCGGCCAAGGCGGCAACGACCAAGGCCGCGGCAGCACCGACCAAGAAGGCTGTCGCGCGCAAGACAGCTGCGACCAGGACCGCAGCGAAGAAGGCGACGACAAAGAAGGCGGCGACGAACAAGGCTGCAACGACCAAGAAGGCTGCCGCTGCCGCCGCCAAGCCGGCGAAGACGGCTCCTGCGAAGAAGGCAACCCCGCGCAAGACCGCTGCGAAGAAGGCGGCGGCTGCCGCCCCGACTGCGGACAGCGCGGTCGAGGTCGTTGACGAGGTCGAGGACGTCGACGAGGCGGAGCTCGAGGAAGTCGCCGCCGACGACGTCGACGCGACGGTCGTCGTCGAGGACGCGGAAGACGAGGACGCCGATCAGGACGGCAGTCCTGGGGCCGCACGGACCCGCCGGAGTCCTCGCACCCGGGGCGCGAAGCCTGCCGCCGAGGAGAGCGAGGACGAGTCCGAGGAGACCGGCTTCGTCATCCGTGACGACGACGAGGACGACGCACCTGCTCAGCAGGTTGTCACTGCCGGCGCCACGGCCGACCCGGTCAAGGACTACCTGAAGCAGATCGGCAAGGTCGCCCTCCTCAACGCTGAGCAGGAGGTCGAGCTCGCCAAGCGGATCGAGGCAGGTCTGTTCGCCGAGGAGAAGCTGAACTCGGGCGAGAAGATCGACATGAAGCTCAAGCGTGAGCTGTGGTGGATCGCCCAGGACGGCAAAAAGGCCAAGAACCACCTCCTCGAGGCCAACCTGCGCCTCGTGGTCTCCCTCGCCAAGCGCTACACCGGCCGCGGCATGCTCTTCCTGGACCTCATCCAGGAGGGCAACCTCGGCCTCATCCGTGCGGTCGAGAAGTTCGACTACACCAAGGGCTACAAGTTCTCGACGTATGCGACGTGGTGGATCCGCCAGGCGATCACCCGGGCGATGGCCGACCAGGCCCGCACCATCCGCATCCCGGTGCACATGGTCGAGGTCATCAACAAGCTCGCGCGTGTGCAGCGCCAGATGCTTCAGGACCTCGGTCGTGAGCCCACGCCGGAGGAGCTCGCCGCAGAGCTGGACATGACCCCGGAGAAGGTCGTCGAGGTCCAGAAGTACGGCCGCGAGCCCATCTCCCTGCACACCCCGCTCGGCGAGGACGGCGACAGCGAGTTCGGTGACCTCATCGAGGACTCCGAGGCCGTCGTCCCCGCGGACGCCGTCTCGTTCACCCTCCTCCAGGAGCAGCTGCACTCCGTCCTGGACACGCTCTCCGAGCGTGAGGCGGGAGTCGTCTCGATGCGCTTCGGGCTCTCCGACGGGCAGCCGAAGACCCTCGACGAGATCGGCAAGGTCTACGGCGTGACGCGGGAGCGGATCCGCCAGATCGAGTCCAAGACGATGAGCAAGCTCCGCCACCCGAGCCGGTCCCAGGTCCTGCGCGACTACCTCGACTGACGGTTCGTCTCGGTCAGACCTCTCGCAGCTCAGGCACTCTTCGGAGTGCCTGAGCTGCGCATCGTTGGTCCGCCCTGCCCTCGTGGGACCGCAGACATCCGCAGTCG
>JAAYCP010000182.1 GCA_012729695.1 Actinomycetales bacterium | reverse complement strand
GGGCAGGCGCGCACGTGGGGCGTGGGCCCCGTGATGAACGAGTGAATCGGGCTAGACCGCGCGCTTCTTGAGCTTGCGGCGCTCACGCTCAGAGAGTCCGCCCCAGATGCCGAAGCGCTCGTCGTTCGCCAGCGCGTACTCGAGGCACTCGGCGCGGACCTCGCACCCGACGCAGACCTTCTTGGCCTCGCGGGTGGAGCCACCCTTCTCAGGGAAGAACGCCTCCGGATCCGTCTGTGCGCAGAGTGATCGCTCCTGCCACGACAGCTCCGACGGATCACTCCCCTCGTTCAAGTAGAGCTCGAACATGCCCTCTCCCTCTCGACCCACTTCTCGACCCTGCAGCTCCGCAACCGATGTCCGGCGCGTCACATGGCTGAAATTACACGCGTGTCATCCCACTAAGTCAAGCGCGAATCTGCTAACGGTCCATTCGGACAGGGTGCTCGGCAGCCGGGTCCTGCGACATGGTTGGCTACTCCTCATGCGCATTACAGCCCTCGCCGGCGGGGTGGGTGGCGCCCGGTTCCTCCGCGGACTGCGCCATGCACTCGACCAGCGATCCCTTGATCGAGGCGTCCATGATGCCACCCCGCACACGTCCGCCGACCCGGGGGGGCCTGGTTCTGACGCAAGCGAGACGGCTGAGTCCCCGCCGCATACCCTCTCCATCATCGGCAACACCGGCGACGACATCACCCTCTTCGGGTTGCGCGTCTGCCCGGACCTCGACACCCTCCTCTACACGCTCGGCGGCGCAGTGCACGAGCAGCAGGGCTGGGGCCGCGCCGGCGACACGCGCCGGGTCCAGGAGGAGCTCCTCGCCTACGGCGCCGCACCGGACTGGTTCGGCCTGGGTGACCTCGACCTGGCCACCCACATCATCCGCTCGCAGTGGCTCGGGCAGGGCTACACCCTGAGCCAGGTCACCGCGCGCCTCGCCGAGCGCTGGGGCCTTCCCGACCGCGGGATCGAGCTGCTCCCGATGACGGACACCCCGGTCGAGACGCACGTGGTCCTCGCCGGTGATGAGCCGTCGGCTGTGCACTTCCAGGAGTGGTGGGTGCGGATGCAGGCGCAGCCGCCGGTCGAGCGCTTCGTCGTCGCGGGGATGGACCGGGCGACCGCGGCACCGGGGGTCCTCGACGCGATCCGCAACGCCGACGTCATCCTCCTGCCGCCGAGCAACCCGGTCGTCTCGATCGGCATCATCCTCGGCGTGCCGGGGGTTCGGGACGCGCTGCGCGGGACCACCGCTCCGGTCGTCGGGGTGAGCCCGCTCATCGGCGGCGCCCCTGTGCGCGGACACGCGGATGCCTGTCTGTCGGCCATCGGCGTCGAGGCAACCTCGGCGGCGGTTGCGGGGCTCTACGCCGACTTCCTCGACGGCTGGCTCATCGACCCCGCCGATGCCGGGATGTCCCTGGGCGGCACCGAGGTCGCCGTCTATGACGAGGCGCTGCTCATGACCTCGGTCGAGAAGGCGGCGCGGATCGCGGACGCGGCTCTGGATCTCGCCCTCGACCTGGCCGGGAAGCGCTGACTCGCGCGTGACGAGCGACGTGCCTTCTGACGTGACTTCGGCCGGGAGCACCTCCGGAGTCTCCGCTGGCACCTCCCCCGGCGCCCCCGTCACTCCTCCGTCGTTCACCGTCCTCGCCGTCCCAGGTGTGCCCGAGGTGCGCGCCGGCGACGACCTGGGCCAGCTCCTGCACGACGCTCTCGTCCGCTCCGGGATCTCGCTGGCGCCAGGGGACGTCGTCGTCGTGGCGAGCAAGATCCTCGCCAAGGCCGATGGGCTGCGCGTCCACACCTCCCGTGATGAGGCGATTGCCGCCGAGACGGTGCGCGTGGTCGCCGAGCGACGGGCCGGCGAGAGGGTCACCCGCATCGTCGAGGCAGCCGCAGGCCCCGTCATGGCCGCCGCTGGCGTGGACGAGTCGAACGTCGGCGGCGATGGTGGAGTCCTGCTCCTCCCGCGCGGCTCCGACGCCCGCGCAGCCAACCTCCTCCGCGACCTGCGCCGACGCCTCTCCTGGCCCGACGACCAGCCACTGGGCCTCATCGTCTCCGACACCGCCGGACGGCCGTGGCGGGGTGGCGTCGTCGACTTCGCGCTCGGCAGTGCGGGAGTGCAGGTCCTCGACGACCACCGCGGCGGTCACGACGCCGACGGCCGCGAGCTCTCCGTGACGATCATCGCGGTCGCCGACGCGATGGCCGCGGCGGCCGACCTGGTCAAGGGGAAGTCCGGCGCCCTCCCGGTCGCCATCGTCCGCGGACTGCCGTATGCGAGCACGGACCCTGAGCTGCCCGGCGCCTCGACCCTCGTGCGGACCGGCCCTGGGGACTGGTTCCGCAGCGGCCCCGTCGAGGCGGTCCGCGAGGCATTGGGAGTGGCGGCGGGCAGCGCGCTCTCCGAGACGATCGGGATCCGCTCGGTTTCGCTGGAGGATGTCCCGACCCGGGCTCGGCGAGCCATCGACCTTGCCCTGCACCCACTGCGCCCGGACGTGGCGGGGACCGTGACAGGCACCCCCGCCGAGGTGACGGTGCGGATCGAGGCGAGCGACGCATACCTCCTCGGTCAGGCGGTCGCGCGGCTGCACGTGGCCCTGGCGAGCGAGGACCTCGTCGTGACCGACGAGCAGCGCAACGCCTCAGTCGTGGACGTGCGCGTGACCGACCGCTAGCGCGGCAGGTGCGTCCGCGGCGCCATCCGCGCGCCCTTGCGGGGTCGCCTGATCCCCGCCAGCTCGAGGAGGCGCTGGACGCGGTAGCGGTGCCCCGCATACGGCTCGAGGAGCTCGGCGAGGCCGTCGTCGTCGACCTCGCTGCCGGTGAGCGCCCAGCCGATGTTCTTCGCGACGTGGTAGTCGCCGAAGCTCACCGCGTCCGGGTCGCCGAGTGCTCGCTGGGCGGTCTCGGCCGCGGTCCACACGCCGACGCCGGGGATCGAGCGGAGCCGGCGGTGCGCCTCGGCCAGCGGCAGCCGGGTGCACTCCTCGAGTCGTCCAGGGCTGACAAGGGCCCGCATGATCGCGGTCGAGCGCGCGTGGTCGACGCTCGACCTCAGCCACTCCCACGACGGGATCCGCGCCCACGTGGCGGCATCGGGCGGGACCACGAGGCCGAGGTCGGCGCCGGGACCGGGGGCCGGGGTGCCGTAGCGACGGACGAGTCGGCGCTGGGCACCGAAGGCCTCGGCACCGGTGACCTTCTGCTCGATGATCGCCGGCACGAGGGCGTGGACGACGAGGCCGGAGCGGGGCACGCGCCAGCCCTGATGCCGACGCCACGCCTCGGCGACGAGTGGGTGGTGCGGCACGAAGCCGTCCGGGTCGTCCTCCTCACCGAGGAGGACCGGCGCCTGCTCGAGCAGCCACTGCGCCCCCGGCCCCCACGCGCTGACGGTGACCCGGCGCTCGCTCTCCTGGACGAAGCAACCGGTGACCGAGCCGTCGGGGGTCGGCCACGCGATCCACCAGCGGCCGCCCCAGCGACCCTCGGAGCGGCTCGTCGGATCCGCTGCTCCGCGACGGAACGACGCGAGGATGGCGCCCACCGACCGCGGCTCGGCGAAGTCGAGGACGCGCCGGACCTCCTGGGCGTCGGACGCGTCGGACAATTCGGCGGTCATCCCTCGACCGGTCCGGTGAGGCGGTGGACACGCCCCCACGCCCAGCCGGCCAGCGCCCAGACGACGTCGGTGACGACGGTGAGGAAGCGGACGAGGATGGCGACGGCGGCGGCCGCCGGCGCGGTGAGCAGCCCGACGAGAAGGACGACGAGCAGACCCTCGCGGACGCCGGCTCCCGCCGGGATGAAGACGCTGAGCATTCCGAGGGAGGTGGCGAGCGGGAAGCCGGTGATGCAGACGAGCGCGAGATAGGCGGTGTCGCCGCCGGGCTCGACGAGCTCGCGGGCGAGGACCCACATCGCGACCCCGGTCGCGACCCACGACAGGAGGAACCAGAGGGCCATCTGGAAGATCGCCGGCCCCGAGAGCGGGTGCGTGAGGGGTCCGCGCCGGATCATCCGTAGGCCCGTGTCGATGAGCCGGTTGAGCACCGCCGGGTAGAGCACGACCATCATGACCACCGCGGAGACCCCGAGCAGGATGAGCATGGTCCGCTCCCCGAGGTCGGCCATGGCCGGGAGCGCCGGCACCCCCAGCCCGATGCCGGTCAGCAGTGCCATGGCGAGGGTGATGAGGCCGACGACCGCAGTCCGCTGTCGGGGCACCCCGAGCCGGCGCGCGACCTCGGCCGCGACGAGGACCGACCACAACGAGCCGGGGACGTACTTGCCGAGCTGGCCGACCATGAAGACGCTCGCGGCGTTCGCCGGCGACAGCGGTGAGCCGAGGTCGGCGAGCACCCGTCGCCACCCCATGAGGGTGAGGAACGGCGAGATGAGCGCCGCAGCGCCTGCGGCCACCCAGGCGGTCGGCGAGACGGCCGAGATCTGCGGGGCGACCTCGTCCCAGTTGCGCCACAGGACGATGCCGACGACGACGATGACGACGAGCAGAAGGATGCGCCGGACGACGTCGGCGAGGTTGCGGGGCCGGATCACAGCGTGCCGTCACCGCCTCGGGCGCTGCGCCCGGGCAGGAGGTATGCGGTGCGCGGGTCGGTCCGCCGCTCGCCTGCGGTAGTCATAACGGAGCGAGCCTACGCCGTGCGGCCGGCTCCGCCTCCGCTATCTCAGCGCCCCATGAGGGCGTTCCAGACCTCCCTGGTGACGATCCCGTCGGCGAGCAGGTCCTTGGTGCGCTGGAACTCCTTGACCTTGGTCTCGGTGGCCGGGCCGAACGATCCGTCCGCGGTGAGACCACCGAGAGCCCGCTGCAGGGCGGTGACGGCGGCGCCGGTCGAGCCGCGCCGGAGGGTGAGACCGGCGTACTGCTCGAGCGGGTGAGGAGCCGCCACGGGTGCGGTCTTGGTGTAGGTCCTGGCCATCAACGCGTTCCACACGTTGGTGGTGACGACACCGTCGGCGATGAGCTCCTTGGACTTCTGGTACTCCTTGACCCTCGTCTCGGTCGCGGGGCCGAACGAGCCGTCGGCAGTGATCGAGAGGGCCTTCTGCAGGGCGGTCACCGCGGCACCCGTGGATCCGCGGCGCAAGGTGAGTGACGCATACTGCTCCAGGGGATGGGCCGCCGGCGGCGGCGTGGGGGCGGGGGCCGGCGCGGGAGCCGGTGCGGTCTTGGTGTAGGTCCTGCCCATCAACGCGTTCCACACGTTGG
>JAAYCP010000181.1 GCA_012729695.1 Actinomycetales bacterium | reverse complement strand
GTCGATCTCTGCGAGCGCCGGCTGTGGCCCGTCGAGCTCGGCCACCGCCACAGCCCGGTTGAGCCGCACGATGGGGGAGGGATCGAGCCGCACGAGGCGGTCGTACAGGGTGACGATCTGGGACCAGTCCGTCTCCTGCGCCGACCCGGCGTACGTATGGACCGCGTTGATCGCGGCCAGGATCTGGTACCGCCCAGGTGGTGGAGCGCCCGCTGCGACCGCTGCGAGCCTCTCCCGCACGAGGGCGTGACCCTCGGCGATCCTGTCGCGGTCCCACCGGCGACGGTCCTGCTCCTCGAGGGTCACGAGCTCACCCGTCGCGGACACCCGGGCATCGCGGCGTGCATCGGTGAGCAGCATGAGGGCCAGCAGCCCGGCCACCTCGCCGTCCTCGGGCAGCAGGGTGTGGAGGAGCCGGCCGAGTCGGATCGCCTCGTCGGAGAGATCGGTCCGCAGCGGCTCGTCCCCCGTGCCCGCGAGGTACCCCTCGTTGAAGATGAGGTAGACGACGGTGAGTACTCCGGCCAGCCGGACCCCGATATCCGACCTGGACGGCACCCGGTAGGGGATCCGGGTCGCTTTGATCTTGGCCTTTGCGCGGGTGATCCGCTGCGCCATCGTCGTCTCCTGCACGAGGAAGGCGCGGGCGATCTCGGCCACCGTGAGGCCACCGAGGAGCCTCAGGGTGAGGGCCACCCGGGCCTCCATCGCCAGGGCGGGGTGGCAGCAGGTGAAGACGAGCCGCAGCCGGTCGTCCTCGATCGGGCCGACGGACTCGGGGTCTGTGTTCTCGGGCATGAGCTGGCTCGCAAACGCGTGCGCCGCCTCGTGCTTGCCCCGCCGCTGGGACTCGCGCCGGACCCGGTCGATCGCCTTGCGGGTCGCGGTCGTGGTGAGCCAGCCGCCGGGGTTCGGTGGCACGCCGACGCGGGGCCACACCTCCACCGCGGCGACGAACGCCTCGGCTGCGGCATCTTCCGCGAGGTCGAGGTCACCGAACCGCCGCGCCAGGCCGGCCACCACCCGCGCCCACTCCTCACGGTGGGCGCGAGCGATCTCCTCCATCGCGGCGGGGCCGGTCACGAGTCGAGCAGCGCCTCGACGGACTCGCTCGTCTGGAAGGGCCGCACCTCGACCGTGCCTCGGCACGCCTTCGACCCCTCGGCCGCGAGGCGCAGGGCCACGTCGAGGTCCGGCGCCTCGATGATCCAGAACCCGCCGAGGTGCTCCTTGGTCTCGAGGTAGGGACCGTCGGTGATGACCGGCGTCTCGCCCTGCCCGTCGACCGTCGTCGCCGTCACAGCGGGCTGCAGCCCGTCCGCATAGACGAAGTAGCCCTCCCGCTCGAGCATCTCGTTGAAGGCTCCGGTGTCGGCGAACGCCTCGAGCATGGCCTCCTTGGACGGGTAGGGGCCGTAGGGTCCCGGGTCGGTGGCACCGAAGACGGACAGCATGTACTTGGGCATCCCGATCACCTCGCCGACGCAGCGGAGACTGCGATGACAGCCGCGCTCTTGTCGTGCAGCTGCTGTGGTGTGTGCTGAGGCACCCACTCATCGTTGAACGCGATCAGATACTCGGTCACTGCCCTCTCCTCTCAGGTCTGCGGACGCCGCCACCGTCGATGGCGAGCCGCCGCGCCGACCCGGTGCCGACGCATACCCTCTCCACGAACGGGCATCCTCCGATACGACACCATCTC
>JAAYCP010000180.1 GCA_012729695.1 Actinomycetales bacterium | reverse complement strand
TCTCACCCTTAGGCGTGACCTTGCCGACGAGCAGGTCGCCGTCGCGGACCTCGGCACCGATGCGGATGATGCCGCGCTCGTCGAGGTCGGCGAGGACCTCCTCGGAGACGTTCGGGATGTCCCGGGTTATCTCCTCGGGGCCCAGCTTGGTGTCGCGCGCGTCGACCTCGTGCTCCTCGATGTGGATCGAGGAGAGGACGTCGTCCTGCACCAGGCGCTGGGACAGGATGATCGCGTCCTCGAAGTTGTAGCCCTCCCACGGCATGAACGCCACGAGCAGGTTGCGACCGAGCGCCATCTCGCCACCGTCGGTCGCGGGACCATCGGCGATGAGCTGGCCGGCTTCGAGGCGGTCACCCTCGGAGACCACGACGCGCTGGTTGTAGGAGTTGCCCTGGTTGGACCGGGTGAACTTGTTGATCTTGTAGGTCCGGGTGGTGCCGTCGTCGGCGGCGACGGTGACCAGGTCCGCGGAGACCTCGGTGACCACACCGGCCTTCTCGGCCACGACGACGTCGCCGGAGTCGATGGCGGCGCGGAACTCCATGCCGGTGCCGACGAGCGGAGCCTCGGCACGCACGAGCGGCACGGCCTGACGCTGCATGTTCGAGCCCATGAGGGCACGGTTGGCGTCGTCGTGCTCGAGGAACGGGATGAGCGCGGTCGCGGCCGAGACCATCTGGCGGGCGGAGACGTCGATGTAGTCGACGTCCTCACGCGGGACGTACTCGACCTCGCCGCCCTTGACGCGCACGAGGACGCGCTCGTGGGCGAAGGTGCGACCCCCCTCGGCCAGCGTGGCGTTGGCCTGCGCGATGACGTGCTCGTCCTCCTCGTCCGCCGAGAGGTAGTGCACCTCGTCGGTGATGACGCCGTTGTTGACCTTGCGGTAGGGCGTCTCGATGAAGCCGAACGGGTTGATCCGGCCGTAGGAGGCCAGCGAGCCGATGAGGCCGATGTTCGGACCTTCAGGTGTCTCGATGGGGCACATGCGGCCGTAGTGCGACGGGTGGACGTCACGGACCTCCATGCCGGCGCGGTCACGGGAGAGACCACCCGGGCCGAGCGCCGACAGACGACGCTTGTGCGTCAGGCCGGCGAGCGGGTTGTTCTGGTCCATGAACTGGGAGAGCTGGCTGGTGCCGAAGAACTCCTTGATGGACGCGACCACCGGACGGATGTTGATGAGCGTCTGCGGCGTGATCGCCTCGACGTCCTGGGTCGTCATGCGCTCGCGCACGACGCGCTCCATCCGGGACAGGCCGGTACGGACCTGGTTCTGGATGAGCTCGCCGACGCTACGGAGGCGACGGTTGCCGAAGTGGTCGATGTCATCGGTCTCGACGCGCAGTTCGACCGGCTCGCCACCCCGCACACCCGGGAGGGTCGTGTCGCCGTTGTGCAGCGCACAGATGTACCGGATCGTCGCGACGATGTCCTCGAGGGAGAGGACGGACTCGGTCAGCGGGACGTCGATCCCGAGCTTCTTGTTGATCTTGTAGCGACCGACCTTGGCCAGGTCGTAGCGCTTGCCGTTGAAGTAGAGGTTGTCGAGCAGGTTGCGCGAGGCCTCGGTGGTCGGGGGCTCACCCGGACGCAGCTTGCGGTAGAGGTCCAGCAGCGCGGCGTCCTGGTCGGCGAAGGTGTCCTTCTCGAGGGTGAGCTCGATCGACTCGTAGGTCGCGCCCGAGGGGTCCACGAAGGCGCTGCGGATCTCGGAGTCGGTCATGCCCAGGGCCTTGAGCAGGGTCGTCACCGGCTGCTTGCGCTTGCGGTCGACGCGCACGCCGACCATGTCGCGCTTGTCGATCTCGAACTCGAGCCAGGCGCCGCGGCTCGGGATGACCTTGGCGGTGAAGACGTCCTTGTCGGAGGTCTTGTCGGCGGTCCGCTCGAAGTAGACGCCCGGGCTGCGGACGAGCTGGGAGACCACGACACGCTCGGTGCCGTTGATGATGAAGGTCCCGCGCTCGGTCATGAGCGGGAAGTCGCCCATGAACACGGTCTGGCTCTTGATCTCACCGGTCGTGGTGTTCATGAACTCCGCGGTGACGAAGAGCGGTGCGGAGTAGGTCTGGTCCCGCTCCTTGCACTCCTCGATGGAGTACTTGACCTCCTCGAAGCGGTGGTCACGGAAGCTGAGCGACATCGAGCCGGTGAAGTCCTCGATGGGCGAGATCTCGTCGAAGATCTCCTCGAGACCGGAACGGTCGGGAATGTCGGTGCGGCCGGCGGCCTTGGCCTCGGCGACACGCTGCTGCCAGCTCTCGCTGCCGATCAGCCAGGCAAAGCTCTCCGTCTGCAGGGCCAGCAGGTCGGGGACTTCAAGGGGTTCGCGGATCTTCGCGAAGGACAGACGGCCGGAAGCCGTCCGTGCGGTGGTCACGGTGTTGGACGTACCGGAGGTGGACGCTGTGCGCGAGGCAGCCAAGAGTTGGTCCTTCCAAAGGCCAAGAACGTCGTATGCGTTTCTTCAGGTGTTCAACGCCGACCGGTCACCCTCGCGGCACGCTGAGGTGCTCCCACTTCGTGCTCGGCGGTGAGCCTGGACGCGAGCTCGGGGGCATGGGCTCGCAGAGTCGCATCCAGCGGGGAGGAGGGTAGGGGCGGCGCAAGGATCCAGCCTAGGCCAAGTGGGCATGAAAAGCAACCGGTGTCAAGCCTCTGGCTCGAACCGGTCGGCCTCCGGCTCGTGACCCACAAGGTCACGGTGGCTCCGGAGCGCCCGCCCCAGTATCCCACGTTCAGATCCTGGATGCGGGCAGATGCCTCGAACGAGGATGACCAAACATCGCCGATCCGTCAAGTACCGCCGCGGTGACGTTCGCTCACACGGAACCACCGCATACCCCGTCTGTGTCGTGCTCGCCCGACCCGATCGGGGATGCCGGGACTTCAGCGAAGACACGAACAGCGGGACGGATCCGAGTGGATCCGCCCCGCTGTGCGAGCCGAGCGATCAGTCCCCGTGAGGGGACGGGATCACTTGAGCGAGACGGTGGCGCCGGCGCCCTCGAGGGCCTCCTTGGCCTTCTCGGCGGCAGCCTTGTCGACCTTCTCGAGGACGGCCTTGGGGGCGCCGTCGACGAGGTCCTTGGCCTCCTTCAGGCCGAGGGAGGTCAGCGCACGGACCTCCTTGATGACCTGGATCTTCTTGTCGCCGGCAGCCTCGAGGATGACGTCGAACTCGTCCTGCTCCTCCTCGGCAGCGGCATCGCCGCCGCCTGCGGCCGGGGCAGCGGCACCGGCAACGGCGACGGGGGCCGCGGCGGTGACGTTGAAGGTCTCCTCGAACTGCTTGACGAACTCGGAGAGCTCGATGAGGGTCATCTCCTTGAAGGCCTCGAGGAGCTCGTCGGTGGACAACTTCGCCATGATGGCGTCCTTTCTCTTACGTATGCCGTGAGTGGCGTATTCAGTGATCGAGCGATCAGATCCCGGAGGATCAGATCACTCCGTGTCGCCACCCTCGGCGACGGTTGCGGTCTCCTCAGCGGGAGATGCCTCGGCCTCGGCCTCGGCTGGGGCCTCTTCGGTCGCAGCGGCCTGGACGGGGCCCTCGGCCTCGACCTTGGCGCGCAGCGCGTCGACCACGCGAGCCGTCTGGGACAGCGGCGCGGCGAAGAGGTAGACGGCCTTGCTGAGCGAGGCGTTCATGGCGCCTGCCAGCTTGGCCAGCAGAACCTCGCGGGACTCAAGGTCCGCAAGCTTCGTGACGTCCTCGGCACTGAGGGGCTTGCCGTCGAGGACGGCGCCCTTGATGACGAGGAGGGGGTTCGCCTTGGCGAAGTCACGCAGACCCTTGGCGGCTTCGACCGGGTCACCGTCGACGAAGGCGATGGCGGTCGGGCCGACGAGCTGGTCGTCGAAGGCGGTGACTCCCGCCTCCTTGGCTGCCAGCTGGGTAAGCGTGTTCTTGACCACGGCGAAGGTGGCGTTGCCACGGAGGGCGCCGCGCAGCTCGGTGAGCTGCTTGACGGTGAGCCCGCGGTACTCCGTGAGAACGGCCGCGTTCGAGCTGGAGAACTTCTCCTTCAGCTCGGCAATGGCAGCAGCCTTATCAGCTTTACGTGCCACGTGGCCTCCCTTCTTCTGATGCATCGACCACCCGGGTGTCCAGCGGACACCGGCAACCAATCAGAAAAGCCCCGGCGCAGGGCACGGGGCTCGGAAGGGCGCGATCATGTCGCGTCGTTTCGTACTCGTGGCCTGCGCTGGTCCTCCCCTGGCGGGAAGCCTTATGACTCGAGAGAGTCAACCGGCGGTCTTCGGTCGTCGTTCAGGATACGGGGTGCCATCGGTGCTGACCAAATCGTCCCCGTCCGGCCGGCTGCCACCGCACCGGATTACCTTAGGGATCAGGCGAATTCGAGGCGAGAACTCCGACAGCCTCTCGCCTGCATAGCGACAGCCACCGGCGAGAGCAGAGGGACCCTCCCCCGCGCGTGGTCGCGTGGTGGAGGGTCCCTCGTGAGACCGGGCTGGGTCGGATCAGGCGACGACCGTCTCGTCGGCCAGCAGGTCCCGGGTGCGGGTCACGTCCAGCGGGATGCCGGGGCCCATCGTCGTCGACATGGTGCCCTTGATGATGTAGCGACCCTTGGAGGCCGACGGCTTGAGGCGGAGGATCTCCTCGAGCGCAGCGGCGTAGTTCTCCACGAGCGCCTTCTCGTCGAAGGACGCCTTGCCGATGATGAAGTGCAGGTTCGCGTGCTTGTCGACGCGGAACTCGATCTTGCCGCCCTTGATGTCGCTGACCGCCTTGGCGGTGTCCATCGTGACCGTGCCGGTCTTCGGGTTCGGCATCAGACCACGAGGGCCGAGGATCTTGCCGAGCCGGCCGACCTTGCCCATGAGGTCCGGGGTCGCCACGACGGCGTCGAAGTCGAGCCAGCCGCCGGCCACCTTCTCGAGGAGGTCGTCGCTGCCGACGTAGTCGGCACCGGCTGCCCGGGCCGCCTCGGCCTTGTCGCCGTTGGCGAAGACGAGCACGCGGGCGGTCTTACCCGTCCCGTGCGGGAGGTTGACGGTCCCGCGGACCATCTGGTCGGCCTTACGGGGGTCGACGCCGAGACGCATGGCGACCTCGACCGTCTCGTCGTACTTGGCCTTCGCCGAGTTCTTGGCGAGACGGACCGCCTCGAGCGGCGAGTACACGCGCGAGGAGTCGATCTGCTCCGCCGCTGCGCGGTAGTTCTTGCTGCGCTTCATGGTGAATCTCCTTGCGTAGGGATGTGTGGTGCGGACCAAGCGCTGGTCCTCCCACGTGCTCCGCCCCGAACGACGGTGCGATGGCTGAGCTCTGAATCAGAACTCGGTTCTTTCGCTCGCTCTTCCTCGGACTCCGCTCCGGCCGGGTGCCTCGTTCCTCGGCCCCCAACCTGCGCATACGTCCTTCGTCAGAGCTCGGTTCTATCGCTCGCTCTTCCTCGGACTCCGCTCCGGCCGGGTGCCTCGTTCCTCGGCCCCCAACCTGCGCATACGTCCTTCGTCAGAGCTCGGTGGTGATGCCCATCTGACGAGCGGTGCCGGCGATGATCTTCATCGCGGCCTCGATGTCGTTGGCGTTCAGGTCGGGCATCTTCTGCTCGGCGATCTCACGGAGCTGGTCCTTGCTCAGTGAGGCGACCTTGGTCTTGTGGGGCTCACCGGAGCCCTTGGCGACGCCGGCGGCCTTCTTGATCAGCTCGGCAGCCGGGGGCGTCTTCGTGATGAAGGTGAACGAGCGGTCCTCGTAGACCGTGATCTCGACCGGGATGACATTGCCGCGCTGGCTCTCCGTCGCAGCGTTGTACGCCTTGACGAACTCCATGATGTTGACGCCGTGCTGACCGAGCGCCGGACCGACCGGAGGAGCCGGAGTGGCGGCGCCGGCCTGGATCTGCAGCTTGATGAAGCCGGAGACCTTCTTCTTGGGAGGCATTCCTTATTTCCTTAATGTGTGGTGGGCCCACGCCAGGGGCGATGACCCGGTTGCCTGCGACCGCAGCCGAAGGGCTGGGCCGTGGTGCTGACCTTCTCGGATCGCTGCCTAGAGCTTGGCGACCTGGTTGAAGGACAGCTCGACCGGGGTCTCCCGGCCGAAGATCGAGACGAGGACCTTGAGCTTCTGGGTGTCGGTGTTGATCTCGGAGATCGTTGCCGCCAGGGTCTCGAAGGGGCCCTCCATGACGGTGACGGACTCGCCGACCTCGAAGTCGACGATGGTCTCGTCGCCACCGCGCCGGGCTGCGGCCGCGGCACCGAAACCGTCGGTCGCCACCTCGGCGGCGGACTCGAGGTCCTTCGGCTTGAGCATGCTGTAGACCTCGTCGAAGGACAGCGGCACCGGCTGGTGCGCACTGCCGATGAAGCCGGTGACGCCGGGCGTGTGCCGGACGGCGCCCCAGGAGGTGTCGGTGAGCTCCATCCGGACCAGGACGTAGCCGGTGTAGCGGACCCGCTTCACGAGCTTCTTCTGGCCGTTCTTGATCTCGGTGACCTCTTCCATGGGCACCTGGATCTCGTAGATGTAGTCCTCCATGTTGAGGGAGATGATCCGGTTCTCAAGGTTCGCCTTGACCCGGTTCTCATAGCCCGCGTAGGTGTGGATGACGTACCAGTCACCAGGCTTGGACCTCAGCTCGTCCTTGAACGCCTGGACCGGGTCGACCGGCGGGGGGACGTCGCCGTCCTCGTCCGCGGCTTCGGGAGCAGCATCCTCTGCGGCCTCGTCCTCAGCCTCGTCCTCTGCCGTCTCGACCTCTGCGGCCTCGTCCTCTACCGTCTCGACCTCTGCCGTCTCGACCTCGCTCGGACTGGCGTCGGCAGCCACCGGGGTCACCTCTGTGCCCTCGGTCTCGGTGCTCTCAGTCCATTCGCTCGACATGCGTCGACGCCCTTCCTTCGTATGTTCAGTCAGTGCGGGACCCTGCGACTGCCCGTCCCGCACTCGGGTCAGCTCTGGCCGAAGAGGAACGCCACCAGGCGGCTGAACGCCTGGTCCAGCCCCATGATGAGGAACATCATGAACGTGACGAACCCGATGACCATCGCTGTGTAGTTCCGCAGCTCGGTGCGCGTGGGTCGGACGACCTTGCGCAGCTCGTCGATGATCTGGCTGATGAAGAGCATGAGCCGAGCGATCGGGCCCTGCTTCCTCTTGCCGGGATCCCGTTCGCGGGAGTCGCGCTCACGCGCACTCACGTCGGTCACAGTTCACATCGATTCGGTCGAGCGGATAAGGACTACGCAGGGCAGGAGGGACTCGAACCCCCAACCGCCGGTTTTGGAGACCGGTGCTCTACCAATTGAGCCACTGCCCTTCGGCGATCGGGTTGGGCGAACCGCCGAGTCGGCGACTTTCGGGCAGGCTGAAGAGTCTGGTGAAAGTCAACCGACGATCCAGCATACGTCACTCACGGCACCGGCGCGAACCATGTCTGCCGGCCCGCGCGGACACGCTCGGGTCGACACCGTGGACCCACGCTCATGGCCCTGCATCCGCTCCGGTGCGCCGGCCGCCTCCGATCCACCCCTCGCGTCCACGCCCTCGGGTGGGTATGCGGCGGGGCGCCTCGATCTGTAACGATGATCGGGTGAGCACGACGACCCCTGCCTCTGACGGTACTCCTCAGGCCGCCCCCGCCCCACTCGCCGAACGGTCACCCGAGGATCTGGCCGCCTTCCTGGACGAGCAGCGCACCGCATACGAACAGCTCAAGGCGGCCGGCCTGAAGCTCGACCTCACCCGGGGCAAGCCGAGCTCCGAGCAGCTCGACCTCGCGAGTGACCTGCTGCGACTCCCGAGCACCGCGATGAGCCCGAGCGGGGTCGACACGCGCAACTACGGCGGACTCGAGGGCCTGCCCGAGCTGCGGGCAGTCTTCGCCGAGCTCCTCGGCGTCGAGCAGAAGCAGATCATCGCCGGCGGCAACTCGAGCCTGACGATGATGCACGACGTGCTCGTCGACCTCCTCGTGCACGGCGGCGTGACGAGCGAGCGTCCATGGATCCGGGAGCAGGTCAAGTTCATCGCTCCCGTGCCGGGCTACGACCGGCACTTCACGATGCTCGCCCACCTTGGGATCGAGATGGTTCCCGTGCCGATGAATGCCGACGGCCCGGACGTCGCCGCCTGCCGGGAGCTCGTGAAGGACCCCACGGTCAGGGGTTTGTGGGTCGTCCCGACGTATGCGAACCCCACCGGTGCGGTCGTCACCCAGGAGGTGGCGGCTGAGCTGGCGTCGATGCCGACGGCAGCGCCCGACTTCACGATCTTCTGGGACAACGCGTACGCGCTGCACCACCTCACCGAGGAGGAGGTGAAGAGCGCGGACATGCTCTCCCTGTGCGCTGCGGCGGGCAACCCGCACCGCACCTTCATGTTCGCCTCGACCTCGAAGATCACCTTCGCCGGTGCCGGCGTCGCCTTCCTGGCCTCCTCGGTCGAGAACATCGCGTGGTACCTCTCCCACCTGCAGTTCGCCTCCATCGGCCCGGACAAGGTCAACCAGCTGCGGCACCTCGAGTTCTTCGGCGACGCCGATGGCGTGCGGGCGCACATGGCGCGGCACCGCGAGAGCCTGGCACCGAAGTTCGCCGCGGTCGAGGAGGCACTCGGGTCGACCCTGGGCGGCCTCGGGATCGCCACGTGGACCCATCCCCGGGGTGGCTACTTCGTCAGTCTCGACGTGGTGCCCGGGACTGCATCGCGCGTCGTCCAGCTCGCGAAGGAGGCCGGGATCGCGCTGACCCCGGCCGGCGCGTCCTTCCCGCACGGGCACGACCCGGAGGACAAGAACATCCGTCTCGCGCCGAGCTTCCCGCCCCTCGACGAGGTCCGCGCGGCGATCGCGGGGGTCGCGACCTGCGTCGCTCTCGCGGCTGCCGAAAGGCTCTCCCAGAGCGCATGACCACAGCCCGATCCCATGGGTTGAAGCCCCGAGCAGCAGCGTAGGGTTGAGTTATGTCGGACCACCGCGAGGACTTCACTGATGGGCTGAGCGCCTACAGCGTCGATGACGAGGACCAGCTCCAGCCCGAGGACACTCTCGTCGAGAACGGCGAGGTCGGCGTCGAGGACGTCCTCGACCGTGGCTTCTCGCCGCCCGACGGTGCCCGGAGCCCCCACCTGTGGGGCACGACGGCCTACGAGCAGCGGCACGAGGAGACCATCGAGCAGCGCATCACCCAGGAGATCGCGGACCCGCACACCGCCTACGGCGCCCCTGAGAACGAGAGCGGCCTTGACGTGGACCGCATCGGCGGCGACGACCCCGACGCGATCGATGCCGACCAGGACTGGGTCGGCGGACCTGAGGTAGGCCGGGTCCGCGCGGGACGCCTCGTGGCCCCCGACGAGGGCGTCGACGAGGACACCGAGGCCGAGGCGTGGGGTCGCGACGTGGGTATCGACGGAGCGGCCGCCTCGGCCGAGGAAGCCGCCATCCACATCATCGAGGACGACGAGGACGAGTGAGCCGGCCGCTCGCGGCCCTTCCCAAGGCGCATCTGCACCTCCACTTCACCGGCTCGGCACGGGTCGGGACGATCCGCGACCTGGCCGCCAAGCACAACCTGCGGCTGCCCGAGTCGCTCCGGGACGACTATCCGCCCAAGCTGAGCGCCGGGCGGGACGAGCGCGGCTGGTTCCGGTTCCAGCGCCTCTACGACTCGGCGCGCCACTGTGTCCAGGACGAGCAGGACCTGCGGCGGATCGTGCGGGAGGCCGCGCTGGACGACGGCGCCGAGGGCTCCCGCTGGCTCGAGCTGCAGGTGGACCCGACGTCCTACGCGCCGTTCGTCGGAGGCATCACGCCCGCGCTTGAGATCATCCTCGACGAGGCGCGCTCGGTGAGCGCGACCGCTGCGGAGACCGGCGCCGCCCAGGTGGCGATCGTCGTCGCAGCATCGCGGATCCGCCACCCCCTCGACGCCCGCACGCTCGCCCGCCTCGCGGCGCAGTACGTCGGCGACGGACCCGGAGAGGTCGTCGGCTTCGGTCTCTCCAACGATGAGCGCCGAGGCGTGACCGAGGAGTTCGGGCACGCCTTCGCCATCGCCGAGCGTGCCGGACTCGCCCTCGTGCCGCATGCCGGCGAGCTCCTCGGACCCGAGTCGGTCGAGACGACCCTCTCGGCCATCGGCCCCGACCGGCTCGGCCACGGCGTGCGTGCCGTCGAGGACCCGCGCGTGCTCGACCTGGTGGCCGGCACCGGTGTGGCTCTCGAGGTCTGCCCCGGCAGCAACATCGCCATGGGCGTCTACGAGTCCGCTGAGGAGGTGCCCCTGCGCCAGATCGTCGACGCCGGGATCGATGTCGCGCTCGGTGCGGACGACCCGCTCCTCTTCGACTCGCGCCTCAATGACCAGTACGCGCTGGCCCGCAACGAGCTCGGCTTCACCGACGAGGAGCTCGCCGAGCTCGCCCGGGCCTCGTTCCGCGCGAGCCGGGCGCCGGAGGAGATCCGGGCCGCCGCATACAAGGGGATCGACGCGTGGCTGGCCGGCGAGCCGGACCCAGCTCCGGAGCCGGCCGAGGGCGCGGCTGGGCGCGATGGCGCCACGGTTGATACGTGAGCCCACGGTTGCCGTTCACTCCCTCGCTCGACACATCCTCCGTCGATTGACACATGCCACCTGATTCGCGCGCAATTGCGGTCGAACGAGGGAGCAAAGGTCAAACGAGGGAGCAAAGGTCGAAGGACGCCGGCGGACCAGTCCGCGCCGGCCGGGCGAGAGCGACTCCTAGAGCTCCACGCCCACGAGCACCGGCTCGTTGACGAGCCGGACACCGAAGACCTCCTCGACCCCGTCCCGCACCCGGCGGGCCAGCTCGAGGATGTCCCGGGCCGTCGCCGATCCCCGGTTGGTCACGGCGAGGGTGTGCTTGCTCGAGAGGGCGGCGGGCGGGTCCGCGGAGTCGCCCAGCGCATACCCCTTGCCGAAGCCGGCCCGCTCGATGAGCCAGGCGGCGGAGGTCTTGACGTTGCCGTGCGGGTCGGCGAAGCGCGGCGGGCTCACCTCGTCCCCGAGGAGGGTATGCGCCCGCCGCTCGAGCTCCTCGAACTCACCGACGGTGAGGATCGGGTTGGTGAAGAACGAGCCGCAGCTCCACGTGTCGTGGTCGTCCGCGTCGAGGACCATCCCCCGGAGCCGACGCTGGGCCAGGACCGCCTCCCGCGCATCGGCGAGCGGGACGCGCGCGCCTACCTCGACGTCGAGCTGGCGCGCGAGATCGGCATACCCGATCGGCCGCGAGAGGTCTGCGACCTCGAGCTGGAAGACCACCTCGAGCACGACGTACCGCCCCCCGCCGCGGTACTGGGTGCCCTTGAAGATCGAGTGCCGGTAGGTGAAGCCGCAGTCGAGGTTGCTGAAGGTGCGCACTTGCTGCTCGACCCGGTCCCAGACCCGCACCTGGGCGATCGTCTGGGCGACCTCCTGCCCGTAGGCGCCGACGTTCTGCACGGGGGTCGCCCCGGTGGATCCGGGGATACCCGAGAGTGCCTCGATACCGGCCCAGCCCTCCTCGACGCTGCGGGCGACGAGGTCGTCCCAGACGGTACCCGCCTCGACGCGCACGTTCGCCCCGCCGCAGAGGTCGGCGGACTCCACGCGCACCCCGTCGGTGACCACGTGGACGACGGTTCCGGCGAAGCCCTCATCCGCGATGACGAGGTTCGAGCCGCCGCCGACGACGAGGAGCGGCTCGTCGGCGTCGTCGACCTCACGCACCGCGTCGACGAGGTCATAGGTTGTCTCGACCGTCACGAGGCGAGCGGCCGGACCGCCGACGCGCATGGTCGTCAGCGGCGCCAGCGGCACGCCCTCCTCGACGCGTGGCCCCGTCGTCGTGGACTGCTCGTCCATCAGTCGAGGCGGACCACGGCGACGCACCGGCCGAGGACCTTCGTCCCCTCGGCGGTGGCCGTGACATGGAGCGTGGCCCGGCCGTCGTCGTCGAGGCCCTTGACGGCGGCGCTGATCTCGACCTCGGCGCCGTCCCGTGGGACGACGACCATGGATGTGAACCGGGTGCGGAACTGCTCGACGCGTCCGGCATCCCCGACCCAGTCGGCGACGACGGTCGACGCCGCGCCCATCGTCCACATGCCGTGGGCGATGACATCGGGCAGTCCGACGCTCCTGGCGAACTCCTCGTCCTGGTGGATGGGGTTCTGGTCACCAGACGCATTCGCGTAGGCGACGAGGGTGTCGCGGCCGACGGGCACGGTCACCGGGCCGATCTGCTCTCCGACGGAGACGTCATGACGGGAACGGGCCATCTCACTCCCCTCCCCGGACGACGATGGTCGAGACCGCCGTGCAGACCGGCGCCGACCCGGCGTCGGTGAGCTCGGTCGTGAGCGTGATCATCGAGTGCCCGCCCGCCTCACGGATGGAGGTCACCGTCGTGGTCCCGGTGAGCTCGTCCCCGGCGACGATGGGCCGGTGGTGGGTGTAGGACTGCTCGCCGTGCACGACCCGGCTGAAGTCGATCCTCGCGTCCGGGTCCTCGATGTATGCGGCCTGGGACTGCTGCTCGAACCGCACCGCCATCGTCGGGGGGGCGATGACATCGGGGTAGCCGGCGGCGCGAGCGGCCTCGGCGTCGGTGTGGACGGGGTCGGTGGCGCCCACCGCGGCCGCGAACTGCGCGATCAGCGCAGCGTCGACCGCGAAGGGTCCCGCCGGCGGCAGCGTGCGACCGGCGAACTCGGTGTTGACGGACATGCACGTCACTGTATGCGGTGCGCACCACCCCGGGCACGGAACGTTCCGGGGGCTGCCCGGCTCAGCGCGAGGACGCGACCCGCCTGACGTCGCCGTCGTAGATGTCCTCGCACGCAGCCGCGTCCTCCGGCAGAGGGACCGTCGCGCGCGCCGCCTCGGCACGGTCGCGTCCGAGGTTGAGCTCCAGCCAGTCGTCGGCGCGATCCGGGGCCGGCACCGCCGCGGGGTACATGTAGGGCGGCACGTGGATGATGCACGACGTGATGTCCTGGGGCAGGTCGGACTCGGCGATGGTCGGCACGGCGTCGTCCGACAGCGTCGCAAGGTAGGCCGCGTCCAACTCGCCGGTGCTCGCGAACCGGTCGATGTTGTGCCGCGCCACCCACGCGTCGGGGTTCATCCCCACGAGGACGAGCATGAGCGCGGCGGCGCTCACCAGAGCGGCGCGGCCGAGCCAGCGCGTCGAGAGTGGGACGAGGGACACGAGCACCCCGAGGACGATGAGCCCGAGCCACAGCTCGAAGCCGTCGACGAAGACGCGCAGCGTCGTGAAGCCGTAGGCCTGCTGGTAGAGGTGCATCCGCCAGAGGGCGGAGGCCACGACCGCGAGTGTGAGCAGGCTCAGTGTCCCCAGCATGATCCGCAGGGTGAGCCGGTCGGCAGCGGTCTCCTTGGCGGCCTTGCGCAGGGTGAGGCCCACGACGACGAGCATGAGCATCGTCGCGAAGGTGAGCTGACCGAATCCCTGGTGGACGTAGTCCGCGTACGACATCCCTGTCGTCTCCTGGACGTACTCGTGGCCACGCAGCGTGGCACTCGCCTGGGCCGCGAGGAACCCGGCGAAGAGCGCGATGACGAAGCCGACCGGGACACCCCACTCCCAGCGCCGGACAGCCTTGGTCGCCGGCGGGAGGATCGCGTCCACCTGGGGCGGGTTGAGGGCCAGGTAGCACCCGGCGAGGGTCACGCCGGCGACCATCACGAAGACGAACACCCGGGCGATGACACTGTCCCACCTCAGGTCGGGCACGACGGCATTGGCCCATGTGCCGAAGATCGCGTCGGCCGACGCGAACAGCCCACCGAACAGGACCAGGGCAACGAGGGAGAACGCCGCTGTCCGCAGCACCGGCCAGAGCATGCCGTGCTTGCTCGTCGCCGTGAGGGTCCGGCCCAGCAGCGGCAGGCCACGCAGACCGGACAGCGGCCAGGCGGCGACGGACGCGATGATCCCGGAGACCTTCGTGGCGCGGGTCAGCGCGGTGGCGGCGAGCACGCCCGCGACCATGACGGCGACGACCGAGAGCCACTCGGTCGCGCGCAGCATGGTGGTCAGGCCGAGAGCGACGGCGAGGACGGCACTGATCGTGGTGAACCGGGTCCGGCGGTATGCGCTGGCTCGCCAGACGAGCACGCCGCCGAGGAGCAGGACGACGAAGGCGATGAGGCCGACCCGCCGCTCCATCGCGAGCAGGGCTGCGAGCGCTCCGACGACGAGCGCGCCGACGAGGTAGAACGGCTGGGGGTCGGACGCACGCTCGGGCCAGAGGCCGGCTGCGAGTCCGGGGCCTCCGGGTGCCCCAGGCAGGGCTGCGCTCGGAGGCGCCACCGGACCGACGGGATAGGGAGCGGGAGTTGCCGGACCTCCCGGTGTGGAGGTCGCCGGGGTGGCTGCCGGTGGTGTCGCTCCCGTCGGCACACCGGACACGGGGGTGGTGGACGGGCTGGGGTGACTCATGGTGGGCTCCTGGCTCGATGCCTGGGTGAGTGGGCTGGTGGACGGACTGGCCGGCGAGGTGGTGGAGGCACCGGCGAGCGGGGTGGCCGACGGACCGGTCGAGGCATCGCTCGAGGGGCGGGCCGACGGACGGGCCGGGCCCGGGTCGAGGGGGAGGGTCGCCCGGATGCGCGCGCCGCGCTCGGACGGGACGACGGCGATCGCGCCCCCGTGCAGGTCGCAGATCCATCGGGCGATGGCCAGCCCGAGACCGGTGCCGCCGGAGTGCTCCTTGCCGGTGCTGAAGCGCTCGAAGATCCGGTCGGCGACCGCCGGGTCGATGCCCGCTCCCTCGTCGACGACGTCGAGATTCCACAGCTGCGGCCGTTGCGGGTCGCTCACCGCCGACACGGTGACCCGGCCCCCCTCCGGGGAGTGCCGGGCGGCGTTGTCGAGCAGGTTCGCCAGGACCTGGGTGAGCCGGGCGCGGTCGGCTCGCACGCGCATACCGTCAGCGGCCTGCGTGCTGATGGTGATGCCCGGGTAGGCGAGGGCGGCCTCGCGGACGGCGGAGTCGAGGAGCGCGGCGACCTCGATCTCTGCGAGGTCGAGTCGACTCGTCCCACTCTCCAGGCGCGAGAGGTCCAGGAGGTCCTCCACGAGGTCGCTGAGCCGCTCGGTCTGGGCGAGTGCGGTGCTGAGCGTCTCCTGGCTCGGCGGGGTGACCCCGTCGACGAGGTTCTCCAGGACGGCGCGTTGTGCGGCCAGCGGGGTGCGCAGCTCGTGCGAGACCGTCGAGATGAGCTCGCGCCGCTGCTGATCCGTAGCGGCCAGGTCGTGGGCCATCGTCGTGAATGCCCGGGCCAGCACCCCGACCTCGTCGTTGCCTGTCACCGTGACTGCGCGCGAGTAGTCACCCGCCGCCATCGCGGCTGCAGCGACCGTCATCTCCCGTAGCGGCGCGGTCATGCCGCGGGCCAGCCAGTACGTCACGGCGAGCGCCGCACCGAGCGTGACCGGCACGGTGATCCACACCGGCACCCCGGCCCGGTCGCCGATGAGGGCGAGGAGCGCGGTGACGACAACGCTCACGGCGACGAGCAGGGCGAGCTTGGTCTTGATGGAGGAGACCTGGTCAAGCGGTCGGTCGGGGTTCATGCGCCCCCCTCGAACGCATACCCGACTCCGTGGACGGTCCGGATCCGGTCCGCCCCCACCTTGGCCCGCACCGACTTGATGTGGCTGTCGAGGGTGCGGCTGCCGAGGTCGTCGTGCCAGCCCCACACCTCACGCAGCAGGTCCTCACGGCGCCGCACCACGCCGGGCTGGCTGATGAGCGCGTCGAGGAGGTCGAACTCGGTAGGCGTGAGGTGGACCGGCTCCCCCTCGACCGTGACGGTCCGGCCGGCCGGGTCGAGGCTCACTCCCCCGGCGGTATGCGCGGCCCGGCTCGCGCGCGCCAGCTCGGCTGCCCGCTCGACGCGCCGCAGCAGAGCCCGGACCCGCGCGACGACCTCGCGCATCCGGAACGGCTTGGTGAGGTAGTCGTCCGCTCCCACACCGAGGCCGACGAGGATGTCCGTCTCGTCGTCACGCGCGGTGACCATGAGGACCGGGACCGGCCGCTCGGCCTGGATCCGCCGGCACACCTCGAGGCCGTCGAAGCCCGGCAGCATGATGTCGAGGACGACCAGGTCGGGGTGGGCCTCCATGAAGGCGCTCACCGCCCCCGGCCCGTCGACGGCGGAGGTCACGGTGAAGCCCTCGGCACGCAGGCGGTCGCTCAGCGCCCCGTTGATGACCGGATCGTCCTCGACCACGAGGATGTGGGCGCCGGGACCGGCCGCGGG
>JAAYCP010000179.1 GCA_012729695.1 Actinomycetales bacterium | reverse complement strand
GACACCGTCGCGCCGCCGGGAGCCCGCCGCACGCGCCCCGGTAACCTTGCCTACATGTCCGTCACCTCGCCCTTCGGTCGTGTCTGCTCAGCGATGGTCACCCCGATGAGGGAGAACGGATCGGTCGACCTCGACGGCGCCCAGGCGCTCGCAACGTGGCTCGTCGATGAGGGCCACGACGGACTCGTCGTCAACGGCACCACGGGCGAGGCGCCCACGACGACGGACCGCGAGAAGGCCGACCTCGTCCGTGCCGTGCTCGATGCGGTGGGTGACCGGGCGAAGATCACCGCGGGCGTGGGCACCAACGTCACCGAGCACACGATCGAGCTGGCCCGGCAGGCCGAGCTCACCGGCGCCCACGGCCTCCTCGTCGTCACCCCGTACTACAACAAGCCTCCGCAGGCCGGTCTGATCGCGCACTTCCGCGCGGTCGCCGACGCCACCCAGCTGCCGGTCATGGTCTACGACATCCCCGGCCGGTCCGGAGTCCCCCTCAGCAAGGAGACCCTCCTCGCCATCGCGGAGCATCCGGGCATTCAGGCCGTCAAGGACGCCAAGGCCAACTACTGGGAGGCCTCCCAGGTCATGGAGCAGACCGACCTGCTCTGGTACTCCGGCGACGACGCCGCCAACCTCCTGCACTTCGCCAACGGCGCCTACGGCATCGTCGGCGTCACCTCCCAGGTCGCCCCGAGATGGTATGCGCGGATGGTCGCCGCAGCGGATGCCGGGGACTTCGCGACAGTCCGCGAGCTCCATCGCAAGCTCGCGCCCCTCGTCGACGCCGTCATGAACCGCACCCAGGGTGCGATCGCCGCGAAGGCGGGCCTCGCATACCTCGGGCGCATCGCCACCACCCACGTCCGGCTGCCGCTCATCCCGGCGACCGAAGGCGAGGCCGAGGCCGTCGCGGCGGCTCTGGACCTGCTGGGGGAGCCCACCTCATGAGCCACCCCCACTTCGATCTGGAGACCCCGAAGCCGCTCAAGGACGGTGCGGTCCGGATCGTGCCGCTCGGCGGGCTGGGGGAGATCGGCCGCAACATGATGGTGGTCGAGCACAAGGGGCAGTACCTCGTCATCGACTGCGGCGTGCTGTTCCCCGACGACACCCACCCCGGCATCGACCTGATCCTGCCTGACTTCTCGTATCTCGAGGACCGGCTCGACCGGGTCCAGGCGATCGTCCTCACCCACGGGCACGAGGACCACATCGGGGGAGTGCCGTTCCTGCTCAGGCTCAAGCCGGACATCCCGCTCGTCGGCTCCCAGCTGACGCTCGCCCTCGCCGAGGCGAAGCTCAAGGAGCACAGGATCACCCCGTACACCCTCGCGGTGAAGGAGGGTGACGTCGAGCGCCTCGGTGCGTTCGAGTGCGAGTTCATCGCCGTCAACCACTCCATCCCCGACGCGCTCGCGGTCATGGTGCGTACGTCCGGCGGCACGCTGCTCCACACCGGCGACTTCAAGATGGACCAGCTGCCGCTCGACGGCCGGATCACCGACCTGCGGCACTTCGCCAAGCTGGGGGAGGAGGGCGTCGACCTCTTCCTCACTGACTCCACGAACGCCACGATCCCCGGCTTCACCACGTCAGAGATCGAGATCGCGCCGGCCATCGACAAGGTGTTCCGACACGCTGAACGGCGAATTGTCGTGGGGTGCTTCGCTTCTCACGTCCACCGTGTGCAGCAGGTGCTCACCGCGTCGGCGAAGGCCGGCCGCAAGGTGGCCTACGTCGGCCGCTCGATGGTCAAGAACATGGGCATCGCCGCGCAGCTCGGCCACCTCAAGGTGCCCGAGGGTGTGGTCGTCGACCTCAACACCATCGACAACCTCCCCGACGACAAGGTCGTGCTCATCTGCACCGGCTCCCAGGGCGAGCCGATGGCGGCGCTCGGCCGGATGGCGAACTCCGACCACCCGCGCATCCAGATCGGCCCCGGCGACACGGTCATGATGCTCTCGAGCCCGGTGCCCGGCAACGAGAGCTCCGT
>JAAYCP010000178.1 GCA_012729695.1 Actinomycetales bacterium | reverse complement strand
CTCGTCGAGCTCCACGTTCTCGTCGAGCTCCACGTCCTTGTCCTGAGCACGGTCCTGCCGGGGGTCATGGCGCCGGGCGGAGAACGCGTCCGGACGCCGCTGACCCGGCCCCTGAGCGCTCCGATCTCCCCGCACGGGCATGAGCTCGGGGTCGGTGAAGGCATCGGGCTGGTTCTCGGGTCGCGCACCCGGCGACATCGTCGGGATCATGACCGGGATCGGCGACCAGGGAGCGATCTGTCGTGCGAAGTCACCAGGGGTCGTCGGTCCCTGACCCTGGGCGAAGGTGAGGCGGCAGAGCGCATCGAGGTCGTTGGGCACCCCCGCGGCGAGCTCGGAGGGTGCGGCGATGGAGCTGGCGACGCGGGGAGCCGGGGGAAGCCCACCACTTGGTCCGGGGAGCGGCCAGGTGCCGGTGAACCCTGCATACGTCAGGGCGACGACCGCCATCGCGTCGGCGCGAGCGGCCTCCTGGTCCGGGACGTGATCGATCCCGGCGAGTGCGGCCATGGTCGCGAGCCCGCGGACCTTGACGTCGCCGTCCGGGGTGCGCAGGACGAGGTCCGGCGTGAGCTGCTGGTGGTGCAGCCCGCGGTGACGGGCCACGTCGAGGACGAGGGAGGCCTCGCCGGCGATCCGGCGCACCTCGGGTGCAGGAAGCGGACCGGCCGCGAGGAGCTCGGCCATGCTCAGAGCCCCGTCGAGGGACTCCTCGACAACGTAGGAGATGTCCCCGTCCGAGCCCACATCGAGGATGCGGCACAGCCGGGGGTTGTCCAGGCCCGCGACCCGGCGGGCGGCGTCGAGGACCGCGGCGACGTTGTGGTGCTCACGGTGCACGGCGAGCAGGAGCACGGGCCGGTCGAGCGTGGAGTCGCGTGCGGTCCACTGCTCCGCGTTCGTGTAGCGGGCAGTGCGGCGCTCGGCGGTGTACCGACCACTCAGGATGGTCCCGGGCCCGATCCCCTGCACTGACTCCTCCTATGACGTGATCCCACCGGTAGACCTGTCAGCAGGTGGAGTGTGGGATGGGAGCCATCTTAAGTGTGCTGGGGGCTAGGTGCTGGGACGTCGGCGCAGCACGGTCCGAATGATGCCGATGAGGATGATGCCTCCGGCAAGCGCGAGGAGCACCCAGTAGATCCAGTCCGACGTGGGGGACACCCGCACGCTGAACGTCGTGGGCTCCGCAAGCACGGTGCCGTCCGGCGCGCGCAGGGTCGCGGTGATCTCGACCTTCCCCGTCGCGATGGAGCTGGCCTGGAACCCCACCGTGGTGCGGCTGTCGGCACCGACCTCGACCGGCTGCGGACCGTCCTCGATCCGCAGGATGGGATGGTCGACGACGAGGTCGAGGGTGGCGCCTGCGATGGGGGCGTCGAGGCTGTTCTCGATCGTGACACGCAGCAGGCCGGTATCGGCGAGGAACGTCACGTCGCGCGAGGGGATGTGCAGCCCGGTGAAGGTCGAGGCCACGGTGTCCGCAAGCGGCTGGTATGCGCTCTGCCAGTCCTCCTCGTGGCCGCGCCACCGTGTCGAGGCCAGCTGGGCGAGCGAGTCGGCGCCCCGGGTGGAGAGGTCAACGCCGCTGCCGGTATCGGATCCTGCCCGCACCGACGCAGCCGTGGGGAGGAGGTCGAGGGTCGTCCGCAGCGCACCGGCGCGGGCGTCGTCGAGGACGGCCGGCGCGGTGGCTGCATCGGTGGCGGTGTCCGCACCGATGAGGGGAGCGGCGTTGTCGACGAAGCCAACCGGACGCGAGCCGGCGAGCGTCCCCGGGGACGGGAGGCCCGTGAGGTCGATCCAGGGCACGCCGGCGAGCAGGGTCATGAGCTCGGTCGTGGCACCGAGCCATGGGCTGTCCCGGTCCGGGACGAGGATTGCGTGCCGGACCGTTCCGGGGCGGTCGTTGAGGGTCACGAGGGTGTCGGCCATGAGGGCGAGGCCGGTCTCGAGAGCGGAGCCCGAGCCGCTGCTCATCCGGACGCTGAGTGCATCGTTCACCGGCAGCACGAAGGTGCCGGTGCTGGAGGGCACCGGGCCCCGCACGGTCGAGCTCAGGCTGCTCGGGGTGGTCAGGACGGACCAGTCCACGTCTCCGCCCGGCAGCGCTCGCACGTCCGCATCGCGGTCGGCCCCCCAGGCCCCGTCGGCCGGCCAGAGCGTGGGCTGCGGCCTGGCCCCGTGCTCGGCCAGCAGCGCCACCGCCTGCTCCGTGGCGATCTGGGTTGCGATGATGTCGCGCCGGGCACCGGGGCCGGACCCACTCTCCTCCGCCGTGGGCAGGGCCGCGATGTCGGCGTCGTGCGCCGGGAGCACGAGCACGCCCCGTCCGTCGACGGCGGCGAGCAGGGCCTGGGCGAACTCGGCGCGCAGCAGGTGCTCGGTCTCGGCCTGGGTCAGCGGCCCGGTCTCGGGGGCCTCCGGCTCCTCGCTCTCGGTGTCTCCGTCACCCGACCCGTCACCCGACCCGTCGTCAGTGGCTGTCGTGTCGGGCTCCGTCGTCCCCGCACCGTTGCCCGTCGAGGCGGCGGTCCCGCTCGACCGGGCGGCATCGCCGCCCGATCCCCCGTCCTGCCCCTCGGTCCCGGTCGGCTCCGGCGCCTCGCCCTCGGGCGCGGGTGCGGGCCCAGGGGTGAGCAGCGCCGGATCGATCACCCACACCGTGTCCGGCCCGCTGGCCGCAGCGAGCCTCTCGCTCAGGCTCCCGTCCGGTCCGACGAGCGCCTCCCATGCGTTCGTGCGCTCCTCACCGAAGGCGCCGAGGAGGACGGGATCGGCAGGCAGCGTGAAGGGGACGATCCAGGAGAGCTGGAGCGCCTCATACTCCTTGCGCTCCTGGAACCCGAGGAAGGTGTGCTGCACGGCCGCCGGCTCACTCTGTCCCGGCAGTCGCACCTCGACACTGACCGCGACGACTCCGTATGCGGTGCGCACGTGGTCCTCGAGCCCCGCCACGGTGACGGCGAAGGGGAGGCGGTCCACGGTCGGGTCCGGTGCGGTGACCAGATCGGTGGTGCCGAGCAGTGGTCCGCTCGCCGGGGTCTGCCCGTCGGCCCAGTCACTGACCTCGTCGTGCGACGTCACCCCTGCCGGGCCGAGGCGGACATCGACGCTCGCGACCGGTTCGAGGGCAGGCGGTGCGGCGCCGGTGTCGTCGGCGGTCCCCGGGTGGGCGGTGGGCGTCGAGGGCAAGGTCGGCTGCGCGGCCGAGAGGTCGATGCCCAGTGCGGCCACGTCGAGCACGCCGGCGATCGAGACGTCCTGACCCGGCCCGGCGACGGCCGGGGTGACCCGGGTGAGTGTGACGACGTCGGCGTCCGTGGGGGCACTGACCTCGGCCGAGATGGGGCGTGCCGCGCTGGAGGCGGTGCTCGGAGCGGCGACGAGTGAGACGGCGATCAGCGAGGCGGAGACAAAGGTGACCGTTGCACGTGAAACGGAGGCACGTGAAACGAAGGCACGAACGAAGGCACGGAAGACGCTGCGCAGCACCGAGAGCGCGAGGTCACCGGCCGCGCGGGCTCGGTGCACTAGGGACGTCCCACAGTCGGCGTCATGCTGTCACCGAGGTCACTGCTCTCCCGCGAGCCGCATCCAGGCGATCCGGGCGATGCGACGCTCGTTGGGGAAGGTGAGGTGGCGGTGTGCCTCGCGCAGCGGGAACCAGGCCACGTCGATCGCCTCGTGGTCCGGGTCGTTCTCGATCGTCAGGTCGCCGCCGATCGCCTCGAGGAGATAGTGGTGGACGAACTTGTGCACCCGCTTCTCCGAGGTGGCGAACCAGTAGTCGATCGTGCCCAGCGCGATGAGGACCCGACCCTGGATGCCGGTCTCCTCGGCAATCTCACGCTCGGCAGTCTCGGGGAGGGTCTCATCCCCCTCGATGTGCCCCTTCGGCAGACACCACTCGATCCGACCGGCCCGGTTGCGGCGTGCGATGACGGCGATCCGGGCCTCTCCACCGTGCACATCGACGACGATTCCACCGGCGGAACGCTCCTCGACAGCGGGCAGCCGGCTCGTCACGGACAGGCGCGGCGGGACAGGCCGAGGGGAGCCGCGTGATCCGTCGCGGCTCGCCTCCTCCCCTCCGGTCGTCGCAGCCTCACTCATCCGACAACTCTAACGCGGAGTGCGTGAGGGCGGGCTGGACGTGAGCACCGCATACGCTTGGATGTCGTGCCCGCAGACCAGGACCTCACCACCGAACCCCGCACCCCGCTGAGTGCGGCGCAGGTGCGCGCCCTGCGGGAGCAGGCGGTCGCCCAGCTGGCCCCTGTCGTGCCGCTGCTCAAGGACCTCGGCGCACGCTTCACGGCGAAGGGCCACGAGCTCGCGCTGGTCGGCGGGCCGGTGCGGGATGCGTTCATCGGGCGGGGTTCGCCCGACCTGGACTTCACGACGAGCGCGCGGCCCGACGAGACCGCCGCGATCCTCGCCGACTGGGGTGATCACTCGTGGGACATCGGCAAGGAGTTCGGCACGATCGGTGCCCGGCTCGGGCCGGTGACGGTCGAGGTGACGACCTACCGGGCCGACGCCTATGACGGGCTGACCCGCAAGCCCGTCGTGGCGTTCGGGGACAACCTCGAGGACGACCTGCTACGTCGCGACTTCACGGTCAACGCGATGGCACTGCGCCTGCCCGACCTCACCTTCGTCGACCCGCACGGCGGTCTCGACGACCTCGGCGCCAACCTCCTCGACACCCCGACCGATCCGGAGATCTCCTTCGGCGACGACCCGCTGCGGATGATGCGGGCCGCCCGGTTCATCGCTCAGCTCGGCCTGCGCCCCGCGCCCCGCGTCCTGGAGGCGATGACCGACCGGGCCGGGACCATCGAGATCGTCTCCGCGGAGCGGATCCGCGACGAGCTGGTCAAGCTCAT
>JAAYCP010000177.1 GCA_012729695.1 Actinomycetales bacterium | reverse complement strand
GTGGGTGCTCGTGGGCGCGCTGGATCGCGCGGTGCTGCTCCCGAATGGAGGGGGTCCGCTTGTGGGTGCTCGTGCGCGCGCTGGATCGCGCGATGGGCCTCCCGCTGTGAGGGGCGTCCGCTTGTGGGTGCACTTGGGCGCACGCGATCGCGCGGCGATGCTCCCACTTTTGAGAGAACGCGGATCCTGGGTGCTCGTCGGTGCGTTAGGAGAGAGCGGGTCCCGGCGGCGCTCAGCCGATGTCGCGGACCTCGGTGCGCTCCATCGGGACGTCGAGCAGCAGCTCGGGCCGGGCGCGGTCGCCGGCTGCGGACTCGAGCAGCTCTATCGACGTAAGCGGTCGAGGGGCCAGGTCGAGCGCCGTCAGCTGGGCAAGGTCTTCCTGAACCACCTCGAGCTCGCGGAACTTGCGGGCCGTCACCAGCACGCGGGACTCCAATGCGCCGACCATCTTGTTGTAGGACTCGATGCTCCGGGTGAGTGCCCCACCGAGCGACCCGACGTGGTTGCCGAGCGTGGAGAGCCGCGCATACAGCTCCTGGCCGAGGTCGAGGAGCTCCTGGGCATTCTGCGTGAGCGCCTCTTGCTGCCAGGTGAAGGCGACGGTGCGGGCCAGGGCGAAGAGCGAGGCGGGGGAGACCAGCGCGACCTTGCTGCGCAGGGCGGTCTCGTGCAGCGACGGGTCGGCCGCCAGGGCCTGGGCCAGCATCGCCTCGCTCGGGACGAAGCACACCACCATCTCAGGGGTCGTTGGGAACGCGGCCCAGTACTCCTTCCCGGCGAGCACCCGGATGTGCGCTGACAGCTCGCGGGCGTGGACCTTGAGCAGGCGAGCCCGCTCCTCGGGGTCGAGGTCTTCGCCCTGAGCCTGGAGGAAGGCCTTCATCGGAGCCTTGGCGTCGACGACGAGGACCTTCTCACCCGGCAGGCGCACGATCGCGTCCGGTCGCACTGTCCCGCCATCGGGGTGGCGGGCACTGACCTGGGTATCGAAGTCGCAGCGCTCGAGGAGGCCGGCGTGCTCGAGGACGCGGCGCAGCTGGACCTCACCCCAGGCGCCCCGCACGTTCGAGGACTGCAGCGAGCCGGCGAGCGAGTGCGTGGCCTTGCCCAGCTCGCCAGCGGTGGCGTTGACCTCCCGCATCGTCGCCTTGAGGTCGGCGAACTGGCTGACTCGATCCCGCTCCAGGTCCGCGACGTGGCGCTCGACCCTGCTCAGCGTGTCTCCGAGCGGCTGCAGCACGGCTGCTGTCTGGGAGTCCTCGGCCACCGCCGCCTCGAGGTCCACGACGCGCTCGCGGAGCAGGTCGCGCTCGGTCTCGAGGATGGCGAGATCCCGCTCGGCGCGCATTCTCATCGTCCACCAGGTCAGCCCGGCGGCCAGCAGCGCGCAGACGACCGCCGCGATCACCACGGGCACCAAGGACCCGCCAGCCATCGACTCCACAGCCGTCGGCTCCACACGCATCGGCTCCACACGCACCGCCCCCGCAGCACTCGACCCCACCTGACCAAACCCCGTCTGAGAGGCCACACCCACGATCCAGCTCGTCATACCCCCACTCTCGCAGCGAGGTCTGACAGTCCTCCCGTCTCGACGCGCCGTGGCAACGCAATCCGTCGCGCCGACGCCACGCCGCAACGAATCTGTGACCTGCGATCCCGCCCGACAGGACAGATCATCAGTACGTTTGGTTCTTGGAGCACGACGAGGAGAGGTACCCGAGAGTGACGATGAGCGCCCAGGCCGGTGCGGTTGAGCTCACCGGCGTGACCAAGCGCTTCGGTGACGCGGTGGCTGTGGACCGACTCGATCTGCGGATCGAGCCAGGCGAGTTCATCGCGCTGCTGGGGCCGTCCGGGTGCGGCAAGACGACGACGCTGCGGATGATCGCCGGGTTCGAGCAGCCGGACGAGGGCGAGATCCGGATCAGCGGCGAGAGTGTCGCGGGGGTCCCGCCGCACAAAAGGCACGTCAACACGGTGTTCCAGAACTATGCGCTCTTCCCTCACATGAACGTGGCCGAGAACGTCGCCTACGGTCTGCAGCAGACCCGCACCCCGAAGGCCGAGATCCGCGAGCGGGTCGCCGAGGCGCTCGACATGGTCCAGATGCGTGCCTTCGCCGACCGCAAACCGTCGCAGATGTCCGGTGGTCAGCAGCAGCGCGTCGCCCTGGCCCGCGCCCTCGTCAACCGGCCGTCCGTCCTGCTCCTCGACGAGCCGCTCGGCGCCCTGGACCGCCAGCTGCGCGAGGAGATGCAGATCGAGCTCAAGCTCCTGCAGTCCCGGGTCGGCACGACCTTCGTCTTCGTCACCCACGACCAGCACGAAGCGCTCTCCATGGGGGACCGGATCGCCATCATGCGGGGCGGCAAGATCGAGCAGCTCGACACGGCGGCCGCTGTGTATGCGCAGCCCGCCTCCGCGTTCGTCGCAGGCTTCGTGGGACAGCAGAACTTCCTCGCCGGGACCGCCCGCACCGACGGTGTGATCGAGTCCGGGCCGATCCGGCTGCGCAGTGAGCGCGCCGGGCAGCACGTCGCGCCGGGTCCGGTCCGCGCCGCCATCCGTCCGGAGTATGTGTCGCTCGCCCCCGTCGCGGACCTCACCGCAGGCGCCGGCCACGGCACGGAGAACACCGTCGTCGGCCGGCTCGCGAGCATCGCGCACCTCGGCGAGACCATGCAGTACGTCGTCGAGGTCGACACCGGCCATGAGACGACGAGCCTGCTGAGCCGCATCCCCACCCCGGCCGCTCCGAACGTCCACGTCGACGACGAGGTCGTGGCCTCGTGGACCCCCGGGTGCATCCTCGTCTTCAGCGACCCCAACGCCGGTCCGGCTATCCCGCCCGACCTCACCACTGTTCCCTCCACCACCCCTGCCCACCCACCCCGCTGACCCCCGCCCGCCCTAGGAGATCGACATGTCCCACCCCCGCCGCTCCCGCCCGGTCCGTGTCCTCGCGCATGCCTCCGTCGCGCCGCGCATCATGGCCGAGTTCAACCGCCGCCAGTTCCTCTCGGTCGCCGCGGCCCTCGGAGGTGTCGGCCTGCTCAGTGCGTGCGGCGGTGACGGCGATGGCAACGGTGCGACGCCGGGCGCCGACGCCACCGGCCGTGCCACGGGTGGGGAGCTGGAGTCCCAGCTCTCGATCTACACGTGGGGCGACTACGACAGCCCGGATGTGCTCGAGCGCTTCACCGAGGAGCTCGGCCCCGAGATCCGGCTGGACTCCTTCAACTCCAACGAGGAGATGATCGCCAAGCTCGTCGCGGCCCGCGGGACCAGTGGCTACGACATCGTCGTGCCGACCGGGCAGTTCATCCCGCAGATGGTCGAGAACGACCTTCTCGAGCCGCTGAACAAGGACCTCATCCCCAACCTCGAGCACATGGACGAGGCGTTCCTCTCCATGGCCTGGGACCCGGAGAACCAGTGGTCGATCTGCAAGGCGTGGGGGACCACCGGCTTCGTCTACGACAACACCGTCATCACCCGCGAGCTGAAGACCTGGAACGACTTCCTCGACGCGGCCCAGAACGAGGCGAGCGGGCGCACCTCGGTCCTCGACGACCCGGCGGAGCTCACCGGTCTGTACTTCTGGGCGAACGGCATCGACTGGACCACGGAGGACGAGGGCGACTTGCAGGCCGCCGAGGACTTCCTCGTCGGTGAGCTGGCGCCGCACATCGCGGCCTTCGACTCCTACCCCGGCGGGTCCGCGATCCCGCAGGGCACGCACGCGCTCATGCAGGTGTGGAACGGGGACGCCCGCATCGGCATCATGGAGAGCCCGGACCCGGACCGCTGGACCTGGGTCCTCGGCGCTCCCGTGACCCAGCTGTGGATGGACAACTGGTGCATCGCCAAGGGCGCCCCGAACATCGAGGCGGCCCACGCCTTCATCAACTTCGTCCTCGCCCCGGAGCAGGTCATCGACCAGGTCGACTACATCGGCTACCACACCGGCGCCAAGGACGTGGAGTCGATGGCCGAGGAAGCAGGGCTCGAGATGCTCGACCTCGTCTTCTTCACCCCTGAGCAGATCGAGACGATGAAGGAGGGCGAGGTCAACAGCGCCCAGCAGCGCATCGTCGACATCTGGAACAAGATGAAGGCTGCTGCCGGCGCCTGACCGGCCTGACCGATGAGGGCACCCCGCTTCCTCCTGGCCATCCCGGCCTGGGCGTGGCTCGCCGCGTTCTTCGTGCTGCCGGTCGCGACCGTCGTCTACTTCAGCTTCGGCTACAAGCCCGGCATCTTCGGGACGCACGCGACCGACGTGCTCTCCCTCGACCGCTACCGCGAGGCACTGTCCCCGACGTTCTTCACGACCTTCACGAACACGCTGCGGGTCGGCGTTCTTGGGACACTGCTCTGTCTGGTCATCGGCATCCCGATGGCCTACTGGATGGCGGTCAAGGTCTCGCCCGGCAAGCGCGCCTTCCTGCTCGCACTCGTCATCGTGCCGTTCTGGACGAACTTCCTCGTGCGGACCATCGGCTGGCAGGTCATCCTCGCCCCTGAGGGATGGCTGTCGGGGATGCTGCAGGCGCTGGGCCTGCGCGAGAACCCGCTGGCCATCCTCTACACCCGCTCGGCGGTCCTCCTCGGTGTCGTCTACAACTACCTGCCGCTCATGATCCTGCCGCTCTTCGTCGCCTTCGACCGGGTCGGCCCGGCGATGCGCGAGGCGAGCAAGGACCTCGGGGCGAACCGGTGGCGCACCTTCACCCGGGTCACCCTCCCGATGGCCCGGCCGGGCATCATCGCCGGCATCCTGCTCGTCTTCATCCCGCTCATGGGCGACTACATCACCGCGACGGTGCTGGGCGGAGCGCGAGGAAACATGGTCGGCCAGCTCGTCGCGAGCCAGTTCCAGGCTGCTCAGAACTGGGCACTCGGCTCGGCGATGGCTGTCCTCCTCATCATCGTCATCGCGGTGACGGTTCTCGTGGGGGCGGCCATCGCATACGTCGTCACCTGGCCGCTCAGCCGCGCCCGGCGACTGCGGCTCGCCGACCTCGAGGGCCTCCCGGAGAAGGTGCGCTGATGGGGGAGCGTCGAACGGTCACCGACTACCTGCTGTATGCGTGGGGCGCCCTGGTCTTCGCGTTCCTGTTCCTGCCGATCCTCGTGATCATGGTCTACTCCTTCAACGAGGGCCGGCTGCTGGTGTCCTTCACAGAGTTCGGCTTCGGGTCGTTCCGGGCGATCGTGGACCGGCCGGCTGTGCGCTCGGCGGTCATGGTCTCCATCCAGACCGGCGCGATCGCCGCGGTCTTCGCCACCCTGCTGGGGACTCTCGCGGGTGTCGCCATGGCGCGGCGGCCTGGCAAGTGGGTCCTCTGGTTCGTCGGTCTGCTGCTGCTCGTCTCGGTGACGCCGGAGATCGTCGACGCGGTGGCGCTGCTGCCGTGGCTTGTCTTCCTCGGTCAGGACCTCGGCCTGTCGATGTTCGACAACGGCGTCGTCCGGCTCGTCGTGGGACACTCGCTCTTCTCGACCGCCGTGGTGTCCTACATCGTGCGGGCCCGGCTGGTGGGGCTCGACGCCCAGCTCGAGGAGGCCTCCGCGGACCTCTACGCCTCGCCGCTGACGACCTTCCGCCGGGTCACCCTGCCGCTCGCGATGCCTGCGGTCCTCGCCGGTGGGCTGCTCGCCTTCACGCTCAGCCTCGACAACACGATCATCTCGGCCTTCGTCCAGGTGTCCGGCACGACACCGTGGCCGGTCTACGTCCTCAGCGCCCTGCGCAGTGGGTTGCGCCCGGAGATCGCCGCGGTGTCGACGCTCATGCTCCTCCTCACGCTGGTCTCGCTCATGCTCGTGTGGCTCGTACTGCGACGAGCCGGGGACAGCTCGACCCAGATCGCCCGCACCATGACCGGCACCTGACGACCTGCACCTCCAGGCCCTGGGTGCAGGCGCGGGGGCCTGGACCGCTGAAGCCCGCCCACGCATACCCCGACCTCTTGGAGAACCCCAGTGACCGCTGACCTCATCTTCCACGGAGGACCGATCTTCACCGCCTCCGCCGTCCGTGATCGCGCGAGTGCCATCGCGGTCCGGGGGGATCGGATCATCGCCGTCGGGCACGAGGCCGAGCCGTGGGTCAGCGACCTCACCGGCCCCGACACCGAGGTGGTCGACCTCGCCGGCCGCATGCTCACGCCGGGCTTCGTCGACGCGCACGTCCACCCGGTGTGGGGCGGGCTCGACCTCATGCGGTGCAACCTCGCCGAGGACGTGACGGCGGAGGGCTACCTCGAGCGGATCGCCGAGTATGCGCGGGCCCACCCGGACGAGGAGTGGATCCTGGGCGGTGGCTGGGCGATGGCGGCCTTCCCGGGAGGCACGCCGACGGCGGGGGCGCTCGACGCCGCCGTCCCGGACCGCCCGGCCTTCCTCGCCAACCGTGACGGCCACGGTGCCTGGGTCAACTCGGCTGCGATGCGACTGGCCGGGATCGACCGAAACACTCCTGACCCGGCGGACGGACGGATCGAACGGGACGAGCGCGGCGAGCCGACGGGCACGCTGCACGAGGGCGCGATGACCCTCGTCAACCGGCTCATCCCGGAGACCTCAGAGTCGGAGATGACGCAGGCGCTGCTCCTGGGGCAGGAATACCTGCACTCGCTCGGGGTGACGGGGTGGCAGGACGCCATCGTCGGCGCCTACGGGGACGCTGGCGACCCGGCCCGGGCCTATCTCACCGCCGCGCAGGACGGGGCGCTCACCGGCCGTGTGGTCGGCGCGCTGTGGTGGGACCGAGGTGCCGGCCTGGAGCAGCTCGAGGGACTGCTGGAACGGCGGGAGCGCTTCTCGCGCGGGCGGTTCCAGGCGAGCGCGGTGAAGATCATGCAGGACGGGGTGGCGGAGAACTTCACGGCCGCGATGCTCGAGCCCTACTGCGACGGCCACGGCCACCCCACCGACAACTCGGGCATCTCCTTCGTCCAGCCGGGGCTGTTGCGTGAGGCGGTGACTGCCTTGGATGCCCACGGCTTCCAGGTGCACTTCCACGCCATCGGCGACCGGGCCGTGCGGGAGTGTCTCGATGGCGTGGCCGCGGCGCGGGAGGCCAATGGCGTCAACGATCTTCGCCACCACATCGCGCACCTACAGGTCGTCCACCCCGAAGACGTCCCCCGGTTCCGCCGCCTCCGGGTCGCCGCCAACATGCAGATGCTCTGGGCCACGCTCGAGCCGCAGATGGTCGAGCTGACGCTGCCGTTCCTCGGGGAGCCGCGGTCGGCGTGGCAGTACCCCTGGGCCGACCTCCTTCGTTCCGGGGCAGTGCTCGCCGCCGGCTCGGACTGGTCGGTCTCGACCCCGAACCCCTGGGCAGCGATCCACGTCGCCGTCAACCGGTCGATCCCGCCTGGGGAGGTGGAGCCCGGGCTCGCCGAGGACAACTACGAGCCGTTCCTCCCGGAGCAGGCGATCGACCTCGGGACGGCGCTCACCGCATACACAGCCGGCTCGGCCTGGGTGAACCACCTGGACGACTGCGGTCAGATCGAGGAGGGCGCGCTGGCCGACCTCGTCATCCTCGATCGGGACCCGTTCGACGGGCCGGCCGACGAGATCGGCCTGACCCAGGTTGACCAGACGTATGTGGGCGGCCGGCTCGTCTTCGACAGGTCCTAGTCGGTGGAGCGACGGGGTATGGGGTCCGCGCCGGCGAGGCGCCGTGAGTTCCAGCACCGCGCCGTCCGGTAGCCGAGGCGGTGGTACACCCGCCTGGCCGTGTCGTTGTCGGAGAACATGCCGAGGGTGCAGACGCCGTGCTCGGCCAGGGCGTCCCGGGTCAGCGCCGCCGAGATCACCGAGCCGAGCCCCTGACCGCGGTGCTCCCGTGCGGTGACGATCCCCGACAGGTGCGGCACACCACTGTCCTCGACCTCGACCCCGCCGACGGCGATGAGGCGGCCCTTCGGGTCCCGCAGGCCGAGCCACCGGCCGACCCGTCCGGTCCCGATCTCCGTCCAGACGCGCGGGTTGTTGGCGTGCGAGAACGCCGAGATCTCCTCTGCGTCCTCACGGTCGTCGAGCTCTTCGACGAGGGCCTCTCTCGGGTCGAGCGGCGGCTCGGTGGTCGTCCACATCCACTCCCAGTCGCCGCCGTCGGTGAGGTAGAACACGTCCTCCGCGATGGCCAGGTGCTCCTGGGGGACCGACAGCCCGCTGGCACTGAGTCTCTCGATCTCCCCGCTGTCCCGCAGCCAGAGCAGCGCAGCGCGCAGCTGCTCGGGCGCGACCGCCCCGACGAGCGGTGTCACCCAGAAGCCGGGACGCCTCCCCATGCGCGGGATGACCGCCATGGTGCCGTCCACCCAGGCCGGCTCGGGCATCGTCGCGGACAGTCCCCAGCGGACCCAGGGGTCGCTCGCGGAGATCTCGAGCAGCTCGGCATGAGCGGCGACAGGACGCACGAGGATTAGCGTGCCATCCGGCTTGGTCTGCGACCGGTCGGGGTCGCGTCGGATCGCCGCCGGGGGACAAGATGTAGCGTCGTGGCAATGACCGGCCCGACTGCACGCAACGGAGAAGGGTGACCTGATGGGAGAGCACGAGCTGGGCTACGACCTGACCTCCGACAGCGCTGAGGCAGAGGCGAATCGGCTGGCCTTCATCGAGATCCTCAACTCGCGGATGCCGAAGAAGCGGCTGATCGCCCAGGGTCTGCTGCGCTCCACCGCCGGCCACGTGCTGCTGTGCCAGCTCACCTACAAGCGCGACTGGGACCTGCCCGGAGGTGTGGTCGACCCGGGGGAGTCGCCTGCCACCTGCGTCGTGCGGGAGGTGGAGGAGGAGCTCGGACTGACGCTGTCGGTCCAGGGCCTGCTCGCCGTCAACTGGCTGCCTCCCTATCGCGGCTGGGACGACGCGCTGCTCTGCCTCTTCGACCTCGGAGTGGTCGAGCCTTCCGTGGTGCACGGGGTTGCCCTGATGCGCAGGGAGATCCAGGACGTCCACTGGGTCCCGCCGGCCGACCTCCCCAACCACGTCGCGCCCTACACCGCCGCCATGCTCACCGAGGTCCTCGACCTGGTGAGCCGACCGGATGACCCGCGCACCGCATACATCGAGAACAGCGAGCGGGTCCGCTTCCGCGACGACCCGACCCCCTGACCTCCGGACGAGGCGGTCGGTCTCCCGCCGCGCAGCTAGACTCTTGCCCTTGTGGCCCTCACTATCGGAATCGTCGGACTGCCGAATGTCGGCAAGTCCACCCTGTTCAACGCGCTGACGAAGAACAACGTGCTCGCGGCGAACTACCCGTTCGCGACCATCGAGCCCAACGTCGGCGTCGTGCCCCTGCCGGACCCGCGGCTGAAGCGGCTCGCCGAGATCTTCGGCTCGGAGCGGATCCTGCCGGCGACGGTGTCGTTCGTCGACATCGCCGGGATCGTCAAGGGCGCGTCGGAGGGGGAGGGGCTCGGCAACAAGTTCCTGGCGAACATCCGTGAGGCCGATGCGATCTGCCAGGTCGTGCGGGTCTTCGAGGACGGCGACGTCGTCCACGTCGACGGTCGGGTGTCCCCGAAGGACGACATCGAGATCATCGAGACCGAGCTGATCCTCGCCGACCTGCAGACCCTCGAGAAGGCCGTCGCCCGCCTCGAGAAGGAGTCGCGGATCAAGAAGGAGAGCAAGCCGCTCCTCGAGAACGCGCTCGCGGCCCAGAAGGTCCTGGAGTCCGGCAAGACCCTGTATGCGGGGGGCGCCGCCGGCGGCGTCGACCTTGCGATGGCGAAGGACCTGGGCCTGCTCACCACCAAGCCCTTCATCTATGTCTTCAACCTCGACGAGGACCAGCTCGCCGACAAGGAGCTGCACGCGCGTCTCCGGGAGCTCGTCGCCCCGGCGGACTGCGTCTTCCTCAACGCCAAGCTCGAGATGGACCTGATCGACATGGAGGAGGACGAGGCGCTGGAGCTGCTCCAGTCCTTCGGTGCCGAGGAGTCCGGCCTCGACCAGCTCGCGCGGGTCGGCTTCCACACCCTCGGCCTGCAGACCTTCCTCACCGCCGGGCCCAAGGAGGCCCGCGCCTGGACGATCCGCCAGGGCTGGACCGCCCCCGAGGCAGCCGGCGTCATCCACACCGACTTCCAGCGCGGCTTCATCAAGGCCGAGGTCGTCTCCTTCGAGGACCTCGACGCGCTCGGCTCGATGGCCGCGGTCAAGTCTGCCGGCAAGGCGCGCATGGAGGGCAAGGACTACGTCATGGCTGATGGTGACGTGGTCGAGTTCCGCTTCAACGTGTGAATCGGCGCGCGCCTGCGGGTCGCCTGACGAGGTGCGTCATACCGCCCAGATGGACGCATACCACCGCTAGCCGATACTATCGAGATGCGATAGTGTCTGGGAGTGGCCATCCAGTCCTTCGCCGATGCGAACACAGAGAAGGTCTGGCGCCGCCAACGCGTCGCCCGGTTGGGCCCCCGACATTCAACGGGCCGCGCAGAAGAAGCTCCGGCTCCTCAACGCGGCCGGCACGCTCGGTGATCTGCGCGTACCGCCGGGCAACCGCCTGGAGAAGCTGACCGGCAACCGAGCCGGCCAGCACTCGATCCGAGTCAACGACCAGTTCCGGATCTGCTTCACCTGGACCCCGGGCGGGCCCACCGACGTCGAGATCGTCGACTACCACTAGAAGGGAGGCAAAGCGATGACCAAGGCACACGACCCGATCACGCCAGGAGAGATCCTGCGCACCGAGTTCCTCGAGCCGCTGGGGATCAGCCAGTACCGCCTCGCGCAGGCAACCGGCCTGAGTCAGACCCGCATCGGGGAGATCGTCCGCGGCAGGCGGCGGATCACCACCGAAACCGCACTGCGACTCTCCCGCGCTCTCGGGACCAGCGAGCGCTTCTGGATCAACATCCAGGCCGACTACGACATCGAAGTCGAACACGACACCCACGAGGATGACCTGAACCGCATCGAAAGCCTGGTCAGTTAGAACCGCTCTGCTCGTGCTTCCATCCCCCGCCTGTGGCCCAGCACGAAGGGGTGGTGTTCCCTTTCGGTTGACGTTGACTCACAATGAACTGCTGGACCGTCGGCGCAGCGAGGAGCCGATTAGCCCGAGTGCAAGGAGGGCGTTGAGGTAGTGACGAGTTCTGAACAGCACGTCCCTTTGGATGGGCGGCACAGTGGCGTCGAGTCGCACACAGGTGATTTGGTTTGTCGATACTGTCAGCGTCCGATGTCCCAGGTCTTGGCGGATTTTGAGCGGCATGAGCGCATGCATGGGCTCTGCTTTCACTATGAGTTTGATCATGGGCCTGACGACGTCGACGTGCCGTGCTCTCCTGGTTGCCCCTCTCGGGTGCTGCTGCGCCATCCGACTGAGATGGTCTCAGTGGCTTACTTTCCGGATACGGGCGGTCCACCAGAGGTGATGGAGAAGGTGATGGCAGCCACTGGCCAGGTCCGAATCTGTGACCTGGTCATCAGCAGTAGTGGTCCTGCTACAACTGAGCTCCTACGGTTCCGGCTTCGACCGGCCGACTCGGGATCCGAGGTTTCTATCTTCTGCGACGCAGAGATGGGCAGTGACGGGTGGACCAAGGGTGTCGATATCCCTTCAGGAGAGTCTCTCGGATGGACCTGCGTGCCGCTTTCGGGTCCCGTAGAAGTTTTCATCGACCTCGAGTGGATGACCAACACGAGCCCGCAGAGAGCGCGGCGGGTGCTGCTGCTCCACTAAGCTATTGAGCGGCGATCCGATGGTTCCGTTCGTGGTCGCTTCCAGCATGTGAGGCTTCTGACTCTTGGGACCCCAACGTCCGCGGCTGACCGCGCGAACGGCAGCCTAAACACGTGACCAAGGGCGTCACCAGTCCCGAATCCGTCCCTGCGCCGACAGCGGCAAGGTACTCATCGAACTCGGCTGTATCGCGCCACCGAGTGAAAGCACTCCGCCGCTATCGCGCGTGGCACCGGATGGGCTCTGCGCCCACTGTGCAGCAGCGGCGCTGCGCCCTGATGAGCCGGTGAGAGCGGGTCCGATGGCTGTTTTCGTGTCTTGCAGCGCGTCGCCGAGCAGGTCGTCGTAGGCGCCCGGGGATGCCACTCCCTCGGACTGTCCTGAGCCCGCACTCAACGCCTTCGCCGTCACCTTCGCTGAGCGCATGCCGGCGGCCGAGACGCTGTAATGAAGACCCCGGGAACACCGTTCATCGGACATGCATGGTGGTATGGCCGCGGTGAGGGTCGTGACCCGTTGCCTGACTGGTGCCCTGCTGGGTTGCCGATGGACTGATCAGTCCGGCCCTCACCGTGCGTGCACCGGCCGGTCGGGCATGACCTAATACGAGCCTGGCCCGGTGACGCGAGCCTGGTGCATGTCCTGTCTGACCGCCCGGCCGGTGCCGACCCATCGGATTCGGAGAAGGGCCAGCACCATCATGGCAAACACCACTACGCGCTTGGGCGGGATCGACTCGCACAAGGACACCATCCACGTCGCCGTCATCACCGAGACCGGGCAGCCGGTCGCCGACCGGGAGTTCCTCACCACGAAGTCCGGGTACCGCCGCGCGGTGGCCGGGCTGATCGAGCACGGTCCCCTCTCGGCGGTCGGGGTCGAGGGCACCTCCAGCTACGGGGTGGGCATCACCGCGGCGTTGACGAAAGCCGGCATCCGCGTCGTCGAGGTGAACCGGACCCGCCCGGCCGAGCGACGCCGGCAAGGCAAGACCGACGTCCTGGATGCCTACCGCGCCGCCCGCTCGGTGCTCTCCGGGGAGGCCACCACAGCCCCGAAGAACGCGAGCATCGAGCCGCTGCGGGCGTTGACCATCGCCCGCCGTTCGGCGGTCAAGGCCCAGCAGGCCGCGTTCCGTCAGATCCAGGCCGTCCTGGTCAACACCAGCGCCGACGTCCGGGACCGCTACCGCGCCCTGCCCGACGCCAAACTCGTTGCCACCCTTGCCAGTACACGACCAGAAACCGTTCACGACCTCGACCACGCCGACACCCTGCACGCACTGCGGACCCTAGCGCGCCGACACCGCGCCCTGGGCGAGGAGATCGCCGACCTCGAGACCCGGATGCTCGCCCGCGCGACCGCAGCGATCCGGCGCTGATGGCGATCAAGGGTGTCGGGCCCGTCGTGGGTGCCCAGCTGCTTCTAACCGCCGGCGACAACCCCGACCGGCTCCGCTCCTCGCCCTCCTTCGCGGCCCTGTGCGGCACCGCGCCGATCCCGGTCTCCTCCGGACGCACCGACCGGCACCGGCTCTCCCGAGGCGGGGACCGCCACGCCAACGCCGCCCTGCATCGCATCGCGACCAACCGGGTCAGCAACGACCCCGCCACCCGCGCCTACCGCGACAGCCGCATCGAGAAGGGCTGGACCGTCCCAGCGGTGTACCGCTCCCTCAAACGGGCCATCGCCCGCGAGGTCTTCCAAGCCCTGATCGGCAACTGTGCCGTACCGAACTACTCCGACCTGAGACCCGCCCGCCAAGCCAAGAACATCACCCTCACCACCGTGGCCGCCGCCCTGGGCGTATGGCCCTCCCGAGTCGGCGAACTCGAACTCGGCCGACGCCGCGACGACGACTTCGCCAACCGCTACCGCCAATGGCTCACCGCCGCTTGACAACGCATAGGAGCATCACACCCTGTTTCGCGGGCAGTTTCGGTGAGTCTCGTCGCATCCTTGAGGCCAGGCATGTTCTGGAGTAGCGTGCAGATCACCGAGGTGGGCTTGGCCGAGGAGGGGTTTGTATGAAGCGCCAGATGAAGCGGGTTGGCTTGGCAGTTGCGCTCTGTTTGCCGGGGGGCTTCCTGCTCTCTTCGGCATGGTCGGCTCCAGCTGCCTGCGATGTCTTCTCCTACACCCCTACGATGTTCACCAGCTACGAGGTCGGCGGAACGGGTGGTCGCGCTGGGTGCGCCTCGACCGTCAGTGTCCAGACCTACCTCAAGTATGACCGATGGGGACCTGATGGGGTGACCGCGCACCGCGGTGGACGGGTCACGAACATAACTTGGACGCCTCACGGATGCTCGGGGGGGCAGGCGTACTTCACCCAGACCTCGAGTGAAACTGGCCAGTACTCACGCTCTGCCAATCGGACGTTGTCCTGTTAGGGGTGGAGAACTCTGCTGCGATCGTCCAGACCCGCGACTTAACTGTCAAATTTGGGCGTCGCAACGCCCTCCAGGCAATCTCGATGGCGGTCCCCTACGGCATCACCGGTGTCTTAGGGCCCAACGGCGCCGGCAAGACCACTCTCCTTGCAGTCTTGGCGACAGCGGTGCGGATTCCCGCGGGTGCGGCGTGGATCGGGGGCCACGACTTGGGAACTGGATCTGGGCGGCGAGCCGCGCGCGAACTCATCGGTTGGCTGCCGCAGCGGTTCGACCTAGCAGGCGGGATGACCGCCATAGACACAGTTGCGTACGCGGCCTGGGCGAACGGCATTCCAGCTGAGGCCGCAGTGTCGCACGCAAATGAAGCCTTGCAGGTAGTAGATCTTGGGGGACGGGCCAAGGACCGGGTACGTCAGCTCTCCGGCGGCCAACGTCAGAGATTGGGTTTAGCTGCCTCCATTGCGCACCGCCCAGCGGTCCTCCTCCTCGATGAACCCACCTCGGGCCTAGATCCTGAACAACGCCGCCGGTTCAAAGCCTCCCTCGAAGCAGCAACGCTGGATCGCACGGTGCTCTTCGCGAGCCACCTGCACGAGGACCTCGCGCTGATCGCTCGCCAAATAGCAGTCTTGGACGAGGGCGGGTTGGTTTTCATGGGGACGCCTCAGGAGTTAACAGAATTCGGGGAGGGCTCGCTCAAGGTGGGTAGCAAAGAGGCGGTGACAGTGAATGAATTCGGTGAAGGATACATGCGTGTGCTGCATTCGCGAGGGGGGCGACGACCGGAGGGATGAGAAGTCGTTACCACCTTGCGGTTCCGGTCTGGGTGCTGGCAGCGGTCTCGCTGGGCCTATCTGTTCTAGCGATGATCAACTCGCTACCACTGGCGAGGTGGGCCTACGCGGATTGGGTGGCGGTCTCCGCTGCCACACGCGAATCGCTTCTCTACGGCGGGCCGTGGTTTGCCGCATGGGGCGCCTGGGTTGCTGGGAGATATCTTGGCCCCAGGAGCCTGCTATGCCCGCCATCGGCCGCTCGATCGGGCCCTCGGGTAGTGAGGGCTCAACTCACGCTGCTGGGTGTAGCGGCGGCGTGCGGCCATCTATTGGGCTTGCTGCCCGTCTTAACCTGGACCGCGATTCAGGCTCGAACTGGTGCGCTCAATCCACTTGTGCTGCTCGGTTCGATTGCCGTGCTACTGGCCTTTGGGGCGCTTGGATACTTGATCGGGTGCGGCCTGCCGCGGACCGCGTCGGTACTCGGCGCAGTTGTGGCGTCCTTCGGAGTCATTCTCATGGTGGACACCTGGGGACCTGCGCTGGCGCCACTGCGGCTGTCGACCCCTGCGGCAGGGTTTTACGAGACCGCGGTTGTGGCGGGCTTTAGAGTCGCCTTCTTCGCCGTGTGCGCGCTTGCCTTGAGTGCGGCATCGGCCCAACTGGTGGCGGAGCGTTCTGTCGTCTTCAACACGTGGGCGTTGGGCGGGCTATTGACTCTGACAGCACCATTGGCGTTGGGCTTCGTGGCGAAGTCAACGGCCCCCCTTGCGGTTCAGCGAGAGGCGAACCCAGTACCGGTGTGCTCCTCGGCTGGCCCGATCGACGTTTGCGTCCACCCCGCCAAAGTTGACCTCTTGGCAGCGCTGGACGGCATGGTCGACAACGTGATGGCCACCGTCGATCATCGGCCTGCCGTACCGGTCGCAGGGCTCTACGATTCATCCCTCGATCGCGAGCAACTGCCGAACAACTTCGTCTTGCTCAACATCGAGGCCAGCGACCAGCAGTGGCTGGATTGGGCTGCGGGAGATCTGGCTAGCCAACTCGCCGGCCAGCCAGCCTGCCTGCATCGAGGTGACGCCTTCGGCGATGACGTTGCGCCGCTGTTGGACCACATGGCTGTCTCGGAGGCGTTCGCTTCTTGGATAGCCCGGAACGCAGGCTTCATGGCACCACAGTTCGATGTCCGTGGCTCCTCACCACAGACTCTGCGGCTTGAGCAACTGCCTACAGACCAAGTGCAAAGCCTCTACCACCTGTCCGCCGCGGAAATAGCATCGTGCCGTTTGCCCAGCTCTGCCATACCGTGAGAACCGGCTGGTTGTTGTATCTCAGGGCGCGAGGGACCCTGGCTCTGTTCGTCCTAACCACCGCAGTGCTGCTCGTGGTTCTGGCCAGCGGCGTAACCGTTTTCGAGATCCGCTTGATCGACAGCCAACTGCCACGCTTTACTCCCGTCTGGGAGATCCTGCCTGTATTTTTGGCTATCGCAGCGCCAGGGCTTCTCGCACCACGACTCGCCTCGTGGGAAAGGCAAGGACTGCCGCGGTTGAGCCGACGTGCGGCAACGGTCGCCTTCGTAGCCATCATCGTTCCGGCGGCGATCCCTTGGTTGGCTAGCCTGAGGCTGCCACAAGATGCCAGGTGGTGGGATATCAGCTGCAATGTTGCCTTCTTCTCCTCCCTAGCTCTCATTGCCACTGCGCTCGTGGGAAGCTTCGCTGGGCCGTTGATCGGACTGGTCGCCTACCTATCGGCTGTTGCCGTACAACAGACCATCCCGGCCGTCGCGATGTATTTGCCTGTCAGTGGGGCCAGCACGAATCTGCAGGCACATCCGGTTCCCGCGGCAGTCCTGGCCGTCACTGCATGCTGCGTTTGGAGCCAGACTCTCGGAAGATCTAGGCTCGTCCAGCGCCTCCACCGCAATGATTGACTGAAGCACCGACTATCTGGGGGCCGCGTGCTCGCGTGCCAGGAGGCTCGCCTGGGGGAGGACATGTGATCGATGAGGGTGCGTCATAGGTCGTACGAGGCCTCTGTGTGGAACTGTCCCACTCCGCCGCGTATCGCGCGGGATCAGTTGTGGCAAAGACCACTGCTGGCTGGTCTTCAGCCCGCGGAGTCCAAGGAGGTGTTCATCGACTGCTGACAGGCGCGCACCGAGTTCAGGAAGGCGTTGACCCGCTCTGTCCCGGCCCGCTTGGGGACGACGAACGCCGCGACTGGAGAGACGAAGATGTAGGCATGCTCCCCGGACTCCTCGATCCGCCCCAAGACTGGCCATAGCGCGCTGGTCGTCAGTCCAGCACATTGTTCATGGACGCCGTCAGCGTCCAGCCAGAGCCGAGTCGGGCCAGTTGCGCCCAGTGCCGAGGCATTCGCGATGCGGGTAAGGCTGCGCCGGATCGCTCTACGCAGCGCATGCGGCTGCAGGAGCCACCACAGCGCTCCAGCCACGACCGAGACGGACAACGTGAACGCGGGGCCGACCTTGAGCATCGTCACGGCGACGATGGCCACGAAGGCCGCCAATACCAATGCTCCAATGATCCGGTACCGGAAGAGCTCGTTGCGGTGATGTTGGTGTGTCTGGGCCACGTGGAGGTTGAACGCGACGTAGTCCTCATTGCTCAGGACGTACTCGAGCCGCGGGGCCGGCTCTGAGACGGGGTCCTTCGACAACGCGGCCACGCCTTCCTCGATCGTCACGGTTCAAGAGCGATATCGATACAGCGACCAGCAACGAGACGAGGCCACCGGTCCGGGGGACCCGGATGCCGCCGACACATTTGCCCATGTGGCGGCATGGCCCGCCCAAGGGCCGATGAGGGCGCGTCCCTTCCGCCGAGAAACGGGCACGGTGGGGTCGCTGTTAGGCGGTGTGTACCTCTGAGACCTTGACGACAAACACCCGGGCCGCGTAGATTAAGGCCATCTTTAATTCTGGGAGTGGTTATGTCAAGTATGCCCGTCTTCTCCTATGACGACAACAGGCCGCCCCAGAGGGTGGGCTGGTTTGATCCTACCGAAGCAACCGTCTATCGCGGGAAGCCTTCCGTGGAGCATCGAGGTCACGATGGGATCGTGGAGTGGGCCTTGCCACAAACGCTGTACAGGACGAGTGCCGATGAGTGGGTCAGAGTCGTAGAGGTCGACTCTCTCCACTCGAGGGTCGAGTACTTCTCGGACCAGGAAGCCTCCATGTGGCTGGCTGAACATGGGTTCGACAGTCAGGACGGCGATAGCAGTGCAGCTGCGAGAGGTCCCGGGCGCCCCGAGGTTGGTGGTCTCGTGCAGGTTAGATTAGGAGAACTTCTGAAGAGCGTCGATGAGTTCGCGCACGAGAGGGATCTCAGTCGATCGGCCGCGATCAGACATCTACTTCGAGTGGGCTTGACAGCCAATGAGTAGCGGGAGTTTATTCCTAGCCTGAACGACGACGGCGGGTGGCGGGCCCGCGAAGTTTCCATGGACGATCTACCACTTGAGGAGTACGTTAGTGGGTGGGACGCCGGTTTTCCGTCGCGAAGGGGAGGAATGACCGAATGGTTACGGTATGCAAACAAGCGAGGAGCGTGGTTCTGGCAACACTGCTCATTGTTGTCGCAATGATTGGAGTCGCGCCAACTGCTCAGGCAGATGCGCTTTCGGAACCTTCAATAGGCGTGGACGGCCAGGTGAAGCCTGAATGGGTAGGCACCGAGGTCGACAGGAATGTGGACCCTGATGGCTTCCTACCGTCTACCGACATGTCGGCTGCGGCGATACCGCCGGTCTGCATTCAAGCGGCAACGGGGTGGTCTCCTGTCCTTGGCAAGTACGTCCAGGTGATGAGTTCGTGCAACTATTCCTACCGCGTCAAGGTGCTAATCGCCTTCGGTCCCGACAGCGCTTGCAAGACCACGGCGCCATTCACCACTTGGCGGCACTACTATGGCGCACTTGCGCGTTTCGACGGACTTGTCCTCTGCTAGTCGTGAGCATTCTATGGCGAGGGAAATATTGACGGCGTCTTCCTGATCTGCTTCAAGTTCATTGATCACGTCCTGATCTTGAATCTCGGTAAGCGTATTTCTGAGCCCGCGATCACCTCGCCAGGATTGAAGTCCGGCGCCCCAACGCCGCGTTCGCGCGTGAGTGCGCGACTGCCGGCGTCGCTGGCGAGCTGCGCCGATCCAAATGGCCAACTCAGATGTTCCGGAGAAGGCCACGAGTGCGCTCGGCAAGCGAAGGCTGCGTCTCTCCGCCGCCAGTCGGGCAGGGCGAGTCAGGCAGATCGGGCGATCTCGTGCTCGACGGCGCGGCGGATCCATGCCGAGACGGACCGATCGTCAGCCTCGGCGCGCTTCTTAACCTCGTCGAGCAGCTCAGGCGGGAACCGGACCGGAACCGGGGTAGTCAGCCGCTTCGAGCGTCGGCGGGGCGGGCCCTGCGGTTCCTGGTTCTGCGGCTGGGCGTAGAAGTCGTACTCCTGCTCGGGAGTCATCGGGTCAGTACTCATCACGGTCCCTTCGG